>CAYHFE010000130.1:0-15044 GCA_964355375.1 uncultured Verrucomicrobiota bacterium
CCGGTTTGGGTGGGGGGCGACGGAGCAATCCGTTCTCTATCCACATCCAGCTCAACTGAATCGTCACGGGTTAGGTGGAGCGAGACTCCGGCGAGCCCTGACTTTTGTCTCACCGAGATTCCACGGTTCGATGGAGTCTCACCCCGGCAGCGGAAGCGTTCACGGAGCCGCCGCGGGCGTGACGAGTCGGTAAAATCGGACGGCGACACGAACCGCATTGTCGGTGATGGAAAACATCTTGCTCTCAGCTTGGGCCGTCACATCGGCCAGTCTTCTCCAGGCGGGCGGCGTGAGGGAATCGGAGTAAAGGACGGAATAGGTCCGGTTGGTCGCGACTCGAAACGTCATGACGGTGCCGCCCGCGACGGTAATGCTTTCGAGCTTCATGCGGCTGTTCGGATCGCGAAGATCGGTGCCGCTGAGATACTCGGCCGCGTTGGAGATTCCGTCGCCATCCGCGTCCCACGCTCCGTCCGCGGCATTCACGGGGTTCAGCCCGAGCTGGAGTTCGGCCGGGTCGGGTATTCCGTCTCGATCGGTGTCGATCCCAAGCAGAACGTTGGCCCGCCCCGGCGTCGCGGAGCCGGGGAACTCGATCCATTGTTCCGTGCCATCCGGGAAGCTTCCGGTCGAGACACCCGGCCGCTGCGGGCCGAAAGCCGCGCCGCCGATGCGGATGAAGTTCGTGCCATTGACCCGGTTCAGGAGGAGCGAGTCTCCGCTGGCGTCGAGTTTGAAATTCACGTGTTGGCGGCCTGCGGCGGGCTGGCCATCGGCCATCCATGTCACGAATCCACCGGCGGCGATGAAGCTGAGCGGGGCGGGTCGAAACCGGTCTGGGGCGATGATGGAAGGGTCGTCGGTCAGCGTGACGGAGTTCAAATCGATCGGTTGGCTGGACGGATTGTAAAGCTCGAACCAATCGGTTCCATCGACGGAATCCGCCATCCACTCATTCAGGCGCAGGTTGGCGGCGGGATCGAGCGCGGCGGGAGCGGAATTGGTTGCCCCGGGCGTGGGCGTTCCCAAAAGCCGCCATTGTCCTCCGCTCAGACCGATGGACCGGTTCTCGATCTGAAAACCGTATTCGATCCAGCTCACCAATTGACTCCGAGTGTTGAAAAGGTAAACGCCGCCACTTTCGCCATCGAGGGACCGGCCCAGATTGAAATCACCGGGCCTCGCGGAGACCGGTCGCGAGCTATCGCAAGCCACGACCAGGTAGGTCCCCGGCGCAAGGAGTGTATCGGACGGAAAAACCCACTGCCCCGGCCGCGAGCGCTCGAGTCCCAGGCTCATGCCGCCCAGATGGAGCGCCCCTGGGCCGCGATGGAAAATCTCCACGAAGCCGGTCGAGCGCTCGGTCGCGCTGGGTGAACGACCTCGCGCCAGCACTTCATTCAATATCGGTCCCGCGTCCGTGTCCGTGTAATTCATTGCGCCCGGACTGGCCGTGTCGGTAAAGATCACAATCTCGGTCTGGCCGTCGGGCCAACGGCCTTGCGAGGCACCTTCGGCGGAGGGGCCGTAGCTGACGCGCTCCAACTCGCTGCCGGATGAATCGTAAAGGACGAGGATTCCGCCGCTGGCCGAGAGGGAGAAGCCCAGACGGTCCGGTCCAATCTGAGGGTGGGCCATCCATCGGGCGTAGCCGTGCGGGGCGAGAAAGGAGAGATACTCATGCCGTGGCGTCGTTACACCGTCGCCGAGAGACATGCCCCGAAGAGCCACCGGTTCCGCGGCGGAACGATTGAACAATTCCACCCAGGCTTCGTCGCCGGGCCGCGGGTTGGATTGCCATTCGTTGAGGGTGAGAAGCCGCGGTGGAGCGAGCGCGGCTGGTTGATTGGCGGCGTTGGGCGTGGGCCGGGTCAGCCCCCATTCGCCGTTGATCCGGCCCACCGAGAAATCCGTCACTTGCCGGCCCCAGGTGATGGCATCGATGCGATTACCCGCCGCGTCGTCGAGGAAGAGGCTCTCTCCGTCGCGGTCCAAGGCGAAGGCCGCGTGCAATGTGGCGCCTGTCGAGGGCTGGCCGTCGCACCACACGATCAGATAGCCGCGCGCGGGCAGACTCGTTCCAGGCGGAGCGATGAAGCGAGAGTTGCCCCGGCTCGCGCTCAGACTCCATCCTGAGAGATCGACAGGACTGCTCCCGGAGTTGAAAAGCTCGATCCAATCCGGATGGGCGCCCTCCACGCTCGCGGCGGTGCCGTTGTCGGCCATGACTTCGTTCAGTTGCACCGCGGACTTCGGGAAAGGGCCTGGGCCGACGCCGGGCGTGCCGTGGGCTTGGACGCTGGCGCGCCAATTCGCCGGGTCGTCCGGATTCGCGCGCGGGTCGATCACCTCCAAAGAGTATCCAGAACCGTCCGCGCCCGCGGGCCAACCGTGATCGGGTTGATAGGTCACCGACGTGATGGGATGTCCGTCGGGGTCGAGCAGGGTCAGCCGTTCGCCGGCGTTATCCAGGCTGCCGCTAAACCAGCCGGCGGACGCCACCGCCGGGTAGCGCTTGCGCCAGGCATTGGTGTCCGTATTCGAACCGATCACCAGACGCGCGCCGCCCGCGAGTTTCATCCCTTCGGCGAATCGAAGCTTGACGCCCTCGAGCGTCATTCCGCCCAGATCGATCGTGGCACTCGAGATGTTTTGGAGCTCGACAAACTCAAACGCCGATCCACCCCAGGGATGGTAATGAATCTCGGTGAATCGGAGCGGGATGCCCAAAGTCGCCACCGCAAACGTCGCTTCGGTCAGGGCGCTCCAATTCGTGCCTTGCCGGGAGCGCGCCCGAACCGTGACCGTGACGGGAAGGAGCCCGGGCTCGGTATAGAGCGACGCGGTCGGTGTCACGGCCCCGGTGAACGGTTCGCGGGGATCTGAGCCGTCCAGGGTGTAGTAGATGGCTCCGCTCAGGTTGGTCATGCGGAGACGAGACTGTTCAGGCACGACGCCGCCGAAGGGGCTGAACCCGGGCGCGTTCGACGAGGCCAGCAGATCGTAGGGCGCCATTTGGTCGAAAAAGATGCTTTGGCGATCGCGCGCCCAGCGCAGGATCTTGGTGTCCATGCTCGGCAGGAGCGCGCGCAACTCGCGGCGGAGTTCTTCAAATCGATTCGTGATGTGAGCGCCGGTCAAGGCGCCGCCGGGAGCGAAGTGTTTGTGGACACGATCGGCCCAAAGGAGGCGGAATTCCGGGCTGGCCCGCAATCGGTCATACATGCGGGCAATCTCGGAGCTGGCCACGCTGCCCAGGCCGCAATCGTTGGGGCCGCCCCCGCTTTGGGTGAAAGGGTTCAGGGTCACCGCCCGATCGTAAATGCCCATGCCCCATTCCGCATCCCAGACGATGAAACGCCAGGGACTGCCGGGGCGCCGGTCGCGGCCGGCGCGCCAGTTGTTGGCCGGCCAGTCGCCCATCGCGGCGTAGGCATTGAGCAGGCAGTAATCCACGAAGTTCGTCAGATCGAGGCGGCGACTGATGCTGCGATAGACCGTGGGATTGGTCGTTGACTGCGTCTGGAGCGTGTTGACCAGGCTTTGGAAATCGGCCCGGTCGCCATCGATGACCCCGCGCGCGCCGGCGGATTCCGCGAAGGAAGGCCCGACCACATCCCACTCGTCGCCCCCGCCGAGATGTTCCTGGAGAAATTCCTCGTGGACCCGTTCACAAGGATTGTACCAAGGCGAGGCGCTGTTATAGACGCCATTGACGAAGACGACGGCGAGCGTGCCGTGAGAGGCCACTTGGCCCATGTCATGGGCGAGGCGGCGATGGAGTTCATCCCGAATGAACGGGTTGCCGGGTTCGTTGAAACCAGCCCGGAGAACGATCTGATCGAATCGTTGCACCGAGGTCAGGGGAAAGAGCGGGTACTCGAGGCGTCCCGGTCCGTAATCACTCCGGAAATAGAGCCGAAAGGAAAACTTGCTCGAGGCGGTCAGGCGGGGACGCTGGTAATCGCTGCCCTGGACCCGGAGCCCGCAGTCCACCTGAAACCCGGAATGATCCTCCGGTCGAATCCACTCGACGGACGTGGGGCGCTCCCAAGCCAGGCCGTGCTTGGACGGGTTGTGGTAATCGTCGGCCGCGCCCGGGTTGGGCGACCAGGGACCGCTGCGATAGTTGCCGCCGTTGATCCCGAGAATGCCCGAGCGCCCGTAGAGATGATGGGACGCGGTCACGATCGAGATGACCGGCAGCGATCGAATATTTGCGGGTAGATTGAAGAAATAGGTGTGCGTCACGACCGGCGAGGGCAGAAAATTGTCCTGGAACGCCGCCGCCCGAAACAGCGTCGTCCGCGCGATCCGCAACGAAGCTGGAAATGTCGGGCTGCTGGCGATGGGCTCTGATCCGTCGGTGGTGTAACGCACCACCGCCCCGGTCGTCGGACAGGAGACGGTAAGATCGAACGGAGTGGCGAAGTGCCCGCGCTGGGCGTTGACATGGACTGGCTCGCAGGATCCGAGCGTCGCCCTGGTGAGATTGGTCGAACCGGGCGTGGGCATCGTGAAGTACCGTTCGACCCCGGCGGGATCCAACCCATACGAGATGTCGTTTCGCTGCTCCGGATAGCGGTCGAAGCCGCTGACGCGCTGCCGCGGCGAATCGCTCGAGTAAAGCCCGAGCGGCTCGCCCGCGACGCTCAATTTGAAATTGGTGTGCAACGGCTGGTCCGGATCGGTTGATCGGCGGTCCAGACCCGAAGTGAAGACAACCAGGAATTGACCGGCCTCGAGGGTGCGCGCCGGAAAGGTCCAGAGGCCCGGTCGATCCGGATCATCGCTCAACGACCAGTTTTCCATTTGGGCCGGGTGGGGGTCGCGATTCTGGATTTCGATCCAGTCCTGCGGTTCGCCGTTCTCGTCGGTCAGGCCATCGCCGCGAACATTTGCCGCCAGAATCTCCGTGATCACGAGATTGGGCTGCGGACGGTTGGGATCGATGGTGTAACTCCACGAACCACCGACGAAGCGATTGGGTGTGACCGACGCGTCGGTGATGCCGTGATTCGAAGCCCACGCCACGGAAACGAAGCCGGGCGCGGGCGCGGGGAACTGGAAGAGCCACGAACCGTCCGCCCCCGCGATGAGATTCGTCGCCGCACGGCCATTGATGATCAGGTCGGACGCGCGAATGCCCAGGATCGGCTCGTCGAAGGTCACTTCAATTTGGCGGAGCGACCCGACAGTGCCGCCCCGCGGAGGATGCCATTGGGCGACTTCGGGAGGGTATCGATCAACGAGTTCATATCGCCAGGTGGCGTTCGCCGCAGTCGCGTCAAACGCGCGGGGCGGTTGAGCCAGGCTGACGATGCCATGCCCATTGGCCCAGGTGATGAAGACCGTTCCGTAGAGTGGTTGAGCGAAGTCAAACGAGTAGGTGTTCCCAGCGCCGCTGAGCCCGTGGGACGGAACACCATTGATGAGCAAATCGTCCGCCTGCAGGCCGGTCACCGCCTCGGAAAACGTGACCGTGACATAATCCAGGGCGGCGAGAGCGCCGGGGCGCGGTGTGATCTGGGTGATCGTCGGCGGTCCGAGCCCCGCCGCGCCGGAGGCGGCGAGGCGGCCGAAGATCAGCGCCAAAGTCGCGAGCAGCACGAGCCGGTGCGAGATCTTGAACGCGGCCTGATTTCGTGTCGAATGCGCGAGGTGAGGGGGCATGGATTTTGAATCGTTTGGAGGCGCTGGACTAAAGTTCTTCGGTCAGCCCGATGAGTAGGAATTGCACCGCAACAATTCAAGTTAACCACCATGGGACCCGAATGAACACCAATATTGAGGCGCGCCTAACTGTTGCCCTGGGACCACGCTGGTATTGAACGGGCCGTTGGCCCTCATGGGATTCTCTGCGCGCTTACATTGACGGCCAAGAGGAGCACCACAAGACGCGGACATTTCAGGAGGAGTCTCGAATGTTCCGGAAAAAAATGCGGTGGGGAATACGATGAAACTTATGTGTGGGATTGAACTTTGGGGCGGGCTTTCAGCCCTTCTGATTTTGTTTGTCACGAAACCTGGGCCGTTGGCCCAGGCTGGGATGGATGCGGGCCTTTGGCCCTCAACACACCGCGTTCGTCGTCCCAACGAAATCCCCCTGCCGGCCTTGGCGACATTTGAGCGCCAACGGTGCGGACTCATCCCAACCTTGGCCGACGGCCAAGGAGCGGAGGCGTTGCAGATGGAGACGGGGCGTGCGCTGCTCCCCCGCTTCGAGGCCAAAATCCAACGCGTCCTCGACCGCGGGTGGGGCAACGGGATTGAGTTGTCCGAACCAAAGGAGCAGCCTCGCGCGCAAGTCAGACAACCCATGAATACGTTGCAGAATATGTCACTCGCCGGGTTCAAATCCATCCGGGAGATGCGCGACCTGGAGTTCAAGGCGTTGAACGTGCTTATCGGTGCGAACGGCGCAGGCAAGTCGAACTTGATTGGATTCATTCAATCAAACGCGCGCGGTAGTAGCGAGTGGTCGAGTTGGCATTTTGCTCATCGACGAAGACGGTTCCCGAGGCGACTGGTTTCAGGATCCTCAGTTGGGTCCAATCGAGCAGATTGGTCGAGGACTCGACAGCAAAGGGTTGATCGGATGATCCCGTCAGGGAAAATGTAAACTGACCCGCCGGATTGATCCTGGGAGCGATCAACGAAGGTGGATCCAAAATCACCAATTCCGCGGGCTTGCTCAGGATGGAACCGAGGGCGTCGGTTACCAGCACCGTGTAAGGTCCGGATTGATTCTTCTGCGCCTGGGGCAGGCTCAGCGTGGCGGCGGTGGCTCCAGCGATGTCGCCGCCGTTGAACCGCCATTGAAATCGAAGCAGGACAGATCCTTCCGCGACGACGTTGAAGACGGCAGCGGCGCCCGTGACCACGGAGAGGTTTCGCGGTTGGGTCACGATGACGGGGAGCGAGTTCGTGATCGGGACATTGGCCCGGCCGGGCGTGGGGGCAGCGTCCTTCCAATTCGCTGGATCATTGCCATAGTCCGCCAGCCTGAGGCGCTGCAGAGACGCGCCGGTGCCATCGGCGGAAACCGGCCAGGGCGCGGTGCTGGCGTAGTGCACGCGGTCCGTCAACACGTAGGGAACGAAACCCGCATCAGGATGGGGCGGAGCCTGCGGTGCGTCGGGGCGAAGGAGTTCAACACTCTCGCCCGTTCTGTCCAGTTGGCCCGAATACGGTCCGAACAGCGGGACGGAAACGCCGTAGCGCGCGCGAAAGGCTGCGGCCGCGCTGAGGTTCGCCGGATCAAACGGGACGACGAGGAGAGAAGCTCCGGCGGCAACAACCGTGTTGGTGGGAATGGCGAAACTCACCGCCCCGGCGAGCCGCCAGACATTCGTGGGATGCTCAGAATCAAAGAGCGACACGGGTGCGGGAGTGTGATTGTGCAGCTCGATGAACTCGAATCCAGGATCAACGGCGGCGTTGGATCCGACCGACGCTGGATGATACATGAGCTCGCTGATCACGACGGGGCTGATCAGAGGCGAGGCGTTGGTCAGGCCGCGACCTGTTCGGAACTGGGCGACATCGGCCGGACGATCCGAGCCAAATGTGCGCTGGCTCAGGGCGACAAAATCGACGCCGACGCTCGTCGGGTGTCGGCCGAAAGAAAGGCCCTTGGCGGCCGGGCCGAACGTGACCTCCGCGCGATGCCCGGTCAAGTTGCCGCCGGTGTCCGTTTCCGAAAGATAGACCGAATCGCCATGGGCAGAATTCAGAGTGAAGAGCGGAGGAATGTCCTGCTCGCCGTCGGCCGGACCGAAATCGGCTTGATAGAACACACGATAGCCGCGGGCGGCGATGACGGTACCGTCCGGAATGCGGAAACGTTTGAGATCCGTTTCGCTGTCACTCAGGTGCCAACCTCCGATGGCGACATCTCGATCCGTCGGGTTGAACAGTTCAATCGCGTCCTCGAGCGGAGGATCGGTATGGGTGAGGACTTCATTGATCACGAGGTGGGGCAGGGGCAGATGATTGCCACCGCCGGGAGAGGGCGTGATGGCGAAGCTGACCAGATTGGTCCCGCCGTCGGGCCACCGGCCTTGCGAGATGCCATCGGCTTGAAGGCCGAAATCCACGGAGTCGATCAAGGCATGGGCGGCATCGTAAAGTCGAAGCGTTTCCCCGAGCTGATCGAGGCTGAAATGGACATGATTCCGGCCGGCGGAGGCGCGGCCATCGGCAATCCACTTCACCCAGTTGTGTCCCCCGATGAACGTGAGAGCCGGGATTGGGGACAGAGTTGCGCCTGGCGTGGAAGGAGTGTCACTCAAAAACAATCCGCTCAGATCCACCGGTTGCGGATCGGAATTAGAGAGTTCGAACCAGTCGTCGCCCGTCTCCGGATGGGCTTGCCATTCATTGATCCGAACCTGCCCGGGGAGGCCCAGTGCGGCGGGAGCGGAGTTGGCCGCGCCGGGCGTGGGGGAATCCAAGAGACGCCAGGCCCCGCCGCTGCGACCGATGGATTGGTCGGACAATTGGAAACCATAACTCACGGAATCGATCGGCTGCCCGGCGGCGTTGAACAAATAGAGATCACCGCTCTCCCCATTCAAAGCGAACCCACTGTTGAAGGTCTCGCCGCTGTTCTGGGAAGCGGCGCGGGAGTCGTCGCACCAGACGACGATGTGCCCTCCCGGCGGCAGGCTCGTGCCCGCCGGAATGAGCCAGCGTCCTCCACCCGAGAGTGAGAGGGCGAGAGTCAAGCCGCTGAGGTTCGCCTCGCGATCGCCAGGATTGTGAAGTTCGATCCAGTCGGCGAAGGTTCCCCAGGGGCTGACGAGAGCGCGCCGATTGCGGGCCATGACTTCGTTGATCACTGGTCCGCTCGACGACGCGCGGTAATTGCTCGCCCCGGGGCTGGCGCTGTCCGGAAATGCGACGATGCTCTTGGCGCCGTCGGGCCATTTCCCTTCCGAGACATTCAGAGTTTGAGGGCCGTAGGTCACCCGCTCCAATTCAAGTCCCGTCTCGTCCGTGAGAGTGATGACGCCGCCGTCGCTGGGAAGTTTGAGTTCCAGATGATTCGGTCCCGGTTGCTCGTCCGCCCACATTTGGAGGTGGCCCAATGGCGGAAGGAAGGAGAGCGAATGGATTTGGCAGAGCGCATTGCTGGTGCTCAGGAAAAGCCCGCGCAATGCCACCGGCATTTCCGCCGACCGGTTGAAGAGCTCGATCCAATCGTCCCCACCGGAAAGCGGATGGGCCAGCCATTCGTTGATCGCGAGTTGCGCTGGCGCGCCGACGGCCGCCCCGGAGTTCTCGGCGTTGGGAGTGGGAGTCGTCAACCGCCAGAGATCGCCGACCCGGCCGATGCTGTAGTTGGGCAACTGCAGTCCGAAAGAAAGGGCGTCAGCGCGGTTGGTGTTCGTGTCGTAAAGAAAAAGGCTGTCGCCGGTCCGGCCTAGCGCGAAGCCGGCGTGAAGTCCGGGCGTGTTGGTGGCGGAGTCGCACCACACGACGAGGTAGCCGCCGGCCGCGAGTGTTGCGCCGGTCGGGAAGACGAACTTTCGCGGATTACCGTCATCGGTCAGACTCCAATTCGCCAGGTTGACGGCCTCTGTTCCGCGATTGCGGAGCTCCACCCAATCCGGAAACTCGCTGTTGTTGGCGACGGCCGAAACGTTGTCCGCCATCACTTCGTTCAAGACAACGGGGCTCGGTGAAATAAGGGTGGGCGGCAAGCCCGGCGTGCCGTCACGCGAGGGGCTGGCCCGCCAATTGTCGGGCGCGTTCGGATCGCCCAGGGGATCGATGATTTCCAGCGAATGACCTCCGCCATCCGGAGTGGTGGGCCAGCCGTTGGCGTCGTCGTAATGGACGGCGATGATCGTCTGTCCTTGCCGGTCCAGGATGGCCAGGCGCTCGCCGCCGTTGTCGAGGTTTCCGTCAAATGCGCCCAACACGGACGCGCTCGGATAGCGAGTGTGGAAGGCGCCAGGGTTGGCCGACGAACTGAGCAGAAGAGTGGCTCCCGCCGACAGGATCGTTCCGTCCGCAAAGATGAAATTCAGGCCTTGAAAACTGAATCCGCTCAGGTCGAGCGGCGACGGCCCGATATTCATGACTTCGAGGAATTCGTCCGCGTCTCCTCCCGGCGGGTGATACATGATTTCGGTGAGGCGAAGCGGCACCCCGAATTGGCCGACGGTGAAGAAGGCTTCGTTGAGGGCGCTCCATGTGCCGTCGCGGAGGGTCCGGGCTCGGACGGTCGTCGAGCGGCTCAAGACGAGGGGATCACCCGAATAAGCCACCGCTTTGGGGCCGACGGCGCCGCTCCCGTAAACCCGCGGATCGCTCCCATCGGTGGTGTAAAAGATCGTGCCCGCCGTCGCGGACAGGCTGAGGCGAAACCCCGCGGGGACGCGTCCGCCTTGCTGGCTGAACGAAGCGGCCTCCACGGACGGATAGAGCCCGGCGGTGCGAAGCTGATTGAGCACGGTGGCATTGCGATTGCGAAAGTAGGAATTGACCATCCGTTCGTTCTCGGCCAGCCATTGGTTTTCCCGGGTGTAAAGGACGAAGGCGCCCTCGGAGTAGCGGTGGACATCGCGCCGGTAATCGCCCCAGCGGGCGGATTCGGCGACGATCGGCTTGTCCAGGACGCGGGTCCATTTCTGCCAGCGTTCGATGTTGGCGGAGGGCGTCAGCGCGCCGCCCGGAGCCAGGATTTGCTTGAAAACGTGATCCGCAAACTCCAGGCGGTACTCGGCGTTGTCATCGAGCTTGGTGTGCAGTCCGCTGGGCACGTCGGGGTTGGAGACCCGGTTGACGTCTTCGGAGAGGAGCAGGCATTCGCCGTCCCAGGGGAAATACTTGAAGGCGCCGGCGGGACCGGGGACGCGCTTGCGGATGGCGTACCAGTTCTTGGAACCGCCCCAGTCTTGATGTCCGACAAAAAAATGGAGGAGCGTGTAATCGATGAACTCCGGGATGTCCAGGGACTGCTTCATGCGCTCGTAATTGGAGTTTTTGTCGAGGTTGGCGAGGCCGACCATGGCGTTGTAGGCCGTGGCGCTGCCGGCGTTGAGCGCGCCTTGGTCGAACACATCGTAGTCCGACTTGACGCCGCCGAAGTAATTCACGGCGAAGCTATCGGTGGGCTGCTCGGTGAAGTCGTAGGCGCCCCAATAGAGGCCGTTGATGAAGAGATGACAATAGCGGCTGTGGCTGGTGATGTTGCCCATGTCGCGAAACGTTTCTTTGATCCAGGCGTCGCGGGTTCGGGACGCGCGGGTGCGTTGAAAGGCGCCACTCCCATTGCCGGCCGAATCGGACCAATGACGCCAGCTCGAGTTGAAATCGGCCCGCAGGATGAGGTCATCGAACTCCTGCGCCGGGGAATCCGGGAAGAGGCGGTAACGCAAGGTCGATTCGCCGTAGGCTCCCTTGAAAGCGAGTTTGAAGCCGTGTTTGGGATTCTTCACGGGATTGCGGCTGGCGTTGCCGTGCAGGTCGATGCCGCACATGACGGCGAAGGCGGTGCCCCCATCCGGCAACACCATCTCGATCGAGCAGGCTTTCTCGTTCGACGCTTTCACGGCGCTCTCCCGGCCATTCGGATAAAGCCCGGTGGCGCCGAACATGTCCTCGGTGGGCAGGACGAGGGAAACGATGGGCAGCTCGCGCAGGCCGTCTTTGAGGCGCTGCATCTTCTGCGGGTCGATGGGCGACGCCGGGTTGTTGGGGTCGGTGCGCAACGGATCGAGGTCCATCTCGTAATCGACCGGGACCACGCCATTGGGGAACGAGGTATTTCGGCCCCAGTTCTCCGGAAACCCGGGCGGGCTATTCGGTTGATCGATCACTTGATCGAGAAAGAGGTAGCTCTGCGTGAGAGACCTTGAAGGAAGGAATCCCGCCTTGAAGGTGGCGGCGCGAAGGGTGGTGGTCCGGCGGATCTCGAGCGGGTCCGTGTAGGCGAGGCCGGTGCTGGCGGTGGGTTCGCTGCCATCGGTGGTGAAGCGGATCGCGGCCCCGTCGAGCAGCGTGGTCAGGATCAGGCGGAACGGCGTGTCGAAGGTTCCGCGAGGCACGCTGAAATGCGGCGCGGAGGCAAGGCCCGCGATGGCGCTGGCCCCATTCGCGGCGCCGGGCGTCGGCGTGGCGAAGTAACTCCACCGATTCGAGCTGTCCCAGCCGTAGGAATAATCGAGACGTTGCTCGGGAAAGGCCGGCGTGAATGCGGTCACGGCGACGCGCGGCGACTCGGCATTGAACAACGCCAGGGCATCACCAAAGGCGTTGAGTTTGAAATTCGTGTGGAAACGGTTGGCGCCCGACAGGGCGCGGCGATCTTTTCCCGACGCGAAGACGACCAGGAACTGGCCGGAGTTCAGCACCCGCGACGGAAACGTCCATTTGCCCGGAACCGCGTGATCGTCCGTGAGCGACCAGCCCAGAAGATTCACCGCGTTGGTGCCGCGGTTATGGATTTCGATCCAATCCTGGACTTCACGATCTTCATCGGTGAGCCCGCCCAGATTGCCGGCGACGAATTCGTTGATCGTGATGTCGTTGGGAGGCGCGCCGGGGTTGAGCGTCACACTCCACGTTCCACCGGGGAAGGCGTTGGTTGCGGGCGAGGTGTCGGCCACGCCGTGGCTCGCGGCCCAGGCCAACTGCACGAGCCCCGAGGGAGGCGGAGGAAACTGGAAGACATACGGGCCGGCTTCGGTCCCGGTCAGGCTGGAGGCGGGCTGACCGTTGACCCGCAGATCGGCCGCATCCAGGCCCTGGATCGGTTCGTCAAAGGTGACTTCCACCTGCGCCAAGCGACTTACTTGCGCGCCGGGTGCGGGAACCAGGTCGATCACTTTGGGAGGAGAGACGTCGGCCAAGGTGTAAGACCAAGTGGCGCCCGGTGCTGCAGGATCAAAGAAGTTTCCGGAAAGATCGTGGATGGCAGGCGGGTCGTTCCAGGTGATCGAGATGGAGCCGGGGCGAGGCTGGGTGAAGGTGAAGGTGAAAACGGTGCCTTCGGGATTGTTCGAGACCGAACTGGCGGGCTGGCTGTTGATCTGCAGATCCTCGGCCTCCACACCCAGGACCGGTTCGCCAAACGTGACCGTGAGTGCGCCCAGCTCTCCCACGCTCGTTCCCGGCGCCGGCTGGGTTTGGACGATGGCGGGAGGCAAGGTGTCGGGAGGACTCCGTTTAATGATTTGCAGGGCCGTGTCGAACCGGAAATCGCTGCTCGTCGAGATGTTCTGATTGACCGCCTGAACGGCCAGAATGTTGCTTCCCTCGATCAGGTAGGTTTTGGGTGAAATCGCCGCGATGATCGTGGCGGCGGGGTCGCCTTCGCGGGATGTCGAGGCCACGGTATTGAAGGCGATCGCGCCGGTTCGGACGTTGGCTCGCGCCACTTCGGCTCCATTGATCCAGGCGATGAATCCGTCGTCGTAGGTCGTCACCCATTGCACCGCCTCCACCTCGGCCACGTTCGTGATCACGAAGGTGTGGCGGAGGAAAATGCCGGTGTAATTGCTCCGCATGTTGCTCAGAATCGTCCCGGTCAACACCGCGTCGTCACCGCCCTGGGCGTTGGTGCCGAAATGAAACGGGGCCGGCACGGACTCCCACGCCGCATCGTCGAATTCTCGAGCGCGCCACGCCTCGATCGGATTCGAGGCCTCGACGGTTCCCGGACGCCAGCGCCAGATCGAGCCGGCGGGGAGGAGGGTTTCCTGGGAACGAACGTCTGGAACGAGCCAGAGGGCGAGGAGCAGGGCCAGAGCATAACGGCGAGAAACGAGAGGGAAATGAAAGTCCATCGAGCGAATGATTAATGTAACGGCGGCAATATCCCAGAAAACCTGGCAATATGTTGCAGTACCCGGGCCAACTTTCAACGCTTCCGAGCCGTTTTTGGTGGGCGGTGTCATGAGGCGCGTCTGCCCTGCGGACCGTCCACCTCGTTGACGCAGTGGACGAGATGGGCGGCTTTGAAATCACGGCAAAGGCCGTCAAAGACCACAGGAATCAGAGCGGGCGTGATATCCTTGAAACCAAATCTCGGGGACATCATTTCAGTTCCGCGCATTTGACTTCCGGCCAAAATCCAGTTTTCTATGGCCGGCAGTTTAACGGTGAATCCCGCCGTCCGGCGTCGGGTTGGCGGGCCCGGACAGGCTGTTGAATGCTCGAACATTTCTGGCAAACTGGACAGACAAACTATGAACAATACAGAGTCAAGAACGGTATCGGTCGGCACGGAGGTGCCGAATTTCGAGATGGAAATCTACGATCCGGCGGAACGGGAATTCGGCACCATTTCGCTGGACCAACTGCAGAAGAAAGGCAAGTGGACCATTCTATTTTTCTACCCGGCGGACTTCACGTTTGTGTGTCCGACGGAACTGGCGGATTTGGCGGAGAAACATGACGCGCTCAAAAAGCTCGGCGCCGAGGTCATCTCGGTTTCCACAGACACAAAATTCGCGCACCTCGCCTGGCGTGATGCGGAGAAACTGCTGGCCAAGGTCAACTACGTGATGGGCTCGGACCGGACCGGAGCAGTGAGCAGGCTCTTCGGAGTCTATGACGGCGCGACGGGCTTGGCGCTGCGCGGCACGTTTGTCGTCAACCCACAGGGGACATTGGTCTCCTCGGAAATCAATTTCTACAACGTCGGGCGCAACGCGGAAGAACTGCTGCGCAAGATGGAGGCGAACGTTTATCTGGTGAAGCATCCGAATGAGGCCTGCCCGGCCAAGTGGCATCAAGGTTCCAAGACCCTCAAGCCGAGCGAAAAACTGGTCGGCAAGGTCTTCGAAGCGCTGAACGGATAGGCTGAGACGACTGTGCGGTGACGGATCGCGCCTCGCTTCTGAACAGGGGCGGTGACGGCTCGATCCGGTCGTCGCCCGCCTTGGGATCACGAACCAGGTGGGGACGAGCCGCGTTCAGCGGCGCAAACGGGGACGCGCGAGCCGCACGTCCCCACCTTCGACGGTTGATGGAGAGGGAACACCTCCAAAAATTGGACGTGAGTTGGGGCCATGAACCTGAAGGTGCGC
>CAYHFE010000131.1:0-15000 GCA_964355375.1 uncultured Verrucomicrobiota bacterium
CCGGTTCATCACGTGGTAGATGGCTCCTGGATATTGGACACGCAGTTGGCGACCCCTGCAGCGAGTCTGATGCATGCTCCGCGCCGTGTCATGTGTTAGAAACTAGGAACTGACTCCTTTACGTCTTGAGTATCCCGGCGCCATTCATCATCTGATGAACCGAGGTGATCATCGAGAGGACTTTGTTAGAGACGATGAGGACCGAGGGCGGTTCCTGGCCGCTTTGGGTCAAGCCTGCCAGAAAACAGAATGGCAAGTGCAAGACAATCCGCAAGGACAGCGCGTCTGGCCGCAGCAGTTCTCATTTTGACAAGTATGTAGTCCCGGCTTCAGCCGGTCGCCACGGGAAAACCGGCTGAAGCCGGGACTACATGCGTGGAACGGACAGTGTCCTGGGTCAAAATGAGAATTGCTGTTAAATAGTAAGGACTGACACTTGCTCTACTCTTTCTCCTTGGTATCGATGACAATCGTCACGGGTCCGTCGTTGATCAACGCCACCTTCATGTCCGCGCCAAATTCCCCGGTTGGGACGGATCGCCCCAGATCTCCGGTGAGCCTGACGATGAATGCCTCGTAGAGTGGGATCGCCAGCTCAGGACGCGCGGCCCGGATGTAGGAAGGGCGATTTCCTTTTTTCGTGCTCGCAAACAGCGTGAATTGACTGATCAGGAGAATCTCCCCCGCCACCTCTTGGACGGAACGGTTCATGACGCCATGCTCGTCCTTGAAGACTCGCAGCCGAACGATCTTGCCGCTCAGCCATTCGATATCTTCGGGTCCATCCGCCTCCTCAATCCCCATGAGCACGAGCAGTCCCGCGGCGATGGACGCGGTGACCCGGCCATCGATCATCACCGAAGCTTGGGAGACTCTCTGGATGACGGCGCGCATCGCGGCGATAAAGGGGCCGACGTGACCAGAAACATGCGCATCAGCCGGAAACATCGACCCGCCGAGTGAATCTCACTTCAAGTCCCCCTGCCGGTCCTTCACCCAGTCGATGTCGTTCTTGTCCGGAACCGTCTCACATTTGAACACTCCGGCGTGCCGATCTTTGTAGGCGACCTTCTGCCACTCGGCGCCCCGCAGTTTCCCCAGCCAACGTTTGATTTCCGAGTGCCCGTCGAGAAACGCGAATCCACACGCCCCGTTGTGATAGGTTGCCGGTATGTCGCACCAGCCGTAGAGCCCGCCATACCCGCTCAAGGTCGCGATGAAATAGCCGTCGTTGATGGAGTCCGGATGTTCGTCGAGCAGCACAATGAGCTCGGTCGGCGAACGCCTTTTCGGATCGGTGGTCTTCCTCCATCCCACCCAGGGGCCGAGCAGCGAACGGTCATCGTTGGCGCCGGAAAAGGCGTTCATGGCCACGCTGCGCGCGCGCGAACTCCAGCCTTTGGCCTTTTGCGCCGGGCTGGCAAACATGTCGGCCGGGCAGCGAAACACGTTTTTGGCTTTGCCAATATGGTTGGCCAGGACGGACTTGGTCGGATCGACGAGCACGTTGACATTGGTGTTGATCGGCGTGGTCGCCCAATCGAGCCAGGTATTATCGATCCACGAATCGGCGCTCGCCACTTTGTCCGCGTTTTCCTCAGCGTACATGAGATAGCCATAGAGAAGCTGGCGGGTGTTGTTCATGCAGGAAATGCCCGTCGCCTTGCTCTTGGCTTTGCCCAAGGCGGGCAAAAGCATGCCAGCCAGAATAGCGATGATGGCGATCACCACCAAAAGCTCGATCAACGTGAAAGCCCGGACGCGGCCATCTCCCCGCCGGAGGGACCAGAGCGGTTCTTTGGAGGATGTCATAGTAAATTCGATACTCAGTCACCCGGAACAGCGCCAAGATACCACCTCCCCTCGCTCGAAAACAGGTCTAAATTCCCAACGGCGGGATCCCGGGTCGGCTACCGGGCCGGAGGCGCCGGGATTTCGAATCGCTCCATGGCCGTGAGGATGCCGTGGAGCAAGGCGTGGGGATTGGGCGGACAGCCCGGAATATAGACATCCACCGGGATGACTTGATCCACTCCGCCGCGGGTGGCGTAATTGATCCCGAAAATCCCGCCGCTGCAACCACACGCGCCCACCGCCACGACCAAGCGTGGCTCCGGCGTGGCGTCATAGGTCTTGCGCAGGGCCAACTCCATGTTGCGAGTCACGGGTCCGGTCACCAGCAGCATATCCGCATGCCGCGGCGAAGCCACAAAGTGAATCCCAAAACGTTCCAGATCATAGACCGGGCCGCTGAGGTTGATGATTTCGATTTCGCAGCCGTTGCACGAACCGGCATCCACCTCGCGGATGTGCAGCGAGCGCCCAAAAATGTTCTGCGCTCGCCCTCGGACTTTCTGGCCGATAACCTCCAGGGAATCCGGGCGCGGCGCGTTCATGGCCTGGGCGGATGCCGGCCCCGAGCCAGGCGGTGAAACCATCCGTTCGTGCGTGCCGTCGGGCCGAAGGCTGTAGGCGGCGCGGGTCACCAATTCCTCACGCCGCCGCGCCGCGCATTCGCAGACGCGCGTCATCTGGATCGCCTGGTCCACGTCGGCGCATAATCCGCAGAAAATGCATTTTGCCACGTCCAGGCTGGCCTCCCGTCGTTCACCCAGATCCTCGCAGGCGATCGCGCCGGTCGGACAAATCGCGGCCGCCGGACGCGCGTCTTTCCAATTGACCCAGTCAATCTGCGGTTTGCCGCGCGCGCGGGACGAAGTTTCCGCCGGCCCGTCTGGGTACCGCGTGGTCACGATGCCCGTGCTGAGACTTTTGCCAAGGATTCCAAACATAAATCAGCGGTCCGTGCCCGAATACGACAGGTTGAAACTTTTGTTCACCACGGGGAAATCCGGAACAATGTTGCCGAGGATCGCCTCGCTCAACGCCGGCCAGTTTTGCAGCGACGGGTCTTTCACTTTGCAGCGCGCCAGCCGGTTGCCCGGCGCGGTGCGAATCCAGTGAAAGATCTCCCCGCGCCAGCCTTCCACATAACCCAGCGCCGTGCCTTCGGCTGGCAACTCCCCGATCTCCACCCGCCACGGACCGTCGGGCAACTTCGCCGCCAATTGCTCCAGGAGCGAGAACGATTCCCGCACCTCATCGATGCGGACCTGCAGTCGGTGCGCCACGTCGCCGACCTGATAAACGGGCACATGGACCTTCATCTGATCGTAGGCGGCGTGAGGGAAATCGCGCCGCAAATCGTGGTCGAATCCGGAGGCGCGACCCGCGATCCCGACCACGCCGAGGAGGCGCGCCACTTCGGGCGTCAGGACGCCGGTATGTTCGAGACGGTCGCGAGTTGAGGACGATTCTTCAATCAGACGCACCACCGAATCGAACTCCGGTCGAAGTTCGGCGACCAGTTGCCGGAGCACCTGGAGTTGGCCGGCCTCGAAGTCAAAGCGCACCCCGCCCAGACAGGCCATGCCCCGGAGAAGGCGATGGCCCGTGAGCTCTTCATTAGCCCGCAGCGCGCGCTCCTTCAGCCTCAGACAATGCATGTGGACGGTGACAAAGGCCACGTCCGTGCAGATCGCGCCGATATCGCCGAGGTGATTATAGAGTCGCTCGAGCTCCAGGCAGATCGAGCGCAGGAACCGTCCGCGGGCTGGCACCTCGACACCAGCGACCCGTTCCACGGCGTGGCAGAAGGCGGTGGCGTGGGCGAAGCTCGAATCGCCGGAAATGCTCTCGGCCAACCGCACGCCATGGGCCGCCGGCAGGCTCTCGAACAGTTTCTCGGTGCCCTTATGCACGTAAAACATCCGGAGCTGGAGGTACAGCACCGGCTCGCCCGCCACGCTGAAGAGGAAATGTCCCGGCTCAATGATGCCCGCATGGACCGGTCCGACCGGAACCTGAAAGACACCTTCGCCCTCGACCGTGCGGAACTTGTGTCGCTCGCCTTCGAATGGCGGCAGCTTCGTGCGCAGGTCAAAATCCTTGCGCAAAGGAAAGACCTCGGGCCAGTCGTCGTGCAGCGCGCAGCGCCGCGGATTCGGATGGCCGATCAGTTTCACTCCGAACAGGTCCTGCACTTCGCGCTCCTGCCAATTGACGCCATGAATCGCGTTGGTCAGCGAGGCCAACTCCGGTTGCTCCGCCGAAAGCGCCACCCGCAGGATGATGAAGCCGTGGGCCGCGTCGAGCGCGAACACATAATAGACATGGAACACCCCCGCAGTGGGCCGGGCGTCATCGGCGAACAGACTGATCAACCGCGCCTTCCACTGCCGGTAAAGATGGGCCGTGAAGCCTGGCACCAGATCCATCTTCGCGTGGACATAGACTTCATTCGAGCGCGGCGCGTGAACCGCGTCCAGGCGCGCGGCAAAACGCTTCTGCAGGTCGGCGACGACCGGGAGCAAGTCCGATGAAAGGGTCATGGGGCGCCTCCAATGATCTGAGCGGATGCTTCCACAAGCTGACGCAGCGGGGCCGGCAGCCAGAATCCCAGAGTGATGACCGCGCCGGCGACCCCCAGCATTGCGCCCAGTTTCCACGGGCACTCGGCGGCGGCCGGCGGGCTCTCCGGCCGGGGCGTCCCAAGATTCATCTTGGCCATGTGGGTCAGGAAGCCGGCAAAAATGGTCACCACGCCTCCGACAAACAGGAAGGCCGCCCCGCCCCGGTCTGCGGCGAGCGCCGCGCTCAAGATCGTGAATTCGCTTTGGAAGATGCTGAACGGCGGCGTGCCGGTGACGGCCAACGTAGCCAGCAGGAATAATCCGCCGGTCCAGGGGAGCGTGCCGATGACACCTCGGACTCGACCCAAATACGGGGTCGCGAAATGCTGCTGGACATTGCCCGCGCAGAAAAAGAGCAGCGGCTTGGTCACGGCGTGGAAGAGCATGTGCAGCATGGCGCCGAGGGCGCCGAGTTTGCCCCCGAAGCCCAGCGCCGCCACCATAATGCCGGCGTGATCGATGCTCGAGTAAGCGAGAAGGCGGCGAAAGTTTCTTTGGGTGAGGATGAAGGGCGCGGCCACCAGGATGGAGGCGACGCCGAACCCGGCCAGCAATCGGCCCGGGAACTCGTGCCCCAAACACTTCACGGCGAGGACATCGAATCGCGCGATGCTGTAAACCGCGCAGTTCACAAAGGCCGCGCCAAGCAAGGCGGAGGTGGGCACAGGCGCCTCCGCATAGGCGTCCGGTTTCCAGGTGTGCATCGGCGCGAGCCCGGCCTTGGTGCCGTAACCGAGCAAGATCAGGACGAACGCCAATCGCATCGCCTTCGGGTCGAACTTGTCGGCAATCCCCACCAGAACGCTCCAATTCATCCCGTGATAAGTATCCGCCCCCAGCACATTCACCGCCGAGTAGTAGGTGAAGATGGTGCCGAACAAGGCCAGCGAGATGCCGATGCTCCCGATGATGGCGTATTTCCAGCCCGCCTCGAACGAGGTCTTCTGGTTGTAAAACGTGACGAGGAGCACCGACGCCAGAGTGGTGCCTTCCGTGGCCACCCACATTACGCCCAGATTGTCGGCCAACGGCACCAGCATCATGACGGCGACGAACAACGGCGTCAGCACATAGTAGCGCTGCAATTGCGCGTGATTGATCCGCGCTGTCCGGGCGTCGCTGCGAAAGAAACCGACCGCGTAAATCGCGCAGGCCAGGGCCACGAAAGCGGTCAGGCCAATGACCAGCGCACTGAGCGCGTCGGCCCGCAAAAAGCCGTCCGCCGCCGTCAGGACCCCGCTTCGCAACACATCCGCGCCGACCTGGAGCGAGAGCAAGGCCAGCGCCCCGAAAGCCAGCAGGTTCAAGCATTCCCAGGCCGGGCGGGAACGCGTGGTCAGACACAACAGACCGGCGCCAGTGGGAATGAGCAGAAGCAGAAGCAGGGTCATCTCATCCCTTTAATTGATTGAGCTTGCTCGTGTCCATCGAGGCGAAGGTTTCGCGGATGCGATAGACCAGGATGCCCAGAATCATCACCGCGACCATGACGTCGAAAAAAATGCCCAGTTCGACGACCAGCGGCATGCCGTAGGTGGTGAGCGCCACGGCGGCGAGCATCACCCCGTTTTCCACCGTGAGCAGCGCCAGCACCTGGGTGAGAGCTTTGCCGCGGTTGAACATCAGAAAAAATCCGGTCAGCACGAGGGTGATGGCGATGGCCAGCGTATTGTTGCCGAGACGGGCCAGGGAAGTGAAGGGCCGGGCCACGACGTAACTGAGCAAGGTCAAGCCGCCACACAGCAGCATGGCCGTAGGCGCGTTGAGGAGCGGTTCGATCTCCTGGTCCATTTGAATCCGGCGCACCTGCCGGCCCAACAGCCACGGCAGAAAGATCACTTTGCCGAGGATGGTCAGCGCGGCGACCACATAAACGTGCGGGGCGCGGTGAAAGAACGCGACGACTCCGGCAATCCCAGCCAGGAAGAGCGACTGGATGGCGAAAAGCCGGATGCTGGTCAAGAGCATGCGCTGCACGACGAGGAGGAGCTGCACCACCAACATCAGGGCGGCCATGAGGGTGATCAGTTGGGAACCGATTTCGGCGGAGGTCGGAGGGTTCATCTCATTGAAACAGGAAGGTGGACAACAACGCCAGGGTCGCGAGGACAAAGGCGGCACTGAGGAGGTCGGGGACGCGAAAGAGGCGGAGTTTGGCGTTGGTGGTTTCGACGACGACCACCGCGGCCGCCAGCACCAACAGCTTGGCGACATAGGCCAAAAGACTCATCCCGAGCGCGGCGGGTGCGGTCGTCGTGGCGAGGCCGATCGGGAAGAAGATATTCGCCAACAGCGTCATCAAGACGAGTTGCTTGATCGACGCGCCCCATTCCATGAAGGCCAGATAACGGCCCGAGTATTCGAGCAGCATCGCTTCGTGAACCATGGTTAATTCCAGGTGCGTGGCTGGGTTGTCCACGGGAATGCGGCCGGTTTCGGCCAAAAGGACGATGAAGAACGCCGCAAACGCCATCACGTAAGTCGGGTTAAGCAGCCTCCACATTGATCCCGGCGTGGCCCGGACCATTTGGCTGAGATCGGTGGAACCGGCGGTGATGGCCACCGTGAAAATCGCCAGCATCATCGCCGGTTCGGCGACGGCGGCAATGGTCATCTCCCGGCTGCTGCCCATGCCGCCGAACGCGCTGCCCGGGTCGAGCCCGGCCAGGGCGAGAAAGAACCGACCCAAGGCCAGGAGACCGACCAACGCCAGCACGCCCCCAAAGAGGCTCAAGGGCGTCTGCACCGTGACCATCGGGACGATCAAACCCGCCAGCAGCGCCGTGACAAATACAACGTAGGGCGCAAACGAAAACACCCAGGACGCATGCTCGGAAATGACCATGTCCTTGCGCAGAAACTTGATGATGTCGGAGTACGGCTGCCAAAGGCGCGGGCCGCGGCGATTCTGCAGCTTCGCCTTCCAATTCCTGATGCAACCGCTGAGCAGCGGCGCGAGCAGAAGCAAGAGAACCAGTTGGAGACCGAGCACGAAGAGGCTCATAGGGCAAAGAGCAGCAAGAGCAGCAGCGTGACGAAGATGTAAATGAGGTAGGCCTGGAGGCTGCCGGCCTGGAGAGCGCGCAGCCGGCGTGAAACGCGGAGCACCAGCCGGTTTAGAGGGCGGTAAAAGCGGGTTTGGAAGACTTCCTCGACCTGGCTCTCGAAGCGGATGGTCGTGGCGAAATAGGGCGAGAAGTCGTATTCCCGTTGCACCTCCCGGCGCGGGCGAAACAGGGCCTTGAAAATCATCCGTATCGGCTTCGAGAAACCGGTGGCGGTGTATTCCATCTGCGGAGTCAGACCGCGCAAACCACAGTCCCAGGTCGGACCGCGACGGATTCTCGCGCGTCGGCCGAAGCACAGCCACAGCCCGAACGGCACGGAAAGCAGCGACATTCCCATCAGCGCGAGGCCCAAGGTTGAAACGGTGCCGCCCTGCGCCACCCCGCTGGCCAGGACCAGGCCGTCCGAGGCACTGAGGCGGGCACTCAGGGGCTGGCCGACGAGTTGTTGCGTGACCGGATCGAACAGTCTCAAGAACTGAGTCGGGAACAAGCCAAGGAACAGGCAGGCCGCGGTGAGAATGCCCTGGCCAAGCAGCATGGTAAAGGAAACCTCGTGCGCGTGCCGGGCCGGTTCGCCGCGTGGTTGGGCGAGGAAGGTGATGCCAAACGCCTTCACGAAGCAGGCGGCGGCCAGCGCGCTGGTCAAGGCCAGCATCGCGCCACTCAGAGGAAACATCAGGCGGATCAGGCTGGTGGTGGTGCCAAAGCCCTGGAGCAAGGACTGGTAGGTCAGCCATTCGCTGATGAATCCGTTGAGCGGCGGCAGCGCGGAAATGGCCACGGCTCCAACCAGGAAATAGAGCGCCGTCCAGGGCATGCGCCTGGCCAGCCCGCCCATCTCCTCCATGTTGCGCGTGTGCGTGGCGTGCAGGACCGCGCCCGCGCCGAGAAAAAGCAAGGCCTTGAACACCGCATGATTGATCGTGTGATACAGGCCGGCGATCAAGGCCAGGGCGGCCAGCGCGGGATGGCCCGAATGGAGAAACATGAGCGCGGCCCCGAGGCCCATCAGGATGATGCCGATGTTCTCGACGCTGTGATAGGCCAGCAGGCGCTTGAGATCGTGCTCCATCAGCGCGTAAAGCACGCCGAGAACGGCGGAGAGCGTCCCCAGCGACAGCACGGTCACGCCCCACCAATTGGGCGGCGGGCCGAGAAAATCAAAGCACACGCGGACCAAACCGTAGATGCCGGTTTTGATGAGCACGCCCGACATGAGGGCGGAGACGTTGCTCGGCGCGACGGGATGAGCCGCCGGCAGCCAGATGTGCAGCGGCACAATCCCGGCCTTGACTCCGAAACCGGCGAGAAAAAGCAGAAAGGCGGCATTGCGCAGTCCGGGGGGCATGGTCCGGCCAATCTCATGAAATCTGGCGAACCCGTAATCTTCCGGCGCCCGGCCCCCGGCCGCCTGAAACAACAAGAGAAAGCCCAGCATGATGCAGCCCGTGCCGATGTGGGACATGACGAAATAAAGCACACCGGCCTGGCGGGTCTCGTCCTTCTCATGCTCGAAGCTGACCAGACAATAGGCGGTGAGCGCCATGACTTCCCAAACCATGAGGAAGAAAAAGGCGTTGTCCGCCAGAAACACCAGCGTCGTGGCCAGCAGCAGCACGTTGAAAAACGCGCCGAGGACGCCGACGTTTTTGCGTCCATAAAACCCGCGCGCATAGCCGATCGAATAGACCGAAAGCGCCAGACCGAGCAGTGAAACGATCAACCCGAAGAACGCGCCCAGCGGGTCCAGCCGCGCCGTGAACCGCACAGAGGGAACGAGCGACGTCAGCAGTTCGAAGGACGGGTTGGTGGTGGCGCGGCCCGTGGCGAGCGCGGAGGCGCAGGCGACCGCCCCGCTCAGAGCGCCCAGCGAGGCGAAGCTGAACGCAACAAGGCTGGCCAGCTTTTCCGCTCGAAAAAACAACAGCCCCGCCCCTGCCCCCAGCACATATCCCAACAGACCGAGGTTGAGGAGAGCGGCAGAGAGAGTGTCCATGGTCGGAGTCCCTTACTCGTCTCGATTCCGTTGAGATGGGGAGCGCACGCGCCCTCGCGTGCGGTGGTCGGCGCCCTCGCCGACCACATTGGGACGCTCGGACGAATCAACGTTTAGCCAGCGAATTATGCCCACGTTCCGACCGGTGAGACGCCGGTCGGAACACGGGCGTGTGCTCCCCAATTCCGTCTGCATAGTTGCGGCTTACTCAGTGTCCAGTGTCTCTGGGTCGCTCCGGTATTCTGGAGGGCGCGAGTCCATCATTTGAATTTCGTCTGACTCGGACCGGCCTGGTCGATGGGCGTCCCAGGCGAAACCGCTCCGGTCGCACCCGCTGGCGAGTTGAGCACGCCCTGGACTTTCGTGAGCGCCTGGGTCAGTTCCTGCCGCGCGGTCTCGAGCCTTTGCCTTTCGTCGGAGTGCGGGTCGCCGGGCGGCGGGGCGGGCGGGAGGCCGAGGATTTCTCGGGACCGAGCCAGGGCGGCGTCGATGTGCGGGCAGACGTTCTCCGGTCCCAGCCGATCAACGAATCCCGCCTTCTCCATCACCATGAGCGGATGAGTGTGGGGCGCGCTCAGGATCAGATATTTTCCTTTCTCGTGCAGCCGTTCGTAAAGGTCTTCCAGCGCGTTGAGTCCGGTGGCATCCATCGCCACGACCATGCGCATTCGCAGAATAAGCACGTCCGGCTCCGCTTTCAAACGCTGGAGGGCGCTCTCAAGTTTGTCGGCGGCCCCAAAGAAGAACGCGCCCATCATGCGGTAGATCATCACGCCTTTCGGAATCTCCTTTCCGACCAGGGAATGATGCGAGCCCTCGGTTTCGCTGCTCTCGTCCACGGCCGTGATTTGAGTGGTTTCCGAGGAGCGCTTGATAAAGAGCATCGCGGCCAGAACCATTCCAATCTCGACGGCCACCGTCAGATCGACGACCACGGTCAAGACAAAGGCCGAGAGGAAGACCAGGGAATCCGAGCGAGGCCATTTGGGCAGGCGGCGAAAATTGTGCCATTCGCCCATGTGCAGTGCGACGTTGACCAGCACGGCGCTCAGCGTGGCCAGCGGGACGAACTTGGCCAGGGGCGCGGCCACGAGAATGATCAGAAGCAGCGTGATGGCATGGATGGCCCCGGCGACCGGCGAGCGCGCTCCGCTCCGGACGTTGGTCGCGGTCCGCGCGATCGCGCCCGTCGCGGCGATGCCGCCGAAGAGCGGGCAGATGATGTTGGCGATGCCCTGGGCCATCAGCTCTTGATTGGAGTCATGCCGGTCATCCACCATGCCATCGGCGACGACCGCGCAAAGCAAGGACTCGATCGCGGAGAGCAGCGCAATGGTCATGGCGGGCTGGAGGAGATGTTGAAGATTTTCCCAGGAGATCGCGGGCAGCCGGGGCGTCGGCAGGCCCTGGGGAATGCCGCCGAACCGGCTGCCGATGGTTTCCACCGGAAGATTGAAGAATCCGACGGCCGCCGTTCCCAGGACCAAGGCGACGATTGACCCCGGGACGCGCCGCTGCCATTTGGCCGGCCAGCCCTTGATGACGGCGAAAGAAACTCCGGCCAAGACCAAGGTCGGCCATTGCATCGTGCCCCAGTGCTCCGCCAAGACCCGCATCTTCTCGATGAATTCCGCGGGAACCTTTTCCACCTGCAGGCCAAAAAAGTCTTTGAGCTGAGTGCTGAAAATGAGGACGGCGATCCCGCTGGTGAATCCCATGGTCACGGGGTAAGGGATGAACTTGATCATGGTCCCGAGCCGGGCCGCGCCCATGGCCAATAACAAGCCCCCGGCCAGAATCGTGCAGATGGCCAGATTCTCCGCGCCGTACTTCGCATTGATCCCATAAAGGATGACAATGAAGGCGCCAGTGGGCCCGCCAATGCAGACCTTGGTTCCGCCGAGCACCGAGATGAGGAAGCCGCCGATGACGGCCGTGAAGATGCCCGCTTCCGGTTTCACCCCGGAGGCGATGGCGAAAGCCATGGCCAGCGGCAGGGCCACGATCCCCACCGTCAACCCCGCGACCACATCCGCGACGAACTTTTGCGAATCATAGTCGCGGAGCGTTTCGATCAACCTGGGGCGAAAGGAAACATCGACTTTCATTGAGTCAGGACGGAAGCGCGGGCCAGATCTCGGGGGCCGACGGAGTCATGCAGGCCGTCGGCTTCGTTGGGCTAACTTTTCGCTCCATGGCTGTGACGAAGCGGGACCTGCCCGAGCACGGCCAGGATGTCATCGACCCGCCGGGAGGCGCGCAGTTGTTCCAGGATCCGGCTCTCCTTGGCGAGCCGGGCGAGTCCGGAAATCAGGTTGATGTAATTCGTCGCTTCGGTCGCCGGCACGGCGATCAGAAAGACCAGGTCCACCGGAGCCGTTCCGGCCGGGCCCCAGGCGAGGGGCCGCGTTGCTTTGCCAAAAGCGAAACAGAGCTCGCCGACGATCCCGAGGCGGGCGTGGGGAAAAGCCATGCCGTGTTCCATCGCGGTGTTGACGAGAAACTCCCGGTTGAGAACGGCGTTGTAAAAGGGCAGGAGATCAGGAATGCGCCCTTCGACCAGCAGCCGACGGCTCAACTCCTGGATCACGCTGGCGGAGTCGCTGCCGGCAAGTTCCGGCGCGATCAAGCCGTGGGCGGTGAAATCCGCCAAAGACGGCGCGGCGATGACCGGACTGCTAATGGACATGGATCGGAGTTCGTGGGCGACGTTTCTTCTTGGCCATTTTGGCGGCGGATTCGAGAGCCGCCGGGCTGGCCTCGGTTTCGGGCGCGAGCTGAAGATAGCGACCGCAACTGCCGCAGATCTGAATATCCGTGCCATTGCGGAGCCGGCCCAGGATGCCGGTCGCCACGCGCATGTGGCACTCAGTGCAAACTTGATCCCTCACCAACGCCACGCCCTTTTTACCCCGGGCTCGCAGACGGTCGTAATGCGCCAGAATTGATTCCGGAATCACCAGGCGAAGTCCGCCAGTTTTTTCGGAAACCTCCGGGGCGCTCGGATTGAAGCTTATCTCCAACTCTTGGAGATGACACAGATTTTCGATGATCGCACGCATAGAATGCCTCCGGCACGCAGGCCACATGCCACTGGACCCAGAGATCTCTCAAACCCCTTGACCAGAACGAGAGAAGCTCGGCGAAGATCGACCCGGCCTGACCCCTCCCTCGGGAATAAAGGCCCGTCCGTGCAATGTTTGCACTTAGAGGACCGGCTCTGTGCAACCCTCGATCAATCGCTGAGCAGGCCGTATTGCTTCAGTTTGTATTGCAGAGCGCGCCGGCTGATGCCGAGCACGCGCGCGGCCTCATCCCGGTTGGTGGTGACTTGGGTCAAGGTCATCCGAATGTGCAGCTTCTCGATCTCGCGCAGGGACATCCCCGGACGAATCACCACTTGGGCGGCGGATTGGTCATGGCCACGCAGAAACTCCGGCAGGTCCGCGACCTCAATGACGCCGCGTGGGCAGGTGATGATCAGGCCTTCCACCAGATTGCGCAGTTGGCGCACGTTGCCCGGCCAAGGGAAACGCTGGCACAGCCGGATGGCCTCCCCCGACATGCTTTTGCGCCGCCGCTTATGCTTGGCCGTGAAATGCTCGATCATCGAGTCAATCAGAAGCGGAATGTCCTCCGCTCGCTCGCGCAAGGGCGGCAAAGTGATCGGCACGATTTGCAGCCGGTAGAACAGATCCTCGCGAAATTTTCCGGTCGTGACCGCTTCGGACAGCTTCTTGTTCGTCGCCGCGAGGACCCGCACGTTGACTCGAATCAGCTCGGTCCCGCCCACTTGACGGAAGGAGCCGTCCTCGAGCACGCGGAGCAAATCGGCCTGGCCCCGGGGCGAAAGATCGCCGATCTCATCCAGGAACAACGTGCCCCCATCGGCCAACTGGAACCGGCCCGCTTTGCTGGCGATGGCGCCCGTGAAGGCCCCTTTGGCATGCCCGAACAGCTCCGCTTCGAGCAACGGCTCGGTCAAGGCCGCGCAATTGACCGAGATAAAGGGCTTCCGGGCGCGCGGGCTTTGCAGGTGAATGCCCTGCGCGACCAACTCCTTGCCCGTTCCGCTTTCGCCTTCGATCAGCACGGTGACGTCACTCGAAGCCACCTCCCCGACCAGCCGGGTGACTCGCTCAATGGCGTCGCTGTGGCCGAGGAGCAGGCTGGGTTCGGAGCGCTTTCTCAAGCGCAGGCGCAATTCGTTGTTCTCAGTCACGACCGACTGGAATTCCAGCGCGCGCGCCACGACCGCGCGCAGGCGCTGCAGATCGATCGGTTTGGAGAGGTAATCGTAGGCGCCCTGTTTCATCGCTTCGACCGCGCTTTCGACCGTGCCATAAGCGGTCATGAGAATGAAGAGCGTGTCACGGCTTTTGCTTTTGTACTGGCCGAGCAGATCGAGGCCGCTCAGCCCCGGCATCTTGAGATCGGCGACGACCAAATTGAAAAGTTGGCGGTCGGCCAAGCGGAGGGCGCTCTCGGCGTCGTTGGCCGCGCCCACGGTGTAGCCCTCCCGGCGCAACGCTTCCTGAAGGCCGGCGCAAAGCCCGCGCTCGTCATCGACCACCAGAATGTTGATGCTGGATTTATCCATCGGTCGCTCTCCGGGTTCGTCCGGGCAGCAGCACACTCAGGATCGCTCCGCCGGCGGGGGCATTCGCCGCCCAGATGGAGCCCTCATGAGCGGTGACGATTTGCTGGGCGATCCAAAGGCCCAGCCCCGTGCCGTCCGGCTTGGTTGTGAAATACGGCTCAAAGATGAAACCCCGTCTTTCCACGGGAATGCCTGGGCCCGTGTCCTCGACTTCGAGACGAAGCCCGTCGTTCTCGGCCCGGCTCAGGCGCAGCACGACCCGTCCCCGACGCTCGACCGCTTGGAGCGAGTTGATCAACAGATTCAACAGGACCTGAGTGACGCGGCCCCGGTCCGCCTTGATCACCGGCAGATCGTCCGCAATTTCCGTGCTCAACTCAATTTCCCGGGAGGTGGCTTCGGGTCGCAACAAATCGCAAACATGCCGGGCCAGCGGAGCCATTTCCACCGGCGCCAAATCGAGGGCGGATGGGCGGGCCAAACGCAGAAACTGCTCGACGATCTTCTCGAGGCGATCCAATTCACCATGGATGATCTCGAATCGGCCGATGATTCGCTCGCGCGTCTCCGGCGCCAGTTCCGCCAAATCCTCTTCCAGCAACTGCACATGAATGTCGAGAGAGCTGAGCGGATTGCGGATCTCATGGGCGAAGCGCGCCAGGAGGCGCGAGAGCAGCAGGCGCTTTTCCTCCGCCGCGAGCTTCGTG
The DNA here is from genome assembly GCA_964355375.1 of uncultured Verrucomicrobiota bacterium. Lineage (GTDB taxonomy): Bacteria > Verrucomicrobiota > Verrucomicrobiia > Limisphaerales > SIBE01 > CAYHFE01. The sequence continues at coordinate 14,844 of CAYHFE010000131.1, forward strand.
ACATCCTCGCCGAGCGCGTGCGCCAGTATCGTTTCCATCGCCGTCTTCCTGCACGATCATTAATGGCAGGAAGGCGGCCTGCGTGGCAATGATGTTCCCGCACGGCCCAGCAGTTCTCATTTTGACAAGTATGTCGTCCCGGCTTCAGCCGGTCGCC
>CAYHFE010000132.1:0-14991 GCA_964355375.1 uncultured Verrucomicrobiota bacterium
CCGCTGATCTCCGGTGCGGTCGTCGGGCCAGCCGCCAGGGCAAGCGATGACGAAAACAGACTCGGGAGGCCCAGCGCGAGGCCTATCCATGGGTTGATGCGGCTGGTGCGTCGCTGGGAATTCATTCGGCCCAACTGACCCGCAATGGAATTTTTTGGCAAGCCTTATTCCGGCAGACTCGACCATTCATTCATTCTCGGTAGAGGCGGCGACGGGCGAGCCGAGACGAGGCTGCGGAGGCGAATTTCCCGCGGTCATTCGGCGGGCTTGTTCTCCGATGAGGTATTGAGGTTTGGGGCGCCGGGTTTTCCGCTTGACTAAGATCTGACCCGGATCTGCAATTGCGGGTCATTAAGATCACGAATCCAGTGGACCGGTTTACCCGTCAACCAGCGGAACACGACTCAAGCTATGACAAGCTATGTGATCTAGGCCCGAGCCTGCGCATGCCCGAGAATGTTATAACGACTTCGCCGATTAGTAATTGGAACTTGGCCAGGGTCTTTGTAGAGTCGGCGCGTGAATAGAATGGCTGAAGATCAAGCGGCGCGTCCGCCGGCGACGGATCGAGCGCGAGGGACGCGAGAGAGAATGGGGTTCATGAACCAGGCGAAAATGAAAACGACGCCGTCAGGATTGATGCTCCGGTGGGTGGTCGCGACAACATTGATCGGTTGGTGCGCGGTTGCCTCGCGGGATTGTCTCGGGGCACCGTCGGAGGGCATCGCCCTGGCGATTGTCTATGACACCTCGGGCAGCATGCTGGAACAAGTCAAGGACGGCTCCGGAAATCTGTCTCCCAAGTATCGGATCGCGAGCCGGGCGTTGGGGAGCATTATCCAGCGACTGGAGGTGGTTGCGTCCGGGCCGGCTGAGGTTCGGCGGCCCCTGGACTGTGGGCTGGTGGTATTTGTCAAGGATCGCCCCAGCCTGGTGGTTCCGTTTGGCAAGTTTGACGGGTTAGCGCTGCAGCGTTGGCTGAAAGCCTTCAATCGGCCCGAAGGTTCCACCCCGCTTGGACAGGCCGTAGAGGCTGCGGGAGAGGTGGTCCTGGCATCGCCACTGGCTCGAAAACATGTCCTGATTGTCACGGACGGCATCAATACTCGCGGTCCGGATCCTGCAGCCGTGATCCCAAGGCTCAGTGTGAAGGCCACCGGGCTGAGATCGGCGATCGCCTATCATTTTGTGGCGTTCGATGTGGATGCGAAAGAATTCAGCCGTGTGAAGAAACTCGGCGCGACCGTGGTGGGCGCGGCTGACGAGAGGCAACTGAACTCTCAACTCGAGTTCATTTTGCAGGAAAAGATTCTCCTGGAAGAGGAGGATCCTCCGGCGGTCAAAAACAAGAAACAGTAAAAAGGGAGAGATGCATTATGTTCCGAGCCATTAAGCGGTTGTTCATCTGGCTGGGTTTGGCGGCTGAGAAGGCGACCGAAACCGATGCCATTAACCAGGCGGTCGTGGAGCGCGGCATTCGAGATGCCAAGACGAAGGCGGACAAAGCCCACTATGCCAACGGCCAACTGGCGGGCCAGATTGCACTCCTGAAGGATCAGGTCAAACGGCAGGAACGCCAACGCGAAGAGATCCAGGGGGCGTTGCAGGCCGCGGTCGCCGTGAATGATGAGGCCAATGGCGCCCATTACGCCGAAGAACTCGCCACTCTCGAGCAGGAAATCAATGAGAACACGGCCCAGTTGAACAGTCTGGAACAGCTCTATCAACAGAACACTCAGATCATCGCCCAGAGCCTGCGCGAGATTCAGAAGTTTCAACGCGATTTTGAATCGCTCAAAGCCAAGGTCGCGATCGGGCGTTCCCTCGAGAATCTCTCCACCATGATGAAAGGTTCGATCACGGAACTGCAGGGAATGATGGGCGGCGAGCTCGGGCAGTCGATTCAACAGCTCCGGCAATCGGCGGCCGGCGGTGAGGGACAGATGCGCGCCACTCTCGATCTGGCCAAGGAGATGGGCTCGGGAATTCAACGCCAGCAGGACATGCGCAAGGCTCGCGGCACCGCGCTCTTTCAAGAGTACAAGAAAAAGATGGGCATGGTCCAAAGTGAGGCGGCTCCGGCCATTCGCCCCAACTCGCCACCGCCGGAACGGCAGAAAATTGCCGAGTAACCGAATGGGTTTGGCTGAACCAAGGAAAGGAATCTCTTTATGACAGCACGTGGAAAAATTGTTCTCACCATCTTAATTCTGGGAGTGGTCGGATTTGGCGTCACTCGCTGGTGGGATAAAATTGCCCCGACCGGTCCGTCGGTGAACGTCTCCGTCAATCCCCAGGAATTGAAGAAGGCGCTGGACCAAGCCAAGCCCGCTCCCGCGCCGGCGCCTGACTTGAACAGCAAGTTGCTGGCCGGCTCCAAATCGGTCTCGCTCGTGGACGGCTCCGCCATCCCGGCGGTCAGCGGCGTGAGTGACTACGACAAGACGATGAAAGACGGCAAGTTCGTCGTTCAATTTCCCATCAATATTTGGCCGGGCTGGGCCCCCATTATCGTGGCCAATAATGGCATGGAGGCGAACGAAGGAAGCGTCTTCTACAAGAAATACGGGTTCTACGTGAAGCTTTCATTGGTCGATGACCCGGTCAAAGCCCGCGATCTGTTTGCCAGCGGCCATAGCCATATTCTTTGGGGCACCCTCGACATGATCGCGCTTTTCGCGCCCGAATTGGTCAAGGACTCGCGGACCGTGCCGGTCGTCTGTCAGCAAATCGATTGGTCGGATGGCGGCGACGGGATCGTTTCCCGAGGCGGCATCCGGGCGATCAATGATTTTCGCATGCAAGCCGGCAAGAGGAAGAAGGTGGTGCTCGCCCAGAACTCGCCCAGTCACTATCTGATGATGTCGCTGCTCATCGATGCCGGGATCGATCCCGCCGAAGTGGACTTCAAATGGGGGGCGGACGCGCCCGCGGCGGCCAAGATTTTCGTTCAAGACAAGTCGTTTGATGCCTTTGTCGGTTGGTCGCCGGACATCTACACCGTGACCGACCAACTTAAGGAGACACGTTTGGTGGTCACAACGGACAGCGCGAATCACCTGGTGGCCGACGTGTGGGCCGTGCGGAACGATTTCTTCCGCGATCACCCGGACATCGTCGCGAACCTCGTTCGGGGCATTTTTGAGGGGATGGATATGGTCCGAAAGGACGTCCCGACTGCGGCCAAGCTGCTCTCCGCGGCGTTCAGCCTGCCCGTGGAGGACTGCACCTCCATGATTGGCAAGGACGGCGGAATCATTGAAGGAGATGCTCATTTGACCAACTACCGTGAGAACTCAAATTTCTTCCTCGATCCCATGAACCCGTCCAATTTCGAGGTGGTGTGGAATCGGGCTTCGACCATTTACAAATCGCTCGGAGCCATTGTCGCGCCTGTGCCGGCGGCGCAGGTCAAAGCGGCGAGCGTTCTCGCCAAGATGGCGGCTGAATACAAGGACGTGCGCGACCTCTCGCAGCCCAGCTTCAAAGCCGGGGCCATTTTCAAGAACGCGGAAGCGGAGACGGGCGAGATTCTGACCAAGTCGGTCATCATCTCGTTCGAACCGAACAAGGCCGGATTAAATCCCGAGTATGACTCGACCATCCCGACGGTGCTGGAGGAGATTGGCAAGTTGGCGGGTTCGTTCGGAAACGCCTACATTGTCATCGAAGGCAACGCGGACGGAAGTCGCAAAGGGGTCGTGCCGGCGGATCTGGTGCGCCAGCTCTCCTACGACCGGGCTGACGCGGTCCGGAAATCGATTCTTTCCAAATACAAGTTTGACCCGAACAAGTTCAAAGTGATCGGCAATGGCTGGGATAATCCGGTTCCCGGGATGACCGACTCAAGCAACCTGGAGCACAATAAGAAGAATCGGCGTGTGGAAGTGAAGGTCTTTCCCCTGGAGAAGGAATAGTGCTGGGCTTTCTCATTTTTTCCCTGAGCTTCGCGGCGTTGCTCACGGGGGTCGTGTGGTGGAGTGGATTGGAGGTGCGCGGCGACCTGTCCCGGGCTCGGGCGATGGCCTTGACCTCCGGTTTCATCATCCTGCTGCTCGCCGTCTGGTGGCTGGTGACCCGAGGTGAGAAAGTGGAGGATCGGGTCTTGGTGCCGCTGATTTTGCCGAGCCCCGCGGAGGTCTTGGGGTCATTTCCTAAACTGCATTTCGAGCAACAGTTGGTGCGCAGCGCCTGGAAATCGTTTCAGCGCGTGACCATCGGATTTGGCCTGGCCGCGATCGTGGCGGTTCCCCTTGGAGTCTATATGGCGAGCTTTCCTCCGGTGGCGGCGTTCTTTCGGCCGCTCTCGCTGATCGGGGCCTACGTGCCCATTGTGGTCTTTGTTCCTTTGACGCTGGCCTGGTTCGGGCTGAACGAAACGCAGAAGATCGGGTTTCTATTTATTGGCTGTTTTGTGGCGCTGTTGCCCCTGGTGATCAAGTCCATCTCTGACGTGCCTCGCGCCTTTTTGGATGTGGCGGTGACCAAGGGAGCCAGCCAATGGCAACTGGTGCGCCACGTTTTGTTTCCGGTGGCGCAGGCGGATATCTGGGATCATCTGCGCGGAGTTTATGGCGTGGGATGGGGGTGGATCATCCTGGCGGAAGTCGTGAACGCCGAGCAAGGTTTGGGCTACTTGATCTCGATCTCAGAACGTCGCGGGCATACGGCGTCGATCTTTGCTGTGATTGCCGTGATCGTCGCGATCGCGGTGGCTTGCGATCGGGCGTGGCGGTTGGCCGGGCGATACTTGTTTCCCTACAAACGCAAGGAGTGAAAGTGGAGTCGAATCTGACCACCGCCCCGGCCCTCGAGTCGCTTCCCGAGTTGGTCGCTTTCCGCAATGTGACCAAAGTTTTCGGGCTGGGAGGGCAGGAGCGTGTGGCGGTCAAGGAGGTTTCGTTCACCGTGCATGACCTTCCTGGGAAGGGCGAAATGATCACCATTGTGGGGCCGTCCGGTTGCGGGAAATCGACCGTCTTAAGGATCATCGCTGGGCTCTCACCGCATTTTCCTCCGACTTCGGGCGAGGCCCTGGTTCAGGGGAAACCGATCGTTGGGCCGGGCGTGGACCGGGGACTGGTCGATCAAAAGTATTCGCTCCTGCCGCATCTGACGGTCTTGGATAACATTGCCTTCGGCCTGCAACTCAAGGGGGTAAAACGGGACGACCGGCGGGCTCAGGCGATGAAATGGGTGGGCAAGGTGGGACTGGAGGGCGCGGAGCACAAATATCCAACCGAACTTTCCGGCGGCATGCAGCAGCGAGTGGCGATTGCGGCGACCCTGATCCTGAAGCCTCGATTTCTTCTGATGGATGAACCCTTTGGCGCGCTCGATCCGAGGACTCGCTTGCGCATGCAGGAACTGTTGGTCCAGCTTTGGCAGGAGCAGGAAGGAACCGTCTTCTTCGTGACCCACGCCGTCGAAGAAGCGCTCTATCTGGGCGATCGGGTCTTTCGCATGGCGGCCAATCCGGGTCGCTTGGTGGAAATTCTCCAAGCTCCGCGTCCCACGGTCCCACCTGAAGCCATGCGGCGAAAGCCCTGGTTCGGGGAGTTGACTCAGGATCTTTTGCGTCGCCTGGAAGAGGACGCGGGGGCTTCCGGTGAGTTGCGAGGCACTTCGGCGAGTCAGGTCGATGCGTGAGGCCGGAGTACTTCCGCGCCTGGTCAACGGCCGAGCTGATTTCAGGATTGGTCCGGACCGGCACGAAATCGAATTTGGGTTGCCGGTGCCGAGTTCGCGCCTCAGAATCACTCGAGCGATATCCGCCCACTCGCGGCACGAGTCATGGAAGAACAATGGCCTAGTTATCATCGGGAATTCTGGAGGAGCCCGCACCACGCGTGGATGGGGCTGTTCACCCTGGGGGTCGGCTTTTTGAGCGCGCAATGGCTGGCCCTCATCGTGGGCGTCACCGCCTACACGCTGGGCTGGATCTACGTGCCGGATCTGCCATTTTTCCGAACGTGGGTGGATCGCCGCCGCGAGCAGGTTCGACGCGCCAACGCCCTCGCCCAACTGGCGGCGTTTGAGCAGAAGCGCGAGGCGCTCCTTGGATCACTCGCCACCGTCCGGCGTGAACGCTACCACGCCCTCGCCTCCGTGTGCCACACCATCGAGGCGGCCAGCGCCGAAACGACGATGCCCGCAGCCGAAGGGGGATTCGACCCTCGACTGCGCAAACTCGACGAGTTGATGTGGACTTATCTGCGGTTATTAACGATCGAAGAATCCCTCGAGCGATTTCTCGAAGTGGAGCGCCGTGAAGATTTGCCCAAGATCGCGGCGGAAGCCGAGTCGGAGTTGAAGCGCTTGACGGCGGAAATTGAAACCTTGAAAGCCAAGGGAGCGGGAGCGGCCCTGCAACAAAAGCAACGCCTTCTCGCCTCGCGCCAAGAACGGATCGAGGTCCTCCGGAAACGGCTTCAGCGAATCGAGCAAGCTCGCGAGAACCTGACTCTGGTGGTCGCGGAACAGGAACGTTTGGATCAGCAGATCAAACTGATCCGGGCCGACGCCGTCGCGAGCAAGAATGCCGCGACCCTCACCGCCCGCATCGATGCCACGGTCGAACAACTCGATCAGACCAACAAGTGGATTGCCGAGATGAACGAATTCAAGGATCTGCTCGGGGATCTTCCGGTGACCGAACTCCGGGCAGGATTTCGCCCCGCGCCGCCGCCGCCGATCATTGCCCAAGCGTCTCAGCCGCCGATTCCCGGCCAGCGAGTGAAACAGTAGCGGTTGGTGGTGGCAAAGGAAAGGCTCGGAGCCAAGACTCGTTCGATGACGCGACTGGCCGGCGGTGCGGCGATCACCCTGTCTGCCTCGACCTTGAATAATGAATCGCCGGAGTTGTCGAGGGAAGAGCTGTCGCAGGAAAGGCGTCGGTGCTATTTTGATGTAACTGAGCGGCTGGGCTCTGTGTTGGACACGAGAAGCGAATTGCCGAAGATAAACAGAAAACGACCATGAAGACTCTGATGATATTCTTGTGCTGGTGCATCTTGTTCGTGCTGTCCTGGCCGATCGCCGTGCTGGCTTTGATTATTTTCCCGTTCGTTTGGCTTTTATCATTGCCTTTCCGTTGCCTCCGCGCGGTCGTGGAAGCCCTGTTGGCATTGATCAAAGCAATCTTGATGCTGCCGGCTCGTCTGTTTGGCCACAAGCCGAAGGCGTCATGATGAGCTCCGTCACTCCTGGAAATCGGGCATGATCTAGGAATCGGCCGTGTCGGCGACCTCAGTCCGTCACCGAGGAAGCTCCATCACCTGTCCCGCGGCAGACCTCCGCTGCCCGTTTTCATACCTCCAGCGCGGAGACCGCGACCACTCCACCCGCTCGCCACCCTTCACCTCAACCGCTGCTTCCACGTCGCCCGCGCGCAGGTAGAAACCATACTGCGGCAGTGTGTGACCAGCCACCGTCCACGCTGCGGCGCCGCGGTTCACCCACACCTCCCCGTTCTTCTCCCATCTCACGTGTTGCCGGTGAATGTCATCTTCCGCAAACTCCACGGCGTCGATCCGGTCCATGGCCAGCGCCTTCATGGCCTCATTCAGCAGCCAGTGCACGCGCACCACGTCTTTGTTGAATGCCGACGGCACCATCGCCGGACGCCCCGAAAGCACTTCCGTGCTCAGGTAGTCGTCGCTGTACGCCCCGTGCGCCTTTTGGTCCAAACCGCCCTGATAGCGGCCCTCGTAGCCCGCTCCATGCAGGATGAACTTGTCGTGCCAGGCCACGTCAATCCAGGGAATCCGCTCCGAATCGCCGCACTCGATCCGCCAAGTGAAACCCTTGCCCGCGGCGTCCACCCGAAGCTGCTGTGCGTCCGCACCGTCCAGCCAGCCGATCAGCTTGTCGTGCCCCGCCTCCGAAATCTGCGGCGCGCCACCCAGCTCCTGACGGATCCACGCGAACGCCTCGCCCCACACCCGCTGCGTCGTCTTGCGCTCCTCGAACTTCCCTTCCTTCGTCCAGTAGTCGTACGGCGCGGCCGAGCTCCACACGTCGATGAAATACGCCGTCGGCGCCACTCCCTCTTTCAGCAGCCGCACGTTCCGCTGCACGTAAGGCAGCAGCTTGTCCGGCCGCGCCCGGTAGGATTGCGCCTCTCGCCCATAGTTGAACCAGGCGCGATAAGGAGTCCCATTTTGCCGGAACGCGATGCTGTCGTAGGTAAATCCCTCGAAATCCGGGTAGAAGTCGATGTAGTTGTCGTGCGGAGCAAACATCGTCCCGTTCTTCCGGCACGCCTCGGCCAGCGCCTTGAACTCCGCCAGCGTCCCGAACTGCGGATTCGGCGGATAAATGTCCGGCAGCCGGTAGTCGTAGCCCCAGCGCTGCCACGAATGCCACACCACCAGCGCATCCGTCAACCCGTACTCCGCCGCGCGCTCCAGGGCCCGGGCGCTCTCCGCATAGCGCCCCGACCACAAGTCGAACGTGAATCGGCCCGCCAGTTGCCTCACACCGCTCGAAGCCTGCCGTTTGTCCTCCGCCCGGATCCGCTTGACCGCCGCGAACACGTTCTCGGCCGGAAACAGCTCCAGCGTCTGCGCGTGGGGCGTCACGAGAGTGTAGAGGCCCGCTTCCGGATCCACTTCCAGCCGGTCCGGAATCGCGTCGTTGTGCAGCACCAGTGACTGCCCGTTCGCAAAGTCGAATCCGACGAACGAGGTCGCCAGGTTGTGCCCGTCATATCCGAGCCGGAACGCTTTCGGGTTCTCGAGCACGTTCCCCGGCCCCGCGTAGACTCGCTTCGCTTTCTCGCTCCACGCACCAAGACTCACCCCTTCCAGCGTCACTTGAAACCACGGCTGCGCCACCGGAATATTCTCCAGCCAAAACCGCGCCCGCAGAGCCTCACCGGCCACCCACAACTCGCCCACGACATCGAATGTTCCCGCCCAGTTCCGAAACCGGTGCCTGACGCGATGGCCCTCTCCGCCGGCTTCCACCTTGGCTTCCACCAACTGCGTGGACGAGCTCCACTGCTCCAGGTCATCTCCCGTGGCCCGCACGCGGAACCCGCGGAAGTACAACTTTCGGCTCCCGCACTCCAGTCCCACCGGCGCGTCGAGAAGGCCCCGCGAACCCGGCCACATCCAGACATTGCAGCCGCCCGCCTGGCCCAGCAGCTTCGGACTCCCACCCACCGGCGGGAACACCGGCGGCTTTGGCGCGGCCCCCGCCACGATGGTCGGCTCCGCCCATTGCGCTTCTCCCGGGCCGCCGCGGGCCGCCAGGCGCAGGCGGATCGTGCTCCCGGCATAGCGGTCTAGATCCACGCTCACCGGCTCCCATCCTTTCCCAGTGGCCTTCCGTTCCAGCACCACCGAAACGTCCCCGCCCACAAACGGCCCAACTTCGACCGCGAACGCCGCGTTTCCGCGAATGCTCGCCTCCAGCCTGATCGGCTGCACCGCGGGCAGTTCCAGCGCATACTCCACCGAGGCCGCTTCCACCATCTCCCGCTTGGCCGGCGGTCGCGCTCCCAAAGTCATGCCAATCCCTTCCTTCGCTCCGCCGCCGCTGAGAGGTCCGTACGTCACCACGGATCCCGCGTCGAATACCTCCCGTCCGGTCCGTCCGGCCTCTGCTCCAAAATTGCCGATCTCCATCCGCTCCCGTCGCACCGGCATCCGCCACAGCCCCAGCGTGCCACCCGCGGGGACTGGCACCGGTTTCGACTCCGCCGGCAGCTTCGGCCGCGGCAGATCCGCGATCCTCGTTTCCAAGATCAGCACCGGGTGCGCCGTCAACTTCTCGCCCTGATCCTCGAATTCCGCGTAGGCATGAATCGGGTAATGCGCGCTGTAGGTGCCCACGCCAAATCTCAGCGTGAACTCGTGCCGCGCCCTGCCTCGCGGATCCAGCCGGAACGGAATCGCCACTGCCGGTTCAACCGACCATTGATCCACCACCACGACGCGCAGCGTCCCCTTCAACTCCCGGTCGCTGCTGTTCTGCAGGCTCACCGGCAGCATCATCGGCACCCCCGGACGGGACAGCTCCACGAAGCCGCCCGCCCCATAGCTGCCCGACGCCGGGGCTTGCATCCGGACTGTGAGCGGCCCGGCCGTGGCCGTGGGTGGATCGTAGCCCAGCGCGGGCAGGGTTCCGAGGACGAGGATGAGAAGAAGCCAGTGAACCATAACGCAAGAGTCTCACGAAAATGCGGCGGAAGCCGAGCATTTTCTGGGGGATGGAATTTTCGCTGACGACAGGATACAATGGAACGACCGGGATCCAGTCGCGTGTGCACAGGCGCACAAAATCTCAATGAAAAGGCACCTATCGATCTATGAACAGTAAAGCGATGGCCGGATTCATCCTGGCGGCGGGGGAGGGAAGGCGACTGCGCCCGGCATCCCTGCTGCGTCCCAAGGCGCTCATGCCGTTCTGCGGTGTGCCCATGCTCAAGCTGGCCGCGTCCCAGCTTGCCGGTCTCGGTGTTTGTCCCCTCATCGTCAACGCCTATCATCTGGCGGATCAAGTCGAACGGATCGTCGCGGAATTGCGGGAGGAACGGGGATGGGACCTTCTCGTTTCCCGCGAATCCGCTCTGCTGGGAACGGGGGGAGGCTTGCGGGCGGGTGCGCCGTTGGCTCAGGAGGCACGGCATTTCTTCGTGCACAATGCCGACGTCATCCTGGATTTTCCCTTGGAGCGACTGTTGGAGGCTCATTTCTCAGGCGGAGCCATCGTCACCGCCTTGCTGGTGCCTGGGCGCGGGCCGTGCACCCTGGACATCGATGCCCAAGGGCGAATTACCCAGTTCCGCAAGCCGCACGGCACAGGGCAATTCACGTTTGCCGGCGTCTATCTGCTGCGCCGCGAAATCCTAGATTTTCTGCCCAAGGCAGATCCGTGTTCCATCATTGACGCGTGCGAGGCTGCAGGCGCCGCCGGATTCCCTTCGATGGGCCTTTCGACGGGAGCGGCCTACTGGTCGGACCTCGGCGCTCCGAATGATTACATTCACGCTCATGCCGAGGTGGCCGATTGCGGGCTGCTGCATCACCCTCTCCTGCGTGAGGCGCAGGCGGAGCAGGCTCGTCGCCGGGCGGCGCTGGAGCGCGTGCAGGGCGTTAAATGCACGGGGGCGATCGGACTGGGCGCCGATCTGGTCCTCCCACCGGGGACCCACCTGCATAACGTCGTGGCGTGGGACGAAACCCGCATCGCCCGGCCCTATCTCTATGCCGACAGCATTTTCATCGGCGAGGCGATATTTCCTCCGACCGTGAACGATCGGCGACGCCCCGATCCCCGAATTTACGCGGCACTCGGCGTGGCGCCGGAAGACTGCCGGATCCAGGATCTGCGCAAACAGGGGAGCGGTCGCCGGTATGCCTGCATCCACGGGCCCGAAGGAAAATCCTGGGTCTGGTGCGCCTACAGCCCGGAGCGGCGCGAAAACTCCGCCTTCGCCGCCGTCTCCGAATTCCTGGCGCGGGTCGGTGTCCGGGTCCCCCGGGTGATTGTTCACCTCGGCGACGCCTGTGAACTTGTTTCCGATGACCTGGGACGTCAATCGCTGCAGGACCTGCGCGATCCTGCGGCCATCGAGCAGGGGCTGGCGGACGTGGTCGAGCAGATCGCCCGCCTGCATGTCATCGGCAATCATCTGGCGCACCTGGAGGAACTGCCTCTCCAAGCCGGGTTCACCAAAGGATTGTATGACTGGGAGCGTGATTACTTTCGGGAGCATATTCTCGGCAAACTGCTGAACCAGGACTCACGCTGGTCGAAGGTGGCCGAGGAATATTGCCTGCTGCGCAACCGTCTCCTGGCGGAACCCATCGTGCCGATTCACCGGGATCTGCAAAGCGCGAATATCATGATCCTGGACGGCCAGGCGTTCTTGATCGATTTCCAGGGGATGAGGCCCGGATGCGCGGCCTATGATCTGGGCTCGCTCTTATTTGATCCATACATGTCGCATCCCCCCGAGAGGCGAGCCAAGGTGTGGGAGGTCTATAAGCAGGCCGTGGTGAACCTGGGCGGCACTCCACCCGAGGATGCGCTCCTGGGGGCGGCGGCCTCGCAGCGGTTGCTGCAGGCTCTGGGAGCTTACGGAAAATTATGGTTGGGCGACGGCCTCCCCTGGTATCGGCGGTTTATTTTGCCGGCGCTCGACCTTCTGGCCGAGGCTGCCGAAGCGGCGAAATTCCCCTGCCTGGCCGCGTTGGCGCGCGATGTCAAAGATGCGGCCGCTCCCAAAATCGGAACGCAGGCTTGATGATTTCACGAAAGGGGTCGTCCGAAAATCAGGTTATCGGACCCGTTCACTTCCGCAGGCGAAAGAGCGAAGCAGTGGCTATCGTAGCGTCGATAGCCGTTGTCGGTCGGCCTCAGCAAGCTCCGGAAACAACTTCAGCTTGGCAGCCGCTGCCAAAGCGCGGGCGCTGCTGTTGGTGTCAAACGAAAGGAAGTGTGTCGCATCGGACAATACTGCGGAGGCCACAAGCATGACATCGAATGTGCCGAGCTTGGCTCGATGACTGTGGCGCGCGAAAAGCTCCTCGGCCTTGTTGCTGATGGCAGCCCAATCCATCGGCAAGAGGAGCAGCTTCGAACCAAGATCCGCCTCCAAAAGCTGCCACTCCTTTGGATTCGCCGAGCCAGCCATCCAACAAAACACGTTGCGCGCCTCCAGGTAAACAATCGGGGCCACCATCAACGGACGATCATACCTGCGGGCAAAGCGCCTCACGATGCCGCTGCGTTCATCATCGACCTTGTTGAAATAGGTGGCGACCAGCCAATTGGTGTCCGCGAAGAACCTCATCGGTTTAACGCTCGAAACTCGTCATCCGGATGGCCTCGAATCACCCGGCCATGCTTTTCCAGCCATGCAAAATGCTCTGCCCAGCCGGCCCGTCGCGGTCGGTTGATCTCGCGACGGATGACGCGTCGAACCCATTCGGTGCGGGTGAGCTTGCCCGCGGCCCGGTCGATCTTGCCGAGTTCGCGTTTGTCCAATCGGATCGTCAAGGTCGCTGTCATGGGTCATTTCTTACTCCGCGTCGTCCTCCTTGTCAAAACACCAGAACGCAACCCGCAGACCTTGAGTTGGGTTCTCATGCGACGCCGTGTTGTTTTCGCGACCGCCCTGACTCCGCACCGCACTCCCCCGCCGTAATCCGTCTCATTCGCTCGGATGACTCGTCCCCCGGAGAGTTGTCAAGACGCAGGCACCTTCACAAGACGGACGGCGGCCCGAGGGCGGGACGCCAGACGTTGGAACCTGGGGCAAGACGTTGACGGTGCAACGACGGGCGCTCCTCGGTGCGAGCGAGCAACGCTCGTGTCAAAAAGTGACTCTTTTGGCGGCAGAAGAACTATGTTTGTTGACACGAACCTTTGATGGATGACCCGTTTTCGCAATTGAGCGCGCGCCCGACTGGGCGGCAACCATCTTGTCGTAATGGGGAGCGCACGCGCCCCCGCGTGCCGTGGTCGGCGCCCTCGCCAACCACGCTGGCGCACCCGAATGACTCAAAGCAGAGCATGAGGCAAAGAAAACAGGCCCCAGTGGTCGAGGCAAGACATCGATCTGGCATTCGGCGTTGGCTCTGATTGCAGCCTTGCCTGCCAACCGCCATCGGGATTACTCTCCTTGGCGTATAATGGCCGATGATAGCCAGCCGAGTGCGACCGGAAGTTCAGCCAGCCTTCCGCTGGCGCTGGAAAATGGAGAACTGATCGTCGAAGTGGCGGCCAGCACCGCCTCGATTGACTAGCGGGACAAACGCCGGGCTTACTGCCGCAACGGTGCGCGGGAATACATCGTCTGGTGCGCGGCGGAAGGCCGCGTCGAATGGTTCTGCCTCGAAGACGACGAATACCGCTGGCAGTTGCCCGCCGCGCAAGGCGTGCTGCACAGCCGCGTCTTCCCCGCCCTCCGCCTCCCCGTCGAATCGCTGCTGGGCTGCGACACCGCCAAGGTCTTGGCCGCTTTGACGGAGAGTGAACTGCCGAGGTGATCATTAGCGTGTGCCCGACCCATCACGAGAACGACCACTCCAACCTCCGCCAGCGTCAACGAGTGTTGGCTGGTGCTGGAATTGGAGAAGAAGATCAAGACGAGCGTCCGGGCATCGTCCATGGGCGAGACTCTCCAATGGCCGGGACTGACAGCTCTTGGTCCTCGGACAAACGTTTGCCAGCGCCCAGAAGCAAACTTACATTTCAGCAAGGAGCAAAGCGGAGATCATCTCTGAGATTCCGAAGCTGTCTCACGTTGAACGGCGGGAAATCATGCGCCTCCTCTTCGAGTTGGAGAAGGACGCGGAGACGCTGGCCGAGTGTGACCGCTTGGCGCTCGAACGGTTCCAGATGCTCGACGCGATGGAAGCCGAAGATGAAAAGAACGCTGCCCGGTGAAATCTGGCGCGTGCACTTCGGCCTGGCCGCCAAGGTCCGGCCCGCGCCAGTTCTGAGCGGCTACCCGGCAGACGACGAATTGGCCATGCTGGTGGTCAGACTACATTTTCGATGCCGCGTGCATCAGGGGCCGGCGGAAATGCGACAATGTCAAAAGATCGAGCGAAACCGAGTCCTTCTTGACGTCGCAAATCCGCCCGGCACATTGCATCCGAAGCTTCGGGGCGATGCGAAACAACTCCTCAACTGGGCAAGAAACGAAACGAAACATTCACCAATAGCCGGGACTGACACCGTTCCGGTACCAGATGGAGGGCCCGACAATGCGGGCGGCGGCCCGAGGGCAGGACGTCAGACGTTGAAACCTGGGGCAAGAAGTGGACGGGGCAACGACGGGCGCTCCTCGGTGCGGGCGAGCAACGCTCGTGTCAAAAAGTGACTTTTTTGGCGGCAGAAGAATTTTGTTTGTTGACACCGTTGGGGTTGAAACCCATTTCGTGTCGATTTCCCAGGGTAGCTCGTGCCTCGCAACCCTGGGCTTTGTTCCGGAATCCCGTCGGGATTCGGCAAGGCGGACTCTCCAACTTG
>CAYHFE010000133.1:0-14971 GCA_964355375.1 uncultured Verrucomicrobiota bacterium
CCAAGTATCACTGTCTCGGCGGGGATGATTTGCTGGCTCTTGATCAACCAGCGCAATGGGACATTCACCGAAGAGGCCACCATCCGCGGTATCGCCTACAACGAAATGGGCGCCGTCCAGGCCAACATGGGCATCGCGCTCGGAGACGCGGACGGTGATGGTCTCTTCGATATTCTGGTCACCCACCTCAGCACCGAAACGCACGCGCTATGGAAACAGGGTCCGCGCGGATATTTTCAGGATTGCACCGCGGCGTCCCGAGTGGCGGCGTCGGCCTGGCGAGGCACGGGCTTCGGCACGGCGTTCAGCGATCTCAACAATGACGGCGCACCCGACTTGCTCGTCGTCAACGGCGGCATCAAACGGCTCTCCATCGACCCCGCGCCGCACGGCAAAGCCAACCGCGACCCGTTCTGGAACGGCTACGAGCAGCGCAGCCAGATTTTCACCAACGACGGCAGGGGAGTTTTCACCGACGTCTCCCCCGGCAACCTGACCTACACGGGCACCGCCGCCGTCGCGCGCGGCCTAGCGGTGGGGGATCTGGACAATGACGGAGGACCGGATTTGATCGTAAGTCGGATTGCCGCTCCCGCGCGGGTTTATCGCAATATTGCTCCACGCGGGCACTGGCTGACCGTGCGGGTCGTGGAGCCGGCGCTCGGCGGACGCGACGCCTACGGGGCGGAAATCACGATCAACGCGGGCGGGCGACGCCGGACCGTCTGGGTCAATCCCTCTCAAAGTTATTTGTGCAGCAACGATCCTCGCGCCCACTTCGGCCTGGGTTCAGCCACCCGCGTGGAGAGCATCAACGTGATTTGGCCCGATGGCCGTGAAGAGCAGTTCACCGGCGTGGCGGCGGATCAGATCATCACATTGCGGAAAGGTTCCGGGCAACCGGCCGCTTCCGGAGTGAAACCGAGCGCTGGACTATGAGCGTGAAACGGAAGGTGAAGGGTGAGTCCAGGGGCGAGGGGCGAGAGTCGAGAGCGCCTGCCGGGAACGACTCTCAACCCTCGACTCTCGCCGCTCGAGCGTCTTTCCTTCGGCATTGGCGAAGGTGGCTTGGGTGGGGCTTGTTGATTGCCGTGGCCTTCGGGGCGTGGCGAGTCTGGAGATTCGCAGCGCCGCCGCCACCCGCCGTCAACACCACCGGTTTCGATCCCGTCATCGCCACTGCCATCACGCAAGCGCGAGACGCCATTCAAGGCGCGCCGCGCTCCGCGGAGGCCCGAGGCCGGATGGGGATGGTGCTGCTGGCTCACGAAGTCCGCGCGGAAGCGCGCGAGTGCTTTGCCCAGGCGTCCGCACTGGCGCCACGCGAACCACGCTGGCCCTACTTTCTCGGACTGGCGCAGCTCGTGGACAACCCGATGGCCGCCGCCATCAGCCTCGATCGGGCGGTTGGACTTTTCCCCGAAAGTGAGTTTGGGCCGCGTCTGAGACTGGCGGACACGTTGCTCAACTTGGGCCGCTGGGAGGAGGCGGAGGCGCAGTACCGCCACATTTGGCAACGCGATTCGAACTCCGTAGGGGCGGGATTGGGCCTGGGCAAGGTGGCCATCGCACGGGATCGCTTCGTCGAGGCGACCAACTTCCTCAGCGGCGCCCTGCACGATCCTTCCACCCGCAAAGCGGCCCACCGTCTCCTGCTGAACGTGCATCAACGCCTGGGCCACGCCCTCGAGGCCGGGCAACTGGCTCGGACTCTGGCTGAGCTGCCGCATGACAAGCCGTCACCGGATCGGTTGCTCGCCGAGCTCCAGGGACTCAAAACAGGCGAAGCCGCGTGGATTGAACTCGCAGACGAGTGGATTAAGATCGGGCGAGTGGCCGAGGCCGCACAGCTCCTGGAAAAGACTTTGCAGACGTATCCGAACTCGGATCGCGCCATGTTCTTCCTCGGGCGGGCACGCTTGCGGGTCGGCGATACCACCGGGGCCGAGGCCATTTTGACGCGGGCGGCTGCCCTGGCGCCCGCCAACATCGAAGCCCAAATGCAACTGGGCGTCACCCGGCTGAGACGGGGTCGCGCCAAAGAGGCTCAGCCCTGTTTTCGCGCGGCCATCCAGGCCAAGCCCAACCTGGGAGAAGCGTGGTTCAATCTCGGCCTGAGCCTCGGCGGAGAAATAAGCAATCGCGCAGAGTCGAGGGCAGCCTTTCGCGAGGCCATCCGGTTGAAGCCTAATTTGCTCGAGGCCTACCTCGGTTTGGCGGTGATCCTGCGAGCCGATGGACAGAACCAAGCGGCCAGTCACGAGCTGCGCCGCGCCCTTTCGCTCCAGCCGGAAGAGCCCCTTCGACGGAAGTTGCTTGATCAATTGAAACTCACCGAACCGCCGTGACGCTGGGCCGTGCATCGCCGCGTGCGAGCCCTCCACCGTGGTCCGCCCGGGCGGGACCGCTTCGACACGGACAAACTCTCGCGTGATCCGTTTGGAGAAGCCTTTGCCTGCTCAACGAGCGTGGGCTGGTTGAGCCATCGGCAGATCGAAATAGAAGATCCGGTTCAGGTCCCGGTCCGACCGCTCTTCCTCCGGCTGAATCAACAAACGATCGCCGAGCACCGTGTTGGCGAGGTTCGTCCCATCAGGTCCGGTCACGAGGAACTCCGCCGGATGTACGAAGAGGATGTGAATCCGGTTTTCTCGCGAGCGGGCTTGGACGATCGGGTCATTGGTCTTGGGACCGAACATGCCGCCGGAAGGACAGATGATGAAATCCGCGCCGGCCGCGCAGAATTGGCGGACAATCGTCGATTCCGTGCGGTCTGCGCAAATCATGATTCCCACCTTGCCATAGGGAGTTTCAAATACGGGCGACTGTGTCCCTGGCGTGTTGCGCACGGTTTCGTGTTGGAGCTTTTGCTTTCGATATTTGCCGACCAATTGACCAGAGGGACCAATGAGCACCGAGGTATTGAAGCGCGCGTCGCCGTCCGCTTCGGTCATCCCGGCGATGAGGTGGATGTTCAACTCTTTCGCCAGTGAGCTCAGGCGACGAAAGTAGGGACCCGTCGGAATCGGTTCTCCCAAGGCACGATATTGTTCGAGAGGAATACTCTTGTCCGCGATGGCGTAGCCGTCGAGAAAGCACTCGGTCGTGCTCACGATTCTGGCCCCGCGCGACGCGGCTTCTCGGATCATCGGTTCGACTCGCCGGTAATTGGCCTCCTTATCCCCCCGAATCCATTTCAGGACAATCCCGGCAACCCGGACCGTCCTGCCTGGTTTCGAGTCCGAATCTACGGCCGCCGCCCCGCTCGAAGCGATTGCCGCCGACACCCCGGCCATCAGAACCATCCCCATCGAACAAGAGAAAGGGCGCATGGTCCGGTCAATCGCGTTCCAGGGTGAAAATTCGAACCGGCGCCTTTCGCAACAGTTCGACGTGGGTATCGACAAAGACGGCATTGGCGCGGCCCTTCGCATTCTTTTTTCCGGCGACACCGCGATCGGTATCGGCGCTCTTCTCGTTGCCTCCGCTGTGACGGTAGCAGACATTGGCGGAGCCTTGGCTATCCGGATAGAGACAGGCATCCCAGCCATCAGTGTCGGCGTAGAGTATTGTTCCAGACGCGTCCTGGACCTGGCGCGAGCCGATGTTTCTTGCGCCATTATTGATGTGACCGTTCTGGGCGTAGGCCAGGAATCCCCAAAAGCCGCCCTCGCGCAGACCCGAAGCAATCTTCTCGTCGGGCCGCGCCTTCTGCAGGCTGGAAGGACACACGAACACGCCTTGTCCGGAAACGTTGGTCTGACGCCCCAAATAAGGCTGCAATTGACGATACCAAATGGGCGGCAAGGAAAGAGTGAGCAAATCCGCCGAGGGCCAGCCGATGGGATAGACTTGGTTGTCCTCGTCATACATCACCGCCGCCAAGCCGAGCTGGCGCAGGTTGCTCTGGCATTTGGCGGACTTGCCTTTGTCGCGCGCCCGCGCCAAGGCCGGCAACAGGAGGCTGGCGAGGATGGCGATGATCGCGATCACCACCAGTAGTTCGATGAGCGTGAACGCGGCGCGAGATTTCGGACCACCGTTCACCGGCCTGACCGCGCCAAGGACTTTCCGAGGTTTCATAAGCGAGAAGGGCTCTTCGTGTGATGGCAGGCAGCCCGCTGGACCGGGTCGTGTCATTTTGGCAGGACCCAAATATTGCGATAGAAGACCGGGTTCCCATGGCCTTGGAGCTGCAGCGGACCGCCGGTGCGATCCTCCTTCTTGCCGCCGGGAGTGGGGCCTTTCAACTCGCGCTGATCATGGATGGCAACCCCATTGTGCTTGATGGTGACGACGGCATTCTTCGCTTTCTTGCCAGCGTCATCGAACCGCGCGGCGGTGAAATCGATGTCGTAGGTTTGCCAGGCGAGCGGCGGGAAACACAGGTTAAGGTCCGGCTTGGCCAAAGAATAGAAACCGCCGCATTCGTCATTCTCGCCTTTCAGCCCGAACGATTCGAGGACCTGAAGCTCGTAGCGATCCTGCAAATAGACGCCGCTATTGCCGCGCCCCTGGCCTCGGGCGAGCGGTTGGAAGGGGAGCAGAAATTCGAGGTGCGCTTGAAAGTCCCCAAAACTCTGTTTGCTCTTGCAGCCGGCCGCGAGCAAATGGCGATCGTCCAGATGCCCCCCGGCCCAGGAATCCGCATTCGATCCGTCGAACAGCATCGTCGCGCCCGCCGGCGGTTTCGCGCCCAAGGTTGGGCTTTTTCGTTCGATCTTTTCCATCGTGTAAGGACCGCCATCGGCGGTGGTGATGGCGATCTTGCCGCGGCTCACTTCCGCGCGATAGCCGCTCTCGCCGGTGAAGACGATCTTGTCGCCCTCGCGTTTCCCGGGCGTCTCCTGTTTGTATTCCTTGTCCCAGCCATCTCCGGGCAAACCGCCACGGTAGGTCACCATCCGAAAGATTCCGCCGCCCAGGGCAATGATTTGCGAGCCGCCCCAATCATTCTTGTATTCGCCCTGCTCGGCATAATCGGGCCCCGCCGAGGCCGGATCGAGAAACGTCTCAATCTTCGGCGGGCTATCCGCGGCGTACAAAGTCGAGGCCAGCATCAGCGTTAGAACAAAGTGGGATTTCATAGGTTTCGAATCATACGATGACGGCGGCGGTTGTCCCAGGAAAATTCCTGTCCAAGACACATCCGGAGTGTGATCAAGAGTGGACGGGTGGCCCACGCATCCTGCGTGCTGGTCTTGGCGGCATCCTTCCGCCACGAGCAGGATGCTCGCAGAACCAGCAGCCACGGATGGCTGCGCTATAGACCCTCACGCACTTTTATGGTTTATGATTTCGGACTTGGACAAGCAAAGGCCAGCCGGAATGTAAATCTGAATTCTTCCGGTTCCATACATCAAATCCGCTTTCCTCAAATCAAACCGATCTTGAAGAAGGCGGTCCAAACCGCCAGAAATGAACCAACGAGATGCCGGAAAAGATCTTATCATTTGGCGAGATGCTCTGGGAGTTGTTGGCGGCCGGACCGGTCTTGGAGGTGTGCCCTGCAACCCGGCCATCCACTCCAGTTCACTCGAAGATTTTCGTCAACCGCCTGCGGCCATGCCTCATCTCAACATGAAACACCGTGCCTTGACCTTCCTGGTCCCGATTCTGGGGATCGCTCTCTGCTCCTGCGTGCCCTGGCGCCGAGCTCCCGCTTCGGCCCAACTGGAGCGCTACGAATTCGCCCAACCACAAATGGGGGTCCCCTTCCGCATTGTTCTTTATGCGCCGGACCAACGGACCGCCCAACTGGCCGCCCAAGCGGCGTTCGAGCGGATTCGCGAACTCAATGCCATCATGAGCGATTACGAGGACGAGAGCGAATTGAGCCGCCTTTCTCGTTCTTCGGAAGAACAGCGCCGCGTCCCGGTCAGCCCCGATCTCTGGATGGTGCTCCTGCGATCCCAGACTTTGGCACGGCGCACGAGCGGCGCCTTCGACGTCACGGTCGGCCCCGCGGTCAACTTATGGCGCCGCGCCCGGCGTCAGCACCGCTTGCCCGATCCTCCGCTCTTGGAGAAAGCGATGAAGTCCGTGGGGTATCAGCACCTCCGACTCGATCCCAGAGACCGGACCGCCCAGTTGCTCGTCCCCGGCATGCGGCTCGATCTGGGAGGAATCGCCAAAGGATATGCGGCCGACGAAGCCATGAAAGTCTTGCGCGCGCGCGGGCTGCAGCGGGCGCTGGTGGCCGCGGACGGCGACATCGTGGTCGGGGAGCCGCCACCGGGAAAAGCGGGCTGGCGGGTGGCCATCGCGTCGCCCGATGCCCCGGATAGTTCGACCAACCAGCTCGCTCTCCTGAAGCACGCCGCGATTTCGACCTCCGGGGACTTGTCGCAACGCCTGGAGATCGAAGGCCGGCGCTATTCCCACATCGTGAATCCGAAAACGGGCCTCGGCCTGACCGACCACAGCCTCGTCACGATTATTGCCGGCGACAGCACGACGGCGGACTGTCTGGCCACGGCGGTCAGCGTGTTGGGTCCCGAGCAGGGATTGAAGCTCGTGGAAGAAACTCCCGGTGTTTCGGCGCGCATCTTCCGCCAGCCGGGGGACCGGATGGAACGACACGAATCGAAGCGGTTCAAGACCTATATCACCGCCCCTTAAGACAAACACCCGCGCCTGAAAGCAGACGCGGGTGTTTTCGTCGGGGCACCGCCTCCGATTAAAGGATCTTGGCCAGCCAATCGCGGTTTCCAGGCACGGGGATCGAATAGAGCCCGTTGGCATTCGGAAGGACCGGTGCCGGCGCATCCAAAGCGAAGATCTTGGGCATGTGATCGACCTGGGAATTCAGCGCCTGCTCCCATTCGATAATGCGGCCGGAGTAGGTGGCCATGCGCCCGAGGATGGCGGTCAGTGTGCTCTTGGCGCCATTCTCCGCTTCGCTATACGGTTTGTCATTTCGGATCGCGTCAAACAGGGCATCGTGCTCCTGTTGATACGGATCCTTCGCCCCTTGCGCACGGAAGCGCCAGGCGTTTTCCCCGCGAATCGTGTAGCCGCCGACGTCGACCGAGCCTTTGGTCCCGATGGCGTGTTCGGACACATTGCTCCAGCAACCGTTAATGTGCCGGCATTGGCTGAAGCAGCGCGAGCCATCCGCGTACTCGAACTCCACGGCGTGATGGTCAAAGATTTCGCCATAGTCCGGACCTTTGCGAACTTCCCAGCCGCCCATGCCATGGGCTCGGACCGGATAGCCGTTCTTCACCCAATTAATGACATCGAGGTTGTGGATGTGCTGTTCATTGATGTGATCGCCGCACAGCCAGACGAAATAGTACCAGTTTCTCATCTGGTACTCGATCTCCGAAAGCGACCGGCCCGCCGCCTTCTCGAGGTCGGCGCGTTTATGCACCCACGGCGTGCTCCCATTCCAGTAGCAGCGCAGCGCCGTGATATCGCCGATGGCCCCGTCATGGAGCCGCTTCATCGTCTCGATGTAGCCCAATTGATGATGCCTCTGAAGGCCAACCCCGACCTTCAGATTCTTCTTCTTGGCCTCGGCGGCGGCGGCGAGGACCCGGCGCACCCCGGGGCCGTCGGTGGCCACCGGCTTTTCCATGAACACATTCTTGCCCTGGCGGATGGCTTCCTCGAAGTGAATCGGACGGAATCCGGGAGGGGTCGCCAGGATGGCCACGTCGGCCAGGGCGATGGCCTGTTTATACCCGTCGAATCCGACGAACTGCCGGTCTTCCGGAACATCGACGCGCTCTTTGTTGGCGTTCTGCAGATTCTTGAGACTGCCCTGCAATCGATCCTTGAACGCATCGGCCATCGCCACGAGTCGGACGCTGCCTTGGGTCTTGAGGGCCTGATCGGCGGCCCCGGATCCGCGACCTCCACAACCGATGAGCGCGATCTTCACGGTATCGTCGCTGGCCGCATGCGCGCCTCGTTCGATGGAAAGGGCGCCCAGCACAGTGCCGCCGACGGCGGTGGAAGTGGTTCTGAGAAAATCCCGGCGGGAGAGGTCTCCTTGGGAATTTGGCTTTCTTGGTTCGTTCATGGTGTTTTCTATTTTGAATTTCAGCGTTGACTGATCTCCATCCTGGCCACGGCCAATCCAAAAGGATTCTCCGCAACAATCGGGATGCCCGAGGTTACTCTTTCTCGACGCCGCTTGTCCAATATTTAGATATCTCTTCCGCGGCTGGAACTTTGAGCGGGCGGACGACGCGGAAGCCTTGGAACTGAGCGTCGGTCAGATACCAGATGCTCTTGGGGAGCTGCGGATCCTGCAATTTCCAGCCTTTCTCCGAGCCACGCCGGACGGCGCTGCGGAGCATCTCCGGATCATCATCCCAGGATCCGCCCCGCACGGCATGCGGGTAGGGCTTAGCCGCCTTGTTCCAAGGGTTCTGGGCGAGCGCCGTGGCCAGCTTCTGATAATAGCCCGGATCGAGTTGATCGAGCGTCCATTCCGTGACATTGCCGTGCATATCGTGCAATCCCCAGGGATTCGGCTTCTTTTTTCCGACCTTCTGGTATTTGAAATCGCTATTGCCAGCATGCCAGGCGTAATCATTAAGCTTGGCCGGATCATCGCCGAAAGAATAAGCCGTGGTCGTCCCCGCGCGGCACGCGTACTCCCACTCCGCCTCGGTGGGCAATCGGTAGAAATGCCCGGTCCTGGCGCTCAACCATTGGCAATACTTGTTGGCCGCATGCTGAGACATGCTGATCGCCGGGAATCCCTCCTTGCCCATGCCGAAGCTCATTTCGACATACGGACTGGTGGGTCGGCTGACGGCATCCGCCATTTTGTTCGCCGCCGGATCCGACTGCCGGGAAGCCCGCACTTTCTTCTCCTCGTCCGGGTACATGAACAGTTCATATTCGCTCCAGGTCACCTCCAACTTGCCCATCCAAAACGGGTCGATCTTGACTTTGTGGACCGGGCCTTCCTCGGGTTTGTGTCCCGCTTCGGCGTCCGGGCTGCCCATCATGAACTCGCCGCCCGGAATCGGCACCATGGCAAAGGTCACCTCGGTGCCGTTGATCTTATCCGTGTACGGCTTCATTTGCGCTTCCGCGGTCACGTCCAGTTTCGCCATGATCCCCTGATGAATTTCGATCGCCGCGTTGGGATCTTCTTCGGCTACGACCTCGACCTTGCGAGGAATCAGCTTGATGTTGTCCGGCCACTCCGCCCCTTGCTCGATCCAACGGCGGAGCGCCGCCGTCTGATCCTTCGCCAGCGGTCCGCCCTTCTTGGCCGGCGGCATCACATCGTCGTGGCCCGCCGGGAGCGTGGTCAATTTGTAGATTTTGCTTTCCTCGGGTTTTCCCGGGACCAGCACCGGGCCGTTCTCCCCGCCTTTGAGCGCACCCGCGCGAGTGTCCAATTGGAGCTTGCCCTTGGGCTTTTCGCCCATGTGACAGCTCAAACAACTGAATTCGAAGATCGGCTTGATTTGACGGCCGAAATCGACTTTGTCGGCCGTTTGCGCCGAGACCGAGAGTGAGAGTGAAGTGAAGAGGAACAGCGTTCCGCCGGTGAGAGATGAAACATCGTATTTCATTTGTGTTAGCAAAATGACGCTGGAGTGTTCCATGTCCTTCAATTTAATGTCAATAATGCTCCGAGCGCAATGACATGAAACTTTCTCACGACGAACGGTATCCGGAGTTGGTGCGGCTGCCTGTTTTGGCCGGGGCTCGGGTTGTCTTTTACATTTCCCATGAGTCCGGCCTCCGTCAGGAACGGAAGATCGAACCGTATCGAGCGCAGATTCAGGCCCGGGCGGTCGAGAACACGGTCTTCGTCGTTCAAGCCAACGCGCCGGCCAACGTCGATGCCAGCGGTTCCCATGGGCAGAGCCGCATCATCGCGCCCGACGGCAACATCATCCAGGAAGGGTCGATCTTCGGCGAGGACGTCTTGATCGCGACTTTGGATTTGAGCCAGGCCAATCGGGGCAACGCGCTCAAGAGTGTCAGCCGCGGGCCGCTGGGTGATTGGTGGAAAGAGGGAGGGCGGCGCGTGCGCGTCATCGAGTAAACAAAAAGGGCCAGTCGAGGACTGGCCCTTCGCTGAAGAATGGCGAGGTTGGGAACGGGGCGCGTGCGGAGCCAAGCTCCGCGAGGCCCGGTCACTTCGCCAGGTAGTACTTCTGGGTATATTCCTGGACCATGCGCCAGGTGTTGTATTTGGGAACGAGCGTGGCCATGGCCCGGCGAATCTTGGCGATCCATTGCCGCGGAACGCCCTGGGCATCGCGGGCATAAAACGTCGGGATGACCTCTTCCGTCAGGACTCTGAAGAGGTTCTCGCTGTCGCGGCGGTCTTGCTCATCGACATTGTTCGGATGAGTGTCGTCGCCGATGGCGAAACCATTGGTCCCATCGTAGCCCTCGCGCCACCAGCCATCGAGAATACTGAGATTGAGGCAGCCGTGGCAGCTCGTCTTCTGGCCGCTGGTTCCCGATGCTTCGAGAGGCCGGCGCGGCTTGTTCAGCCAAACATCGCAGCCGGACACCATCTGGCGCGCGACGTGGACGTCGTAGTTCTCGACAAAGACGAGGTGTCCTTTCAATTCGCTGAACTTGCTCAGATGAATGATGTGCTGAATGAAACGCTTGCCGTCTTCATCGCGCGGATGGGCTTTGCCCGCGAAGATGAATTGGAGCGGGCGGTGCTTATCACAGACGAGCTTCACGATGTTCTCGAATTGCTTAAAGATCAGCGGAGCCCGTTTATAGGTGGCGAAACGGCGGGCAAAGCCGATGGTCAGCGCGTCGGGATTGAGCAATTGATCGAAGGCGATGAAATCGCCCTGGCTCAAGCGCTGGCCCTGAATCAGCAACCGGCGGCGGGAGAATTCGATCAGCTCCCGGCGCAGACGATAGCGCAAGGCCCAGATCTCTTCGTCCGAGATGTACTCCGGGTCTTGGATCTTTTCCCAAAACGCGGTGGAGTTGAGCTCGTCTTCCCAACTCGCGCCGAGTTTGGCCCGCCAGAAGCGCCGCGCCGGCCCCTTCATCCAGCCCGCGAGATGGATGCCATTCGTGATATGACCGATCGGGACTTCCTCGATCGATTTGTTGGGAAAGAGCGGCTGCCACATCGCGCGGCTGACCTGTCCATGCAGCTCGCTCACTCCGTTGGCGGAGCGCGAATGCTTCAAGGCCAGCACGGTCATGCAGAACGACTCCGACTTGCTGTGCTCATGCACTTGGCCCAGCGCCATCAATTCGGGCAGGTGCAGGTGGAGCTGTTTCTGCATTTTGTGCAGGGCGTAACTGACGAGATCGGAGTTGAAACGATCATGGCCGGCTTCGACCGGGGTGTGGGTGGTGAAGATGCATTGCTCTTTCGTGAGGGCGGCGGCTTCGGCGAATTTCTTTCCTTCCGCCAGCTTCTCCCGAATCAGCTCCAAAGTCAGAAAAGCCGCATGCCCCTCGTTCATGTGGAAGACGGATGGCTGAATCCCCAGTTCGCGAATGAGACGGACGCCTCCAACGCCGAGCAAGATTTCCTGCATGATGCGGGTGGTGCTATCGCCGCCATAGACCCGCAGGGTCAATTCCCGATAGCGCGGTTCGTTCTCCGGGAGGTTGGTATCAAGGAGGAAAACGGGATTGCGCCCGACGTTGACCCGCCACGCTCGGAAATAGATCTGCTGCATCGCGATCTCCACCGTGCAGACCAGCGGTTCTCCCTTGGCGTCGAGGACCGGTTCGACCGGAAGATTCTTTGGATTCAGGAGCGTATAGACTTCCACCTGCCAGTTGTCCTGGTTGATGGTTTGCTGAAAATAGCCTTCGCGATAAAACAGGCTGATCCCAACGAAGCCGATGTCGAGATCGCTGGCGGATTTGGCGTGGTCGCCGGCGAGGATGCCCAGGCCGCCGGCGGCGATGGGGAGCGTTTCGTGGAATCCGAACTCGGCGGTGAAATAGGCGACCGGGTTCTGCCTGAGACTGGCGGCGTTCTGGCGTCCCCACGTCTTCTGGTCGTTCATGTAGTCGTCGAATTTCTTCAGAACTTCTTTGAAGCGATGCGCGAAGGTCTGGTCGTGCAGCCGCACCCGCAGTTCGTAATCGGAGACTTCGCGCAGCACCGCCAGGGCATTATGGTAAAGATTCTGCCAGGCCCGGGGCGAAAGCTCGGCGAAAAGTTCCTGCGCTTCTTGGTTCCAGGTCCACCAGAGATTGCGCGCGAGGCGATGGATTCCAACGGTGAGTTCGTTCAGTTCCGTGTTCGAGAGAATGGTCTTGCTCATAGACTGACTTGAGAGTTTCGTTACTTCTGAATTGCGGGGCTAGAGTATGAAGACCAGTCTGCTCTCGCAATTAAATTCCCCCAGTCTCCCGGAATTTTCTCCACTTTGCCCGAAGAACGGGTCGCATGGGTCCGAGCGGCAAGGCTGAGACTCGGTGTGGTCAACCCTTCATAGCTTGGATCATCACAAGAAGGAGTTGCCCAGACGTGGCCGGCTTCGCCACGTCGCTCGTGGATTGTCCAAAGAATGAGGAGGAGCCGATTTCAAAGGAACCGATCTCGGTTCGTCGCGGTTGGGAGATGGCGCGGAAGTCAGTGCTTGGGCGCTCGCCCCGTGGACAGTCTTTCCCGACCGGGGCTAATGCCGGTGATGCTCCGCCGCGCGGCGCTTGGCTTCGGTGATGTGTGCGAGGGGCATGATTTGCGCAAACAAATAAAGGACGCTGACGGCGGGAGCGTAGCGCTGGGAGGCCGCGAGACTGAACCATTTGTAGGCCTCGATGTAATCCACCGCCACCCCATGTCCCTTGCCATACATCACGCCGAGATTGTGCTGGGCTTGGGCGGATCCCTGCTCGGCGGCCCGTCGATTCCACTTGAGCGCTTCGGCGTAATCATGAGGAACCCCCCGGCTGGTCACGTACATGCAACCCAGATTGCACTGCGCCACGACGATGCCTTGTTCAGCGGCTTGACGATACCAATACGCGGCTTCGGCATCGTCCGGGGCGACGCCGAGTCCATTGTCATAGAGAACACCCAGGTTGAATTGGGCTTGAGCGTGTCCTTGCTCCGCCGCTTTTCGATACCATTTCTCGGCCGCGACGTGGTTTTGTTCGACCCCGCGGCCCGTATCCAGGAGAACACCCAGATTGCACTGAGCCTCGATATCGCCTTGCAGGGCCGCTTTCAGATACCAAACTGCCGCTTGCCGGTAGTCTTGTTCGACTCCAAGGCCGTTCTCATACATGACCCCTAGATTGTGCTGGGCGGCGACAGAACCCTGCTCCGCGCTGGCTTTCGTTTCGGCAAAACTGAAGTTGGCCATAGTTCGAATCGGTGTCCGGTGTTCTCAACCGTCTGCGACGGTTCGATGATGCCGACTTATAGGTCAATTCGGAGCGAGAGGCAATGCCTC
Source organism: uncultured Verrucomicrobiota bacterium (assembly GCA_964355375.1). Classification (GTDB taxonomy): domain Bacteria; phylum Verrucomicrobiota; class Verrucomicrobiia; order Limisphaerales; family SIBE01; genus CAYHFE01. The sequence continues at coordinate 13,386 of CAYHFE010000133.1, forward strand.
GTCGATGGGCGCGACCGAGGATTGAAAAGACCCGGAAAATCGGTTGACGCATTCACTTCTTAAACCTATTTGTTGTAGAGCAACATTCAGCTATCCACATAATGTAGTGGTTGCGGGGTCGTTCGTCGTTCAGGCGGTTTGGTGCCGAATGGAACGGTGGAACGGTGGGACGATGGCGAAGTTGCTGGCGAGAGTTGGTTGAATCTCGAGAATGAGCCTCGGCGTCCCTGGACGGCGGCGCGGCCAAACCCTTCGAGGAAACAGAAAATGATTATCGAACAGTTGAACGGACAGCTCAGTCTGGAAGGAGTCGATCCGCTGCAGCACGAGCATTTTGCCGTTCGGAAGCGGGACGGACGGACCGTGGCCTTCGACGAAACCCGCATCTGCCTCGCCTTGGAGAGCGCCTTCCGGGCGGAGAAGGGGTTGACCCAGGACGAACCCCTCGACGACGAAACTCAGGGTTGCATTCAGAAGCTCACGGAAACGGTCGTGCAGAGGTGTTTCAGCCGGGCGCTCCACGGACACGACCTGGAGGTGGAGCGAATCCAGGACATTGTCGAGACGCAGTTGATGATCGAGGGGTTCCACAGCATCGCCCGCCGATGCATTGTCTATCGCGAGGATCGGCGGAAGGCCCGGGCTCTGCGGGGTCTGCGTGATGTCCAGGGGAGGTTGCAGGCTCAACTCTATGTGAGCCGCGCGGATGGCACCCGTGAGTTGCTCGATCCGCAGCGCATCTCGCGGCAATTGACTCGAGCTTGCCGCGGCTTCGAGCGCTTCTGCTCCACGGAAGATCTGGCCGAGGAGACGATGCAAAACCTTTACGACGGGGTCCGCAGCGAGGAAATCGACAACGCCATGATCGGCGCGGCGCGGTCGAGAATTGAACGAGAACCGGCGTATTCCTTCGTGGCGGCGCGCTTGCTCTTGAAGAAGATTTATCAGGAGGCTGGGCTGGGGGGTTTGGCGCTGACGGACCTGGCGGTCGAACAGGCTCGACGCTTTTGGGCCTACGTCGAGAACGGGGTGGCGTTGAAGCGGTTGAATCCGGGATTGCTGGAGTTCGACCGCGATCGAATCGCGAACGGCTTGCATCCGGACCGCGATGAACGATGGACGTTGGTCGGTTTGCAGACCCTCTACGACCGGTATCTGATGCGCCATGAAGAGCGCTGCTTGGAGACGCCGCAGTACTTCTGGATGCGCATCGCCCTGGGTTTGGCTCTGAACGAGGGCCGCGAGCGAGAGACGCGAGCTCTGGAGTTCTACGAGGTGCTGTCGTCCCTCCGCTTCATTCCGTCGGCGCCTGCCCTGATGAACTCGGGAACCTGTCATCCCCAATTGAGCTCCTGTTATGTGGCCTCGGTTCAGGATGATCTCGAGCACATTTTCAAAACCATTGGGGACGACGCCCGGTTTTCGAAATGGGCGAGCGACCTGGGCAACGATTGGACGAATGTTCGGGCGACCGGATCGCCCATCGAGAGCACTCATGGCGAGAGCCGCGGAGTGATTCCGTTTCTAAAAGTGGCGAACGACACCGCGGCGGCGGTGAATCTCGGCGACTGGCGGCAAGGCGGGAT
>CAYHFE010000134.1:0-14920 GCA_964355375.1 uncultured Verrucomicrobiota bacterium
AGCTCTCAGCCAAGCCGCATCAGCCTCGACGACTCTGAACCTGTCGATCAAGCTCCTCCAAACCGATGCCGATACCAGGATTCGCGTCAAGCTCCGCATCCCGTCGCAGCGCCTCCGCGACGCCCTCGTCCTCATCGTGAAGAACTGGCGAAAGCGATCCAAGCAAGTTGGCAGCCAACACGGCCCGCTGGGTTTCAGGCAGGTCAATCCTCTTCATCTGAACTCAGTCGGCGGATGATTCTCTTGGCCAGGATCTCGTTGATTTCCCGGTGCCGCGGCACTGGCTCGGTCTGACCCGTCCTGGGATTGTGATAGATGTCGTGCTTTCGTCCGTGTCTGAGCAGCGCGCATCCCATCTCGACCAACCGCTGCACAAGGTCGAATCGCTTCACGCAATCTCCAACTCTTCCACCTTCCTGATTCCCGGGATTTGTTCGGAACTGAATGTCTCAAACAAATCCCGCAGGTGCTCTTTGAGGTCCTCCAGGTCCTCGCCTTGCGTCCAATGATCGGGGTAGTCGTTCAGGTACCCCAAATATCGGCCATCGCTCTCTTTCCAATACGTAAACTGCGTTCTCATGGGATCATGCTACCAGAATCAGGGCAGGACGCGAGCACCCAGTTTCGGCGAACGACCCCAGCGACCCGGTGCACGGGACTCATGGATTGCAGCCGCGATGCTCTCGCCGGGGCGCTGGAGCGCCGGGTTAACCTCAACTTCGTTTGCCAGAGGCAACCTCTTCGCCGATCTCCTGCAGAAAATCCGCAGAATTGCCGATCAAAATCCTCGTGCCAGTCCTTAGACAACAAACACAAGTGCCATAGGGGATTCACGCCCGCTTTGAAAATCCGGGCTTGTTCAACCATGGGTGTAGTTGGTGGCTCCGCTTCGCTCCGCAGCAATACACCTTAAAATAGTTCGGGTGCTTTAGGAAGTTCGCCCATCGCTTGATCTCTTGGAAAACGCCGAAGTGACACTGGCGATAGCCGTCAGGTAAACAAATGATGTCGAAAAGCATGTGGGCTCGCTCAACAAACAGGTAAAGCGACAAAATGAAGTCACTGTAGTCAAACTCGACGTCGAAGTCCGGGCTGGCCGCAACGCGGTTAAGAACCCGCTCAACTGCGGTCACCGCGCCAGCGAAATTGCAGCCGATGCAATTATGGCTGTGTGAATGGAGCTGTCGAAAAACGCCGTGAATGCGGCAAGGCAATGGCTGCAATTGCCCGTCCTTCGACTTCAAGGAACACAATTCTTCCTGGAAGATTTTGCTCGCCTTGATGAACTCGGATTGCATTGGGGGCTAGACCGTATGGCTTGGCAAAAGATCGAGATGGGTGCCTGATTGCGGTTGCAGGCGTGGATTATCGGCGCGTGCCGACCGACCCACAGATTCAGAGGCATCGAGATGATCGGGGCCGTTCCTAAACACGAAATTACGAATCGTTCCCGAGCAAACGACCGACTTGCCAAGAGACACGATTGAGGTAGCGTTGGCGAGAGTCCCGGAAGCCAGTGGCGTTGATGAGCGGCGTTCCGGGACAAACGAATCGACACGAATGAGATTGGATTTGGAGTTTCCGGTGGGCGGTGGCGATGGTCTCTTTTCGATGGCTTCGGTCAGAACCATCAGAATTTGATGCGACATCCCTCTTGATTCGTGTCCATTCGTGGCCAGATTGAATTGATCGCGCTAAGCCTATGACTTTCGAAAATGATTTCCAGAAATTGATGGCCCGCCGGGCTTTCCTGAAGACGGCCGGCTTCGGCCTCGGCTCCATCGCGCTCTCGTCTTTGCTCCAGGAGAAATCGGCTGCTGCCACCGCGGCGTCCGACCGGCTCCAGTCCTCCGGGGGGGTGGTGAATCCGTTGCATTTCGCGCCCCGAGCCAAGCGGGTCATCTATCTTTTCATGTCGGGCGCGCCCTCGCAGATCGACTTGTACGATCCGAAGCCGAATCTGCGTCAGATGACCGGCCAGCTTTTGCCGGAGTCCATCCGCCTGGGCCAGCGCATCACCGGGATGACGAGCGGTCAGAAGTATCTGCTCTGCGTGGGCTCGCCCTTCGAGTTCAAGCGTCATGGCCAATGTGGAACCGAGATCAGCGAATTGCTCCCTCACATCGGCAGTGTGGCGGACGACATTTGCCTGCTCCGCGCCGTGCATACCGATCCCATCAATCATGATCCGGCGGTGACGTTTCTGTTTTCCGGCAATCAACAGCCAGGGCGTCCGGCGCTGGGGGCGTGGGCGTCGTACGGTTTGGGGAGCGAGAACAGCAATCTTCCCGCCTTCATCGTCATGCTCTCGGGCCGGGGTGGACAATCGCTTCAGTCGCGCTACTGGGGCAACGGCTTCCTTCCCAGCAATCATCAGGGCGTGCAATTCCGCGGCCAGGGCGATCCCGTCCTCTTCATCTCCGATCCGCCCGGCTTGAGCCAGGAGACGCGTCGCCGCATGCTGGACAATGTTCAGGCCATGAATCGTCTGCAATTGGGTCAGCTCCACGATCCGGAAATCGCCACGCGCATCGAAGCCTACGAGATGGCGTTTCGCATGCAAACGAGCGTGCCGGAGCTGATGGACATTTCCAAAGAATCGAAAGAGACGTTGGAACTGTACGGCGCCGAACCGGGCAAGGGATCGTTTGCGAATAACTGTTTGCTCGCGCGGCGGTTGGCCGAACGAGGCGTGCGCTTCATCAAGCTGTGCCATCGAGATTGGGATCATCACGGCGGCCTGCCTCAGGCCATTCGCACTCAGGCCCAGCAGACCGATCGCGCGTCAGCGGCGTTGATCAAGGATTTGAAGGCGCGCGGTCTGCTCGATGAGACTTTGGTCGTCTGGGGCGGCGAGTTTGGCCGGACCGCTTACAGCCAGGGCAACATCTCGAAAGAAAGTTTCGGCCGGGATCATCATCCGCGCTGCTACAGCCTCTGGCTGGCGGGCGGCGGGGTCCGCGGCGGAATGAGTTACGGCATGACCGACGATTTCTCCTACAACATCGTCAGCGGCGGAGTTCACATCAACGACCTGCACGCGACCATTCTCCGCTGCCTGGGCATCGATCACGAGCGCCTGACTTATCGATTTCAGGGGCGCGACTTTCGCCTCACGGATGTGGCGGGTGAAGTGGTGAAAGAGATTCTGGTCTGAGGAGATTCCGGATTCCGTTGCAGACGTTCTCGGCCAGTTGATCTCGTCCCGCCTGGGTCAGGTGGACGAGGTCGATGAATTGGTCGTAACAGCCATCGAGGCCGGGATTCACATCGAGACAGAGGACATCGGGATTCTGCCGCCCCAGTTGTTCGAGGAGAAACGAGTGCAGCCGGTTGGCCTGCACCCGATACTTCACGTCGGGAAAACCGCCCTCGTAAAAGCGGATGACAGCCGGTGGGCTTTGGTCATGGACGGCCAGGTTGTGATTGAGGAGGACGAGCTGGATGCCGTTGGTTCGGGCGAGGGAGATGAGTTCGCCATAGAGTCGCGCACAGGTGGAGTTCATGACCACCGCCTGGCGTCGAGCCAGCGCGGCGGGCGACAGATTCGAACGGAAATGGGCGCGGCGAAAGCGCAGCAGCCGGACCCGATACTCGCCCTGCGCTAACAAGAGCGACGGCCGTTCCACGAAGCGCGGCGGCGTGGCCTGCAGGGACGTGAGCTCAGCCTCGTCCAAGGTGTCGTCGAGGAAATGAAATCCGTTGTAGCCGTGATAGACGAGGATCAGGTCCGGCTTGAGCGGGAGAACATCCCGGCGCAATCGCTCCAACCCGTCCTGCAAGTTGTAGGAAGCGACCCCCGCATTGATGACCTCGACGGGGCGCGGCCCGGGAATGCGCTCGCGAATCAGCCCTTCCAGCACCACCGGCCAGGGACGGTCGGAAGGGAGGAGCGTGAGCCCCATGGTGGTGGATTCCCCGAGCGCGACGATGCGATATTGATTGGTTTTCGCGACGGCGAATTCCCGGTCGCGAAATCCAAGACCGTTCACCCGGATTTCGGAATTGAAGAAGTTCCCCACGCTGTCGGGCTTCAGAATGAATGGCAGCTTGTGTTGCGGATCGCGCGCCAAAATTTGGCGGCTCAGGCGGTTTAACTCCTCGAGCATGCGGCTCCACCACCAGGCAAATTGCGCCGGATCGCCCCGGGCCACTTCGAAGGAATAGATCCGGTCGGTCGCAACCGGCGGGCGCAGACGTCTGCGAGCCCGGTCCAACTTAAAAGCGAAGACGGCCTCGGCGGCGGGCAAGAGGAGAATGAGCAAAATGAGCGTGTTGGCGCCGATCTGGACCGCCGGGTGCCGTCGCCAACGCAGTTTGGCCACCCAGGAGAGCGCGAAAAGACCGATGCAGCCGTCGTAGAAGAAGACCGTCGAGTTGAGAAGATAGCTGTAGCCGATGACCCATCCGCAGAAACCGGATCCGCAAAGGATGGCGAGGGCGGGCCATCCGGATTTGTGAGGCGCGGGCATCTGAGCTGGATCGAATGAAGTGGACTCAGTGTGGTCGTCGCGGCATCGATCTGTGGCGCGGACGGCGACTCGTGGTCGGACCGCGTTCCGCGATCGGGCGCCGGTCGTGGGGTGCCCAACGATTGCAGCCAACGTTCAGGGCGAGGGAGTTCCGGCGTGGGTGATCCATCACGACCATGATGGCGGTGAGGTTAACGCCGGTCCGTTCCCAGGTCAAATCGGGCGCGAAGCAGTTCTCATTTTGACTCAGGACACGGTCCGTTCCACGCAGGTAGTCCCGGCTTCAGCCGGTTTTCACGTGGCGACCGGCTGAAGCCGGGACTACATACTTGTCAAAAAGAGAACCGCTGCCGCCGGGGACGACAAGTTTGACGGACCTTCGCGCGCTAGGGTAGTCTCGCGCCGTGAGTCGCTCCCGGCCGAGTTGCCGGGGCGCACAGGAAACCGAACCATTCATCGAATGCAGGAACCGAGCATCACCCCCGAAGTTGTGCGGAAGCACAATCTCACCTCTGACGAATACGGTCGGATCAAAGAGATTCTCGGCCGCGAGCCGAGCTCCACCGAACTGGGCATCTTCTCCGTGATGTGGAGTGAGCACTGTTCCTACAAGAATACCCGGCCGCTGCTCAAAACCTTTCCCACGAAGTCGCCGAGGATTCTCGTCGGCGCCGGCGAGGAAAACGCGGGGATCATCGATCTGGGTGACGGCCTGGCCATCGCCTTCAAGATCGAGTCGCACAACCATCCGAGCGCGGTGGAACCATTTCAGGGCGCGGCCACCGGGGTCGGAGGCATCATCCGCGACATCTTCACCATGGGAGCCCGGCCGGTCTGCGCGCTCAACTCTCTGCGCTTTGGACCAATCACGGCCGATGGTCCGGCGGGCGAGCCTGCGGCCGAGGATCGCCAGTCGCAGATCGCCCACAATCGGAGGCTCTTCAGCGGAGTGGTGGCTGGCATCGCTCATTACGGAAATTGCTTTGGCATTCCGACCTTGGCCGGCGAGGTTTATTTCGACAAATCCTACGAAGGAAATCCGCTCGTCAATGTCTTCTGCCTTGGCGTTCTTCGCCACGAGCAAATCGCCCGCGGCGCCGCCCGGGGCATCGGCAATCCGGTCTTTTATGTTGGTCCAGCCACCGGCCGGGATGGCTTGGCCGGCGCGGCGTTTGCGTCGCAAGATCTGACCGAGGAATCGGCCGAGCAACAGCGGGGCGCGGTCCAGGTGGGCGACCCCTTCATGGAGAAGCTGGTTTGCGAGGCCTGCCTGGAGTTGCTGGCCACCGGCGCGGTCGCCGGCATCCAGGACATGGGCGCGGCCGGCCTGACGTGTTCCACTTGTGAAACGGCCGCGCGCGCCGGCACCGGCATCGAGATTGAGCTCAATCAGGTTCCCCAAAGAGTGCCCAACATGACCCCGTATGAAATCATGTTGAGCGAGTCGCAGGAGCGGATGCTCATCATCGTCAAACGGGGCCGCGAAGTGGAAGTGCAGCAGATTTTTGACAAGTGGGATTTGCCCTGGGCGGAAATTGGCGTGGTGACCGACACCGGTCGCATGGTGGTGAAGCATGACGGCCGGACGGTGGCCGATATTCCGGCGATGAAATTGGCCAATGACGCCCCCATCTATCACCGCGAAGCCCGTGAACCGTCCTATCTCCAAGCCGTCCGGTCGTTCGTTCTGTCCGAGATTCCGGACACCCGGGATCCGGTCGGCGATCTCAAGGCTCTGCTCAGTTGGCCGACCATCGCGTCCAAGAATTGGGTGTATCGGCAGTATGATCACATGGTCCGCGACGGATCAGTGGTATGTCCGGGTTCCGATGCCGCCGTCGTGCGCATCAAAGCCGACTCGTTGCCGGGAAGTTCGACGGCGGGCGGCGCGACCCCTCTTGAAGTCAAAGAGAAGCTCATCGCGCTGACCGTGGACTGCAATGCCGCCTACGTTTATCTCGATCCGTATGAAGGCGGAAAGATCGCGGTTGCCGAGGCCGCTCGCAACCTGGCTTGCTCCGGCGCTGTTCCCTTGGGCACGACCGACAATTTGAACTTCGGCAATCCGCATAATCCGGAAATCTTCTGGCAATTGCGGGAATCGGTGCGGGGGTTGGCCGAGGGTTGCCGGGTCTTTGACGCCCCGGTGACGGGCGGCAACGTCAGTCTCTACAACCAGAATCCGAGCGGTCCGATCGATCCGACCCCGACGGTGGCGATGGTTGGGTTGATCGAGCGTCCCGAGCATATCACGACGCAATGGTTCAAGGATGAGGCGGACGCAATCCTCCTTCTGGGCGAGGCCCTTGACCCGCAGGATCCGCTCTTGGGTTTGGGCGGATCGGCTTATGTGCAGCGGGTGGGAAACCGGAAGACCGGCACGCCCCCGCGGTGTGATCTGGCGCGCGAGAAAAAGCTCCACGATGGCCTGCGCGCGCTCATCGCGGTTGGCGCGGTCAAGAGCGCGCATGACTGCGCGGACGGCGGGTTGACCGTAGCCTTGGCCGAAGGCTGCATTTCCCAGCAGGCCGGACGGGAGACGCCCCGGTGCATCGGGGCCGAGATTGATTTGTCATCCTTTTCCAGTTCCCGTCTTGACGCCTTGCTCTTTGGTGAAACACAATCGCGTGTGATCATCTCCGTGGCCGGGCCCGATCTGAATTCTGTTCTGGAACAGGCCCAAGCCTTGGGCTTGATCGCGACCCGGATCGGAACCGTCGGTGGTCTTGACCTGAAGATCAAAACCGGTGGCGCGGTCTATGAGTGGCCGGTGGCGGAATTGCATGATCTGTGGTGGCATGCACTTGCGCGAGCCCTGGCCTGAGAGCCCGATCTCATGCACGAATATCCCAAACATTATTGCGGTGTCTTTGGCATTTTCGGCCATCCCAACGCCGCCGAATTAACCTATTACGGCCTCTGGGCCCTGCAACATCGGGGACAGGAAAGCGCGGGGATCGTGACCTGCGACGGCCGCCAGTTCCGGGTCCATCGCGGCATGGGTTTGGTCCCGCAGGTGTTCGATGCCGATATTCTCCATCGACTGGTCGGACACATGTCGGTCGGTCATACTCGATACTCGACCACCGGCGCCTCGCACCTGCGCAACTCGCAACCGCTGACCGGCGATTGCCAGCATGGCCAGGTCGCCATCGCCCACAACGGCAATCTGACCAACGCGGCGTCGTTGCGCGAGGAACTGGAGGCCAAGGGCGCGATGTTCCAAACTACGGTCGATAGCGAAATCATCCTCCATCTCATGGCTCAACCCAGCCCCAACGGCCAGAGGAGCAATCTGGTTCAGGCCGTCCGGCGGATTGAGGGCGCTTACTCGCTCGTCATCATGACGGAGAGCGAATTGATTGGCATCCGCGATCCCCACGGCTTTCGGCCCCTCTCGATCGGCCGCGTCGGCGATGGCTGGGTGCTGGCCAGTGAAACCGTGGCCATCGATCAAATCCAGGGCCAATACCTGCGCGATGTGGAGCCGGGAGAAATTGTCATCATCGACAAGAACGGTCTGCGCAGTGTCACGGCCTATCCGGAGCACGCCCGCCGCGCCTTCTGCATTTTCGAATACGTTTATTTCGCCGGGCCCGATAGCAACATCAACCAACGCAGCGTTTACAAGGTCCGAGTGGAGATGGGCCGCCAGTTGGCCCGGGAGAATCCGGTCAGCGCCGACATCGTGGTGCCGGTTCCGGACAGCGGCAATTGCGCCGCCTTGGGCTACTCGCAGGAATCGGGCATTCCCTACGAAATGGCCTTCGTGCGCAATCATTACGTGGGCCGAAGTTTCTTGCAGCCGACCCAATTGATCCGCGATTTCAATGTCCGCGTGAAGTTGAACCTGATCGGCGAGCTCGTCAGGGGAAAACGGGTGGTGATTGTCGATGACTCGATCGTGCGGGGCACCACCAGCAAGGCGCGCGTCGTCAGCCTGAAGGAAGCCGGCGCCAAGGAGGTGCATGTGCGTGTGAGCTGTCCTCCCCACATGAATCCGTGCGTTTACGGGATCGACTTTCCGGATCGGAGCAAGTTGATGGCGGCCAATTACACGACCGACGAAATCCGGAAATACTTGAACGCGGATTCGCTCGCCTACCTCTCGCGCGACGGGATGGTCCAAGCCACCGGGTTGCCCGCGGAAGGTTTCTGCATGGCCTGTTACGACGGAAATTACCCGGTGCCCTACGATCCCGCCTTGGACAAGCACATCATGGAGCGGCGCCGAGCCCGCGTGGAGAGTCTGGGAGAGGCGCTCACGAAAGAGGAACGGCAGCCGAAATTGCTTTGATCGAGGGATGAAACCAAAAGCTTACGCTCGCGCCGGCGTGGACATTGATCTGGGCAACCGCGTCAAGGCCACCTTGCCGCAATTGCTCGCCTCCACCCATCGCCCCGAAGTCCTGGGCAAAGTCGGAGGGTTCGGTGGTCTCTTCGCGCTGGACGTTCGGAAGTACCGCCAGCCCGTGCTCGTCTCGAGTGTGGATGGCGTGGGGACGAAATTGAAAATCGCCTTCGCGCTCGACCGCCACGACACGATCGGCCAGGACTTGGTCAACCATTGCGTCAATGACATCGCCGTCCTCGGGGCCGAACCGCTCTTCTTTCTCGATTACCTCGGCACCGGCAAGCTCGAGCCCCACGTCTTCACCGCCATCCTTCAGGGTTTCGCGAAAGCCTGCGCCGAGAATCGGTGCGCTCTCATTGGCGGCGAAACGGCCCAGATGCCGGGCTTTTACCAGAAAGGCGAATACGACGTCAGCGGAACCATCGTCGGCGTCGTCGAACGCTCGCGCCTGCTCGATGGCCAATCCATCCGGCCCGGGGACGCGATCATCGGGTTGGCTTCGAGCGGCCTTCACACCAATGGCTATTCCCTGGCGCGCCAGATTTTCTTTGAGCAAATGAAGCTCAAGCCGACCAGTCGCGTGGCCGAATTGGGCGGCACGATTGGCGACGAATTGCTCAAGGTCCACGTCAGCTATGGCCCCCTGATTCAGAGACTGCTCAAGAAATTCAATCCCGCGTCTTCAGGCGACCTTTCGCGCCGGCCGGCGGACTCATCCGCCCCGAATCGGCGGAAGAAGCCGGAGGCGCCGCTCGCCCTCAAGGGGTTGGCCCACATCACGGGCGGCGGCTTCATCGACAATATCCCCCGCGTGCTCCCGAAGGCTTGCGATGCCGTCATTCACATGGGCTCGTGGGAGATGCTGCCGATTTTCCAGATCATCCGAGCGCACGGCGGCGTGCCGGACGAGGAGCTCTACCAGGTGTTTAACATGGGCCTTGGCCTGATCCTGATCGTGAGCGCGAGCGCCGCCGAATCAGTTCTGAAATTCGTCCGGGCGCAGAACGTCCAGGCTTGGCGAGTGGGTGACGTCGTGAAGGGAACCGGAATGGTTCGAGTGGTTTGATCGGGGCGAGTTGCCCGAGCGGGAGGTGTCGTGAAGCCGCCCTGCGGTCGGGTTCAGGGTGGAACGGGCAACTTGCCCGTTCCTGTGGGCTGCCAGCCCGCAGGCTCTGCAGCCAGAAGTCTCACCTCCAAGTAAGTCGTTCATAACTTGCGAGGTTTCAAAGAGTGCAAAATTGACTTAGTGGACCGGCCCTCAACCGGCGCGCCAGCTGGGTTGCTGAACGCTGAGTCTGATTGCCGCGCCAACCTCGGCGGCAAGGTGCCGCCGAGCACGGCCAGGTTGGCCGGGCCCCCCATATCAACGGCACACTTTCGGTTAAGGAAGAGTCGGTTGTCGGATCAGATGCGCTCAGAGCGGAGGCGCGACGCGGGAGCCGAGAAGGAAGAGCGTCGCCAGTCCGGTGAGCACGATCAGAGCGAATCCACCCATCAAGCGAAGGTAGAAGGCCGGGGTCTTGCTCGCGTAAGCCAGGATCGATTTGAACACGGCGTTGGCCGCCGCCGCCACCACCACTCCGAGAACGGCCTCGCGCGCCGGGGTCTCGCCTTTCTGGTAAAACTCGGACAAGGAAAGCAGGACGGCATCGACATCGATCAGGCCGCCGACCGCGGAAGTGATGAACTGTCCGCTGTCGCCAAACAATTGGCGGCCCGAGCGGGTCAGCATCAACACGACCGTGAAGACCACCCCAAATGTCAGGGCCGGTCCCAGCGTGAGCGGGTTCTTGAATCCCGAGGCCGCCTGGGGCGCGGATGATGGGGCGTTGGATCGGCCGAGGACCGCCGCCGAGATCAAGCCGGCAATCATCATCGCCCACAACGGAAGGAGCGCCGCCTGGGCCAGGGGCGGATTGATCAGAGCCAGGATCAGCAGGAGGCGGGGATACTGGATGGAATTGGCGAGGAGCGCGGCTCGAGCCATGGGCAAGGCCGATCCCGGAGACTCGGCCACCACTCGAGACGCTCCCCCGGTGTAGGCGGTGGTGGAGGCCAATCCGCCGACGATGGCCGTGAGCGTAATGCTCTTATTGGGATCGAGGAATTTGGCCAGGAAGTAGCCCACGTAGGAAACGCCCGCCACCAGAATGACGAAGAACCAGATCTTTCTCGGCTCAAAAAAATGGAACGGACCAAACCCGCCCTTCGGCAGCAACGGATAGATGACAAAGATTAACGCCAGAAATTTGAGCGTATCGCCATACTCGCGGCCGGAAATGGTCTGCAACGCGAAACGATGCACTTGCTCCTTCGTCGTCAGGATCACCGCCAGGATGATGCCCAGGCTGATGCCGATGACCCGGTCCGGGGTCAGGCAAAGGTAGCCCAACAGAAAGGTCATGAGGGCGGCCAGTTCGGTCGTGATCCCGGTCCGCTGCGGATACTGAATGCGCATGACGAGCATGACCGCCGACGCGGCGACCATCAGCACGAGGGTCAACCCGAGCACCCGCATGTGCGCGCAGACCGCGCCGAGCAAGGCCAGAATGACAAAATCGCGAAGGCCAGGCTTGGGAGTGGCATCATCGTCGGAACCACGCGTCCGTCCGACGAGGAATCCGATGGCCGCCGCATAGACGAACCCGAGGGCGAAATCGAGAGTAATCACGTCGTTCATCCAGGGAAGCTTGATCCAAACCTTACCCTTCCGCTTTGATGCTTATCAAGCTCGCCGAAATATGTTTTGCACGAGAGGGGAGGGACAGGGAAAATGGCAACTATGAAAACCCCAGGTCGCTTTGCCCAACTCGCCGCAGCTCTGATCTGCACCACAGGATTCGCCATTGTCGGAAATGCCGCCCAGGATTGGCCGCAACTTCAGGGGGATGCGCTGCGGTCAGGAAACGCTCCCGACGCCTTATTGCGGACGCCGCTCGGTCTCGTCGCGGCGATTCCGCTGACCGATGCCATCTTCACGTCGCCGGTTGTCAGCGATGGCCAAGTCTTTGTCGTCGATGGATCGGGAGTGGTCTTGGCCATCGACCCGGCAACGCACCGGGAATTGTGGCGCTTCACCACCCGGGGTGGCTTGGGAAACTGCAACAACGTCGCCACTCCGGCAGTCGTGGGAAAATACCTGCATGTGGGCACCATGGCCGGTTACTACTACGTTCTCGATCGGGATACGGGCGCCTTGGTGAAGGAGATCGATTGCCATGAGCCCATCTTTTCCGCACCCGCGGTTGGATCGGATCGCGTCTATTTCGCCACGCTCGGAGCGCGAGTCTATGCGGTCGAGCCCAACGGTGACGTGGCCTGGACTTGGGATTTCGTGAAGGAGGTCGTTCACTTCGACGGCAACCGCTGGAGCGGCGCGGATTGGCTGGCGAGTCGCAAGGATCGAGTGACCTGGCGCGATCACTTCGTCTGCTCGCGCGATCTCTGCCTGATCGGCAAGACGGTGGTTATTCCGGCCGGCGGACGAACCGTGTTCCTGGAGGACGCCGGCAAGAGCCCGCGGCTGCGCACCGTGGGTGAGGTTCCCGACTATGCTGGCAAGGAATTTCCCGCCACCTTCGGCCAGAGCGCCGATGCGGACGGGAATGTTTATGTCCAATGGCACCGGCGCGATAATTCCGGGCGCGTGGAAAAAATGCGGCTGATCGGTGACAAGCTGCAAACGGATTACGTGAAGGGAACAGAAACGTTGATCCGCCTGCCGGGGCTGCTGAGTTTTGCTTCGGTCAGCATTCGGGGCCAGGACGTCTATCGCGTTCGTCCGGAACAAGGGCTTGGCTTGTGCCGCCACCCCAACGGGAAGGAGCAACCCGAACCGCTCAACGCCGCCGGCTCGATCTGCCCGCCGGTCTTGACCCGCGATCACGCCGTTTATGGCGGGCTCGATGGCAAGCTGTATGTCGTGCCGCTGGCGGGAGGCGAGGCTTGGTCATTCGCCACCGCTTTCGGCGCGGCCATCACCGCGCCCGTCGCCGTGGCGGACGGACGGGTTTACGTTGGCTGCGAGGATGGTTATCTCTACGTGCTCGGCCCGAACGGACAGGCGCCGTTGCCCTCTCGAGATTTGCAGGTGTCGAAGATTCGCAGCCCGCTGACCGGGCCCAAGGCCGGACCGGAGTTCGACTGGTACACGAATTACGGCGACTTCCAAGGTTCCAACGCCAATGACCAGGAATTGAAACCCCCGCTGCGGATGCGCTGGACGCGGCGGTTGGAAGGCACGGTGAAGCACGAGCCGGTCTGCGGCGGGGGGCGGATGTACACTCACACCGCCGAAGGCCAGATCATCGCCGTCGAGCAGGACACCGGCCGCCTGTTGTGGCGGCGCTATTGGCCGGACGTGTATCTGTCGTTCACCTCGCCGCTCTATGTTGCCGGCAAACTCCTGGTGCCGCAGGCGGGCCTGAAACGGTCGTTGGTGCGGTGTCTGGATGCGGCCACCGGCCGGATGCTTTGGGAAGCGCCATTCACCGGCTCCCCCAGTTGGAGCCGTCAATTCCCACCGGTCGTGCAGGGCAAGATGGCCATCTACGCTTCCGGCTCCGGCGAATACGCCGCGCAGGGCACCGAACCGTCCTTCGTCTTTAGCGGCCAGCCCGTCGAGGCGGGCGGGCGCGAAGTCATGAGCTGGATTTACTCCAACGACAATCCTTACTATCCCAAGGACCATCACCCGCGGCTCTGGGCTTGGGATCTCGAGACGGGCCAGGTCGTCTGGGAGAAAGATTTTTCCGAGTACGGCCGCGGCGGCAACGACTGTGGCGTCTGCCTGCTCGGCGGCAAACTTTACTATTCGACCTTCTTCGGCTACGCCGCCGGCAAGCGGACGCGGCGCGGACTTCCCTCGGACAACAACGGCTTGACCGCGTGTCTCGATCCGCAAACGGGCCGGGTTTTATGGCTCACGACGAAATATTTCGTCACGGCGAAATGCACGCTCAGCGCGCGGGACGGCCGCCTTTACCTGGGCGGCAACAATCAGGCTTACGAAGGAACGAAGGACCGTTTCGTTTGGTGCCTGGACGCCAAGGACGGTTCGCTCGTGTGGCAATCCGATCCCGTCACCTCGGCCTTGAACGTTGTGACGGTGGGCGAGAAGTTCATTTTCTCGAATGCGCTGCGCGGGAAGGGCAACGTCTTCGACCGGCTGACCGGCAAGATTGTCAGCAGCATCGGCCACAATTACGCCTGCTGCCGGTTCACGCTGTCGGAACCCTATGTGCTCGGCGCCAACATGGACATGATCGACCTGTCGGACAACGGCAAACTGGTTTCGACCGGCCCGGCGATTGATTCGCGCGAGTGCTTGGGCGCGGTCGTTTCGAATGGACGCATCTTCTACACCTCCCAAGCCAGCGGCTTCGTTGTCTCGCAAACCTACGGCCCGGATTCACAGAAGCTGCCGGCCGTTTGGGAACGGCGGTGAAACGACTGTCTGAAGCATTGAAAACCGGATCATTTCGCGTTAGATACACTGCATGAACGGAGCATTGCCCGACCAAGTTGAAGCCAGGTTCTGATTCCTCCTGCCGTGGAGCGCGAATTGCGTCGTTTCCATTCGGACGATCCTCTTTGTCCAAATCGATCAACAAGAGAATTTCCTTTCGGGTAGGAATTCCGCTTGGCGGGTCTGAGGCAAGGCTCTGTTGAAGCCCCGCGAGAACATGAAGGAACCAAAGAAGAAGATCGCGACGAGAGCGCGCGCGAGCCTCGCGGAGATGCCCAAGCAATGCCTCTTTGGGAACATTGCCGTGAACCAAGTCGCCACAAAATTGGTCCAATTCTTCGAACAGTTAACCGGCGGTTGTTTGAGTGGGGAGCGCGGCCGTCCCGGCTGCACCGGTCGGCGTCTCGCCGACCGGAAACAACCCGGGGCACTGCCACGGGGGTTCGGCGGGACGCCCGCGCTCCCCATCGCACCTTCGGGTTCACGGCCCCGATTCACGTCCAATCGTTGGAGGTTTTCCCTTTCCATGAACCGTTCGTCCACCAAGCGGGCCAACATTCAAGAGGGGGGCAGGAAAATTCCGCCAGGTCTTGATAGGGGTAGGAACGGGGGATGTACCCCGCCCCT
>CAYHFE010000135.1:0-14897 GCA_964355375.1 uncultured Verrucomicrobiota bacterium
TTTCCCGATAGAACGGCCGTTCGGGTCTGCTATCTTTGAGGCGCTAACACGATCGGCATCGCTAGGCGGGTCATGAGAGCGAAAGCGAAGGCGATCCTTTTGGGTCAAGGGTCGCCTTTTTCTATCTCACGATCGCAGACCCATCCTGAGTGGCCTCGAGGGCCGCCGCCGCGCTCGAGATGAATTCACGAACAGATGCGGCGGCGAAGCACGCGAAAACCTCGCCTCAGATCACCGATCACGGCGAAATGTCCGTTCACTCTTCTCGGTTACCGCCGTCCTATGAAAAGGCGCAAGCTCCCTCCGCATGAGGCTCCGTTGTCATCCGATATCCGGCGCGAGCCAACTTGACCGGTGTTCAAGGGCGAAGCTTCCCCAGTCAGAAGTCGGGAATGGCCTGAGCTGACGGTTCCGAAATTCCTGATACCACGAATTGGCCCAAGGAGTATTATCCGCTCGCCACCATCATCTGGCTCGCAACGAGCGGATCGCGTTGGTGCTCAAGTTGGGCGACCCGTTGGCGGGTCGCCTTTTACTTTCAAAACAAGCTCTCAGGAGCGGTCGGTCGGTCGGTTGGTCTTTCGGATCGATCCCGTCCCGTGCGCCAGACCGCCGCTCGCCTCTCGATCCGATCCCCTCCGGCGCCAGACCGCCACAAACATTCCATTGGCTCCGCATTGGTTCGGCCAGAACCAATGAGTCGATTCGGGTCCCCCGTCGGAGCCGAACGGACTCGGTGTCGGCCAGAGCTCAAACTCCGGGAATGCCTCGTTGAAGTCAGTCACCCTCTCGATGGTTTCGGCTCGAGTGAGAGTGCAGACGGCATAGATCAATTTGCCGCCGGGCCGGACGGCCGAGGCCATCGAGTGAAGGAGACCGCGCTGAATCGCCGCCAATTCGAAAACGTCCTTGGGAACCGTCGTCCATCGAGCGTGGGGATTTCGCAGCCAAGTTCCGATTCCACTGCATGGAGCATCCAAGAGCACGCCATCGAACCCCGTCTTGGTGGGAAGCTGAGGTCCGCCCGCCCACTGAACCATGCGATAATTGAAGAGCCGGGCTCGCGCCATCCGCCGCCTCAGCCTCTGCAAACGCTGGCCGGCCCGATCACTGGCCCAGATCAATCCTTGGTTCTTCATCAAATCCGCCAGATGCAAGGTTTTCCCTCCCTCTCCGGCGCAGGCATCCCACCAAATCTCACCGGGCTGGGGATGGCAGACCCATCCCACCGCCTGGGAACTCAGGTCCTGCACTTCGAACTCGCCGCGATGAAACTCCGGCGTGCGAAACAAGTCCCGGGAACCGCGGTATTCAAGGGCATCGGCCAGCCTCGTGTCCTCGGGGAAAACACACTCGCCGAGCCGAGCCCCAAGTTCGCGGCGTTGGCCGGGTCGAGCCCGCAACCACAGCTTGGGTTCGCCCTGCATCCATCCCATCCACAAGTCCGGACGCTCCACGCCGGGAGCCACCCATTTCGGAACCGCGTGGTCGATTCGATCTTGATGGGAGAACGCTTCAGGATTCCCCTGATATCGCTCCATCAACTCAATGGTGTGGCGAAGCTGTCCCGCAACCGGACGGGATTGATCCACCCACCCAAACCAACGATAGTAGCCGAACGTCAACCGAGCGACCGCGCGGCTCATCTCCGGAGGAAGCCCGCGGCTCAGCCTCAGCTCGTCGCGCAAGACCGCATCCGCGGGATGATCGCGATCGGCGCGCTCGATCACCCGGGCCGCCAGCTCGAAGACCCGGCTCGGTATTTCCGCAAGTCCCCGTTCGGCGCGAGAACGAGCGAGGCGAACATCTGGGATCGAATTCCAATCACCCATCATTCGGCCCCCGCACGAACTGCTTCAATGCCTCAGCCAGTCGTCCCACCGGTTCGTCCCAGCCCCCATCGAACGATCGCTGCCGAAAGAGCCGCATCGTCGGGTACCAGAGATTGTCTTCCCGGTCATGCATCCAGCGCCAGTCGGCAAAGAAAAGAAGCAGGACCCAGACGGGCTTGCCCAAGGCACCCGCCAAATGGGCGACCGAGGTGTCCACCGTGATCACCAGATCCATCTGATCGACGGCGGACGCGGTCGCCGCAAAATCAGTCAAGTGCGGTCCAAGATCGACCACCTGGTTCACCCATTTCGAGCGGCGAAGCTGCTCGGCTGGACCGCCCACTTGCAGGCTGTAAAAACCCACGGCGTCGATGTCGAGCAATGGCGCCAACGCAGCGAAAGGCAGGGAGCGGTTTTGGTCGAAGATCCTCAGAGCACTCCCACCCCAGACCAACCCGACCTTGAGGCGGGCGCCGGGAATCGCTGGGAGGACCACTTGGCTGGTCGCCGGCGCGCGCAGGTAGGGAATTTGGCGGGGAATTCGGTCCAAGGTCGATTGAAAAATCCGGGGCAGACTCAGGAGAGAACTCTGCACGTCGAATGCGGGCAGCGGTTGTCCGAGCGCGACCACCGTATCGACCTCAGACATCGCGCTCAATAATGGAGCGAGAGCCGGACTGCATTCCAGCACGACCTTGCCGCCCCGCGACGCCACCCATGGGACGTAGCGAACGAAGTGCAGCGTGTCGCCGAACCCATGATGCAAATAAAGAAGAATTGTCCGTCCTTCGAGCGGTTCGCCAGCCCAGATCGGCCGACCTGAATCTCGAGGGCCGGTCATGATCCATCGAGGCTCCAGGTTTGACCACCCCTCTTTGAAGTTGCCCAGAGAAAGCTGGATCCAACCTAGTAGGTAATGTGCGTCCGAGCACTGGGGATCGAGAGCGAGTGACCTCTCCAGGCATTCGACCGCCTCAGTCAAAGAGCGACGACGCAAATGCACCTGCGCCAGATGGACCCAAAACTCCGGTCGATCGGTCTGCAAATCGATGGCCTTGCGCAAGTGAGCCGCGGCTAGGTCCAAACGGTTCTCCCCGAGGCAAAGAACTCCGGCGCAGAAATGGCAGTGCGGATGCTGAGGCGCCAGATTCAGGGCTGCGGTCTGATGCTCCCAGGCCTGAGGGTAACTACGCTTTCTACCCAACGCTTGGGCCAGCTTCAAATGAAGGCCAATGGCACTGTGCAGGGCTGATCGGGCGTGATTCGCATCACCCTTGGCGGCATAGGCCTTGGACAGGTTGGCGTAACCGTCCGGCTCTCCCGGCTCCAACCTCACCGCTTCCTGTCCTGCCCGGACGGCCGCGTCGCAGTCGCCCAATTCAACCAAGATCGCGGTCAAGCGGGTCCAGGCCTGATGGAACTTCGGCTCGAGGGCAATCGCCTTGCCCAATGCCACCGCTGCTTCCAGACCTCGTTCGGCCTGGTGATACGACAGGCCAAGCTGATACTGGTAAGAGGCGTTCTCCGGAGAGCAACCGACGGCGGCTTCAAGAGCGGTGATGGCCTCTGGAAGACATCCAGCGGAACTCAGGCTAAGACCTTCGGCGTAAGACCCGGCCGCACTCTCAGGATGTTCCATTCGATTCATTCTCGAAACAACGAGGCAAAAAACAATGCCCAACTTCGCCGATCAACGATCGGTCAGGGCGCGCCGAGACGAACGAGAGACCATCGCAGCCCCTGATCCGAACCGGCATGGCGGCGCGCCGTGGACTGAAGAGCGAGGCTCCCCAAAAGCTAAAAGCCCGCTACCTCCTTCGAGCGGGCTCAGCGTGGAAACGAAAACTGGTTGTAACATGACAGATAGAACCAGAGACGTCTCAAGAAGGCTTCTCTATAAGTGCTCTTTCGTGGCTAAGCAAACAAAAAATCTCCGAAATAAGCATTGTGGCAGTCCCGCAGCAGTTCTCATTTTGACAAGTATGTAGTCCCGGCTTCAGCCGGTCGCCACGTGAAAACCGGCTGAAGCCGGGACGACATGCGTGGAACGGACAGTGTCCTGGGTCAAAATGAGAATTGCTGGCAGTCCCGGTTCCTCGCTTGACACAATTCAAGACGGGCGAGCAGACTTCTCCATCTTCAAATGACAAACGATGCCAGCCCACGGTCGTTGACGCTTGGGTATCTCTCGACGGGATGGAGTTTTTTCCTGATGTGGGCGTGCCTGCTTCACTCCGTCGGCGCCATCGAGGGTCCGGTTTGGCCGCGGGAGATCGAGTTCACGATCAAAACCTGGCAAACCGACGAGGGTCTGCCGCAGAACTCGGTCTCTGCGATCATTCAGAGCCGCGACGGCTACCTTTGGCTGGGGACCTTCAACGGGTTGGTGCGTTTCGACGGCGTCCGCTTCACGACCTTTACCGCGGCGCGCAGTCCCGGTCTTCCCTCCGACAATATCAACGCGCTCTGCGAAGACCGCTTGGGCCGGCTCTGGATTGGAACCGAGGGTGGTGGATTGGTTCGTTACGAGAATCATCTATTTCGCGGCATTCATGCACCTGGTTCTTTAGCTCCGGAAGTCATTTCCCACATTTGCCAAGACGGATCCGGAACGATTTGGGTGGGAACTCCCCATGGCCTCTTCCGCGTCACCGATGATCAGATGGACCTGGTGCCGCCACCGCCAGGTGTCACCGGCCCGATCCACGCGCTCTGCCCTGAACAGGATGGGGCCCTTTGGGTTAGTTGGGGTGAGACGCTGATTCGTTTTCGAGCGGGGCGATGGGATCCGGTGCCGGAGCTGATCGGAGCTTTTCGAATCACCCCCGATCTGACCAATGGCGTGTGGTTGGCGAGCGATCGCCATGGCCTGTTGCATTACGCCGACGGGAAGGCCATCCAGGCCGCCGAGTTGACCGGCCACAACGTCGAACGGGTTCTTCAGAGCCGCGACGGCGATATTTGGCTCACCGCCAATCGAAGCGGTTTAATCCAGGTCCGCAACGGGCGAAAGTCCCAGTTCACCGCAGCCGATGGGTTGCTCGTCAATGACCTCCCGACTCTGTTTGAAGATCGCGAGGGCAACTTGTGGATCGGGAGCAACGGCGGAGGGCTCCATCGCCTGCGCAAAAAGGCGCTCCAGACCATCAGCACGCGGAACGGATTGCCCCACAATGACGTGGTCTGTCTGACGCGCGATTCATCCGAGAACGTCTGGATCGGGACGTGGGGGGAAGGCGCGGGAATCTGGCGCGACGGCCAATTCCACCGGGTCTCGGGCGCGCTCGCCTCCGAGGGGCTGATCGTTTCGTTCAGCCAGGCCCGCAGCAATGCCATCTGGATCGCCGCCACCGACGGCAAACTTTACTACGGGCAGAATGGCCAAACGACCTTGCGCGACGTCCTCCCGGGGCAAGGCACGCGCACGGTTTTCGAAGATCGCGATGGTGGATTATGGCTCGGCTCGCGCGATTTCGGAGTGCAACATCGTCGTGCGGGCGAGACGAATTATTTTACGACCACGAACGGATTGAGCCATTCCTACGTCACGTCGATCGCCCAAGACCAGGACGGCGCCATCTGGGTCGGCACCAAGGGCGGCTTGAATCGCATTGCGGGCCGCGAAGTTAAGCAATTCCACCAAGCCCACGGCTTGGGCGCGGAGCCGGTGCATACTCTCTATCCGGATCGGGCGGGAGCTCTCTGGATCGGGACGGCAGGAGGCGGGTTGAGCCGGTATTACCAGGGTCGGTTCGCGACCGTCAACACGCGCGACGGGCTGGCCAACGACGTGGTCGCGCAAATCATCGAGGACGACTACGGCTACTTTTGGATCGGGTCGAATGCCGGCCTGATGCGGGTGAAGCGGAAGAACCTCGAAGAATGCCTCGACGGGGCCGTGGACGAAATCCAAGGGCTGGTTCTGAGCCGGCAGGAAGGTATGCTCAACCCCGAGTGTGCCGGCAGCCACCAACCGGGCTGCTTCAAGGACCCCTCCGGACATTTGTGGTTTGCCACCGTGGGTGGCCTCGTGGTGGTCGATCCCACCCGGGTCGCATCGAATCCCCTGGTGCCGCCCGTGCATATTGAGTCGGTCCGGACGGAAGTGGAACTCACCCCGAGGAGCCCCTCCGCCGCGGGTGACTCATTCAGTTACGTCGTGCCCGCTGGCAAAGGGCGTTTTGAGATTGACTTCACCGCTCTCAGTTTCGCGGTGCCGGAGCGGGTTCGTTTCAAGTATCGCCTGATCGATTGGGACAGCGATTGGGTCCACGCCGGAACCCAACGAACCGCCCAGTACGCGAAAGTTAGCCCTGGCCAGTATCTCTTTCACGTGATCGCCTGCAATAACGATGGCGCGTGGAACGAGACCGGAGCTACGATTTCCATCGTCATCGAACCTTTCTGGTGGCAAACGGCCACTTTCAAGTTGTTCATGGCCGTCGGCCTGGCGGCGGGCGGTCTCGCCATCGCTCGCTCCGTCCACGTTCGCAAACTTCGGCGAGCCCTTGAAAGGGCCGAACGGACCGCGGCGTTGTTGCGCGCGTCCGAACTCGGCGCGGCCAACACGCAACTCCAGGCTCGAACGCATGATCTGGAGGCGGCGCTGGCCAACGTGAAAGTCCTCCGCGGGCTCATCCCGATTTGCGCTTCCTGCAAGAAAATCCGCGATGACAAAGGGTTTTGGAGCCAGGTCGAGGTCTATGTCATGCGCCACTCGGACGCGCAATTCTCGCACGGCGTCTGTCCGGAATGCGCCAAGAAGTTCCTGGACGACGTGGAGCAGTCGGCCCCGCAGTCTTGACCATCCTTGAGCCTGAAAAGATAGTTGATTCGCCGTTCGAGTAGAGAGGGGATCGGCGGTCTTCGGACCTTCGGTGTTTTCATGGTTGTCCTCCGCGCGCTCGCTTCTGTCCCGCTTCTGGGAGACTCCCATCGCACCGGCGGACAATCACCCACCTGGCGAATGGCCAATTCATTCCACTTTGCTTTCAAGTTGAGCGCAATTAGCCCTCACCCGTCCTTCGGACACCCTCTCCCATCCGATGGGAGAGGGACGGGGTGAGGGAGCAGTCAGTCTCATCTTGATCGCAAATTCGAATCAGTGGCATCCGCCCACCACCGAACGCCCGGCACGTGTGCTCCCGGCGCGTGTGCTCTCGATGGAAGCGCAGGGAGACCCTAAGCGTTGTAGGTGCTCGAACTGACGTCGCCGCCGCGTCCGGTCCAGTTGGTGTGGAAAAACTGGCCGCGCGGTTGATCCAGCCGTTCGTAGGTGTGGGCGCCGAAGTAATCCCGTTGCGCCTGGAGCAGATTGGCGGGCAGCCGTTCGCTGCGATAGGCGTCGTAGAAAGCCAGCGCCGTGCTGAACGCCGGAACCGGAATGCCTTTTTTCGCGGCCGTGGCCACGACCACGCGCCACGAGCGCTGGCATTTCTTGATCGCTGTCTTGAAGAATTTGTCCAACAGCAGGTTGGTCAATTTCGGTTTGGTGTCGAAGGCCTCTTTGATCTTGCCCAGGAACTGGCTGCGAATGATGCAGCCGCCGCGCCACATCAAGGCGATGCCGCCGTAGTTTAGGTTCCATTTGTACTCTTTGGCGGCGGCCCGCATCAGCATGTAGCCTTGAGCGTAAGAGATGATCTTCGACGCATAGAGGGCCTGGCGAATGTCCTCGATGAACTTGGCGCGGTCGCCGGTGATGTTGGGTTTGGGTCCGCGCAGTTTCTTCGAAGCAGCGACCCGTTCGTCCTTCATGGCGGACACACAGCGCCCATAGACCGCCTCGGCGATCAAGGTGATGGGAATGCCCAGGTCCTGCGAGTTCACGACCGTCCATTTGCCGGTGCCTTTCTGCCCGGCGGTGTCGAGAATCTTGTCCACGAGCGGTTGTCCGTCCGTGTCTTTGAAGCCGAGGATATCTCGAGTGATCTCGATGAGATACGATTCAAGATCGCCTTCGTTCCATTGCTTGAAGACCTGGTGCATCTCGTCCGCGGTCAGACCGAGCCCAGTTTTCATGAGATTGTAGGCTTCGCAGATGAGCTGCATGTCGCCGTACTCGATGCCGTTGTGGACCATTTTCACGTAATGGCCAGCCCCATTCTCTCCGACCCAATCGCAGCAGGGCGTGCCGCCCTCAACCTTGGCCGAAATGGCTTGGAAGATGGGTTTAACGTGCGGCCAAGCGGCCCAAGATCCTCCGGGCATGATGCTGGGACCGCGGCGCGCGCCTTCCTCGCCTCCAGAAACGCCGGTCCCGATGTAAAGGAGCCCCTTGCTCTCGACGTGTTGGACCCGCCGGCTGGTATCCTCAAAAAGCGAATTACCGCCATCGATGATGATATCCCCGGGCTCGAGATGCGGAATGAGCTGGTCGATGAATTCGTCCACCGCCGCACCGGCTTTCACCATGAGCATGACCCGGCGAGGTTTCTTGAGCAGGCTGGCCATTTCCGCCAGCGAATGGGCACCGAGCACCTTGGTCCCTTTGGCCTCTTTGTTCAGGAAGTCATCGACCTTCGAGACAGTGCGATTGAAGGCGACGACAGTGAAGCCGTGGTCGTTCATGTTTAGGATGAGATTCTGACCCATGACAGCCAGGCCGATCAGTGCGATATCCGCTTTAGGTTCCATGATGATTTTTTCTGTAAAAGTGGGCCTACCTTACAACAGTCGAGGGCTTGCGCCAGCAGTTTTTTGGATCGGCCTTCAGCCGACGGTTGTCAGGGCCATCCGGTGTTCTTGGACGAGCCGAGCACACGATTCCCGCTCGAGGAGAAGGGATTTTCCGGCTTCGATGGCGAGCACCTGGATGCCAGACCCGGCGCAAGTCTCCAGGGTTTGGGGACCGATGCATGGGATGTCGAAGCGCAGGTCATGCTTCTCCTTGGCCACCTTCACCGCCACGGCCTCGCCAGCCCGTCCCGCCAATTCTCCGCCCCGTTTGAGACAGGCGTCCGTGCCTTCCAATCCTTCGACGGCGAGCACGGTCCCCTTTTTGACCACGACGGTCTGACCGATGTCGAGCCGGGCGATCTCCTTGGCCATGGAGAATCCAAAGGCCACGTCGGACTGCTGTTGTTCCGTCAGCTTGGGCCCCAAATGAAAACCAGCCTGGGGCATCTGATCCAGAAGCCATGGAGTAGCTTCAATCAGTTCGATCCCGTCCTTCCTTAGCTCCGCGGCAATCGCTCCGAAGAGCGTGTGCGCGTTCCTTTCTTTGAGCCGAAAGAGCAAGGCGACGGCGCGAAAATCAGGTCGCAGATCGAAGAGATTCTTGGGCGCGATTTGCCCCACCATGACACAGCGGTGGACGCCTCGTTTCTTGAGCGCATCGATCATCTTGGAAAGCTGACCGACTTTGAGCCAGATCATTTCATCGACGAGCGCTCCAAGTTCCGGATCGGTTTCACCTTCGAAGGCGACCGCCACCAGGCGCTTGACCCCCAGGCGCCGCGCCTCCCGGGCAAAAAGCAAGGGCAACGAACGATTCCCGGCGATGATGCCCAGGATCGACGTGGTTTCCTTCATGTCTTCGGGTGCGATCATGGTCAGCGGCATGACCAGCATAAAGAGGGAAGGCGAAATGAGGCAACTCCTGTTTGCAGCAGTTCTCATTTTGACAGTGTCCTGAGTCAAGATGAGAACTGCTGTCCTGTTTGCGCTTTGGAGATGATTTCGGAAAATGCGGAAAATACCGCTTGCTTCCTCCCATTGGTAATTCTATATTGCGCGCTCTTTTTGAGAGAACTTTGAATTTATGCGTCGTCCTAAAGGTGTCAAAACACGGAAGTCGGTGGCCAAGCGATTCAAGATCACGGCCCGAGGAAAAGTCATGCGCATGCGCGCGGGGAAGCGCCATTTGCTGTCCACCAAAAGCCCGAAACGTCGGCGCTCGCTCGGGACCTCCAAAGTCGTGGATAAGACGGACACGTATCGGATCCTTCAGAATCTGCCCTTCGATCACTGATCGAGCCAGCTTTGCCAAACTGAATTTTCACGCCTGACTGACCTATGCGAGTAACGAATTCCCCCGCTTCCCGAAAGCGCCGTATCCGCACAATCAAAGCCGCCAAAGGCTTTCGGATGCGCCGCTCGAAACTCTACCGCTACGCGGCCGACGCCCTCGACCACGGCCGCCAATATGCCTATCGTGACCGCAAGACGAAGAAGCGCAACTTCCGCGCCCTTTGGCAAGTGCGCATTAACGCGGCCGCCCGAGCCGCTGGCATCACCTACAGCCGATTCATGGAAGGGCTAAAAGCCGCCCAGGTAGCCTTGGACCGCAAAATATTGGCTGATTTAGCCGCGACCGATGGCGCGGCGTTTACCGAATTGGTCCAAGTCGCCCTCAATGCGCTGAAGACCAAAGCCGCGAAGGCCTGAGTTCAGAAGCTAGTTTTACATTCCGAGGAACGGGCGGCCCATCAACCGGCGCCCGTTTTTTGTTTTGCCGACATCTCGCTGAAAAAACCGGTCAAAAAACGAAATTCCACCGGCCTTTGATCCGTGGCATCATCCCAATGAAGCGAGGCCAAGAATCCAAAACCAGTCCCGACCATGTCCCCCATCGACACCCTTGAACCCCTCAAGCAGTCCGCGCTCGCCGAACTCACCGCCGCCCCCGACCTGACGGCTTTGGAGCAGGCGCGGGTGAATTATCTGGGCAGTCATGGAACGTTTACCGCCCTCTTGAAACAACTCGGCAGCCTGCCCAAAGAAGAGCGCCCCGCCGCCGGGAAACTCATCAACCAGGCGAAAACGCAGTTGGAATCAGCCTTGGCGGAGCGCCGGACAGCCCTGGAACTGCAGGCCGCTCTTCCCAAGGAACCGACTGACTTCACCCTGCCGGGCCGACGCCGCGCGCTCGGGAAGCTTCATCCTCTCACTCGCGTGACCGAAGACATCGTCCGCAGCTTCCGCAAGATCGGATTCGCCGTGGCTGACGGCCCGGAAACCGAGGATGAATACCATTGTTTCGACGCCCTGAATACTCCGGCCGACCATCCGGCCCGCGACACTCACGACACCTTTTATCTTGCGGACCCGGCCGGCGCGCCGACCCTGGCTCAAACCCCGTATCAGCATCTCCTCCGGACCCATACCTCATCGGTGCAGATTCGCGTGATGAAGAAGCAGGCGCCCCCCGTTCGGATCATCGTCCCCGGCCGGGTCTATCGCCGCGACAACGCGGACGCGACTCACAACCCGACGTTTCACCAGATCGAGGGTCTGTACGTGGATAAGGGCGTGACCGTGGGAGATCTCAAAGGCACGGTCGAGTTCGTCTTCAAGGAATTGATGGGATCGGACGTCCAGGTCCGGTTTCGGCCGCACTACTTCAGCTATACCGAGCCCAGCTTCGAGATTGATTTCGCCAGCGCGCTCACCCGCAAGATGGGCAAAGACTGGTTGGAAATCGCCGGGTGCGGAATGGTTCATCCGCGGGTTTTCGAGAATGTGGGCTATGACCCCGAGGTCTGGACCGGCTGGGCGTTCGGTTTTGGCATCGAGCGCATCGCCATGATCCGCTATGGCATCAATGATATTCGGCTCTTTTATGAAAATGACGCCAGGTTCCTGCGGCAGTTCTAAGGGCCGCCGGGCCGTCGCCGTTGCGCTCCGCAAATTGCCTGACCCCGAGGAATGAATCTGCTGGTCAAAACCTGGCTCAGGCTCCGCCTTCGCCGACGCTCTCGGTGGCACTCCGGCGACGATCACGAACGACAAATCCAACTGATACCCGAGCAATGAAGGTCACTCTCAACTGGCTGAAACAATACGTGGACTTCGACTGGTCGCCGGACGAGCTGGCTCAACGCCTCACCATGCTCGGCCTGGAAGTCGAAGGAATTCAGAAACTCAGCGGTGAGTTCGAAGGCATCCTCGTCGCTCAGATCCTGACCCGCGACAAGGTGCCCGCCTCGGACAAGCTCTCCGTCTGCCAGGTCAATGACGGCAAGGGCGAGCGGACGATCATCTGCGGCGCCCAGAACCATCAGCCGGGCGATAAAGTCGCCCTCATTCTGCCCAACTTCGCCCTCCCCTTGAAACCGGGCGACCCAGAGCCTTTCGTGATCAAAGAACGAAAGGTCTTCGGCATCGTTTCCCAAGGCATGATGTGTTCGCCCCAAGAACTGGGCCTGGCCGACGACGCCGACGGCCTCTTGATCCTGCGACCCGACGCCCCGTTGGGACAGCCCTTCGCCCAGTATCTCGGCCGCTCCGGCGGTGACGTCGTTTTTGATCTGGAAGTGACGCCCAATCGCCCCGACCTTAACAGCGTTATTGGCATCGCCCGGGAAATTGCCGCCCTGACCGGCCAGCCTCTCCGCATGCCTGCGGTCGCCGAGCCGTCGCACCACGGCGACGCGCCCACGATTCCCTCCACCTCGGATCGGGTCGCAGTGCGGATCGAGGATCCCGATCTCTGCCCACGCTACGTCGCGCGAGTGGTTCAGGGCGTGAAGATCGCCCCCAGTCCGGACTGGTTGCGCACGACTTTGGAGCGGGTCGGCATCCGCAGCATCAACAACGTGGTGGACGTGACCAACTACGTCATGCTGGAAACCGGCCAACCGCTGCACGCCTTCGATTATCATCTGATCGCGGCGAGCGAGACCAACCCCACCGGCGAGCCGAATCGCCGGCCGGCCGGGACGCCCACCATCGTCATTCGCCGCGCCCGGCCTGAAGAGAAGTTCACCACTCTCGACGGACAAGCGCGCACCCTGACCCACGACATGCTCTTGATCGCGGATGAGGCCAAAGGGATTGCCCTGGCCGGCGTCATGGGCGGACAAAATAGCGAGATTAACGAACGCACCGCCGATGTCCTGATTGAGTCCGCCTATTTCAGTCCGACCCATATCCGCCGCACCTCCAAAACGCTCGGCTTGCGAACCGAATCGTCCTACCGCTTCGAACGCGGCGCCGACGTCGGCATCACGGAATGGGCCAGCCGACGCTGCGCTCACCTCATCGTCGAAACTGCCGGCGGATGTCTCGCCCAGGGCGCGATCGATGAATTTCCCCAGCCTCGACCTCCCAAAGAAATCTCCCTGCGCCCCGCCCAAACCAACGCCCTGCTCGGAGTGGAAATTCCGGCGGAACAACAAGTCGAATTCCTCCGGCGTCTCGATCTCGAGATCGTTTCCACCTCGGGAAACGCGCCCGAAATCGGAGATCGCCCGGCGCTTTCCACGACGTTTCGCGTCCCCACTTTCCGCGTGGACCTCAAGCGGGAGGTCGATTTGATCGAAGAGATCTGCCGCCTCTTTGGAGTGGACAAGATTCCCCCGACGCCCCCCCGCGGGGCGATCGGCGCGAACGAGTTTGACGCCGTCTTTGACGAATGGGCCGACGCGCGGCGCATCCTGACCGGACTCGGGCTGCACGAAGCGCAAGGACAGACGCTGATTTCCGACCTGGCCGCCGACCTGGCCGCCGCCCGGGAGAACCTGGTTCTTCTGGCCAACCCATTGAGCGGCGACATGAACGTCCTCAGACCTTCGTTGCTCCCGGGCCTCCTGGATTCGCTCCGGCACAACGTCAGCCGCAACCAATTCGACGTCGCCTTGTTTGAGGTCGGCCGCGTCTTCATCCAGTCGGGCGGCCAGCTCAAGGAAGAAACTCGCGTCGCGCTCGCCTTGACCGGGCTTCGACATCCCGCGTTCTGGAGCGGCGCCGACCGTCAGGCGCGCTACGATGTCCTTGATCTGAAGGGACTCCTCGGAGAATTCCTGGAACAGTTCGGACTGCGCGGCGTGGCCTCCGCCAAACGCACCGAGCCCAACCCTCTTTTCCTGGAGTCGGCCACCCTTTCCCTCGGCGGCCGGGTCCATCTCGGCGAGTTCGGCCAACTCCAGCCCGCGTTGGTCAAGCGCTACGACCTGCGCGACGCCGTCTTCCTGGCCGAATTGAATTGGCAGACGCTGCTGGCTCGGCGCAATCCGGCCAAGTCCTTCAAGCCCCTGCCGGCGTTTCCCAGCATCCGGCGCGACGTGGCCATGCTGGTGCCTGAATCCACGACTCACGACGCGGTTCTCAACGTCGTCAAACAAGCCAAACCGCCTCATCTGGAAAACCTGGAGTTGTTCGATGTCTTCCGGGGACAGAACGTCCCGGCCGGACAGAAAAGCGTAGCTTACGCCTTCACCTACCGTCATGCGGAGCGCACCTTGACGGATGCCGAAGTCAACGGCGCGCACGAAAAGCTCGTCGAGAAGCTCAAGTCCGGGTTGGCCGCGACGATCCGCGAGTAAGGCGCGACTTTGCCCGGGGCGGCCGCACTGCCAGAAACAGACTTGGGCGTGACTATTTGGTCGAGATGGGGAGCGCACGCGCCCTCGCGTGCGGTGGTCGGCGCCCTCGCCGATCACCCTGGGCCGCCCTAACAAGTCACCGTTTGGTGGGTTGTTCACTTTGCGGCGGCGATCGAGCTCGCCGGTTTTTTTGAACTGTGGCTCGGCTGGTAACAACAAGGCTGAATTCGCAGCGCTCCCGCAGAGGCTGGCCGTGTTCTTACGAACGCAGCCACGTCAAGCGCGCGGCTTTTGGCTTTGCCCGAAGTGTTCCGCAGATTACGATACCAAACGAACCCCATGCACTGGATTGCACCATCCGAAGAAGTCATCCGCTCGTCGAGTTCCACGGCTGCAAACTGCCGGTCCGCTTGCCGCGCCCATCCTCTACTACAAACCCAACATCCCAATCGCCATCCTCGAGGCGAAGGACAACAACCACAGCGTCGGGGCGGGCATGCAGCAGGCCCTCGGCTACGCGGACGCCAAAACCCTCGACATCCCTTTCGTCTTCAGCAGCAACGGCGACGCTTTTCTGTTCCACGACAAGACCGTAAAATCGGGAGCAATCGAGACGGAAATCCCGCTCAACGCCTTTCCCTCGCCCGAACAGCTTTGGCAAAAATACAAAGCCTTCAATGGTACGTCCTCGGCCTCACCAACCTCATCCTCCACGGCATGGACGTGCCGGACTACCATTATCAGGACGTAAACATTCGGTTAACCCGCTGGCGAGGAGCGTTAAGGGCAAAGGATTTTG
>CAYHFE010000136.1:0-14819 GCA_964355375.1 uncultured Verrucomicrobiota bacterium
CTTGATCGATGATGGCATCGAGTCGTTGCATGTTCAGGCTCCAGTGTACAGCACGCTATTATCCTTGCACCCGGAAACTTTGAGGCGGACTTCGCCGGTGCCGACGTGGAGCGAGCACGAGATGGAGCAGGCCGCCCACGCGCATGACGGGGTCGTAAATCGTCACGCCAATGCAGGAGCCCAAGCAGATGGCCGTGCGGAACGAGCAATTGGCAAAGCCGGTTGACCAGTTGTTCCTGGGTGGCCCGGTCGAAATAGATCATCACATTGCGACAGAAGATCAGCTCGAAGGGCTGGGAGTGCAGGTAGCTCTTGATGAGGTGCTCTTTGCCGTCGTGCAGTTTGATGCGGCATCGCCTGTAAATGAGGTCAATGACGTAGCGGTAGGCTTCGGCTTCCAGGGTCGTGGCGTTCATATCATTCAGCCGGGAGAACAAGAAGGCGGATCTTCGAATTAGTCTGTTTCATTGGCGCCGCCGACGCGTCACAATTTTTTTCTCGCCGCACCGCGCGGTTCGGCGAATATGGTCCGGTTCTCCATGAAAACCTTCAAGTATCTCCTCGCCGCCGGTCTTCTCTGGCCGGCCACTCACTGGCCGATGAACACCTTCCCAGCCCGGGCCGCGGAGCCAGATCGCCCCAATGTTGTGCTCATCTTCACGGACGATCAGGGCTATGCGGATGTGGGGGTCTATGGCGCCAAAGGGTTCACGACGCCGAACCTCGATCGCCTCGCTGCCGAAGGCGTTCGGTTCACTGATTTTTATGTGGCCCAACCCGTTTGCTCCGCGTCGCGCACGGCCCTCCTGACCGGATGTTATCCGAACCGAGTCGGGATCCTCGGCGCCCTGGGTCCCAACGCCACGCACGGCATTCACGCCAACGAAGCCACCATCGCCGAAGTCCTCCGGACCCGCGGCTACGCGACCGCGATCTACGGCAAATGGCACCTCGGCCACCACCCACAGTTTCTGCCCACCCGGCATGGTTTCGATGAATACTTCGGCCTGCCCTACTCCAATGACATGTGGCCCAAGCATCCGCAGGCCAAACCGGGAACCTATCGGGATTTGCCCCTGATCGAGAATGAAAAGGTCATCGCCACCAACCCGGACCAGACCCAATTGACGACCTGGTACACGGAACGGGCCGTCCGCTTCATCGAAAAGAACCGGCACCATCCGTTCTTTCTTTACGTCGCGCACAACATGCCGCACGTGCCGTTACACGTCAGCGACAAGTTCCAAGGCAAATCGGAACAAGGCCTCTACGGCGACGTCATCATGGAGATCGATTGGTCAGTCGGTGAAATTCTCAAGGCCCTGAAAACACACGGACTGGACGAACGGACGCTGGTGATTTTCGCCTCCGACAACGGCCCCTGGCTGCCGTACGGCAACCACGCCGGCAACGCCCGACCGCTCCGGGAAGGCAAAGGCACCACCTTTGACGGCGGCGTTCGTGAGCCTTGTCTGATGCGCTGGCCTGGCCGAATTCCCGCGGGCCGGGTCTGCCGCGAGCTGGTCATGAGCATGGACATTTTACCGTCGGTGGCCAAATTGGCGGGCGCCGAGCTTCCCCAGCACAAGATCGATGGACTCGATATCTGGCCGCTCATCTCGGGCCAGCCGGGGGCGAAGTCACCGCACGAAGCGTATTTCTATTACTGGGGGCAACACCTGCAGGCGGTGCGAAACGCCAGATGGAAGCTGCATTTCCCGCACAGTTACCCCGCGCCCAATCCGGCGGGTCGCGACGGCAAACCCGGACCGACCGTCAGCCGACAGATCGGCCTTGAGCTCTTCGACCTGGAGAATGATATCGGCGAAACGAGCAACGTGGCCGGAGAACACCCGGAGATCGTCAGACAACTCGAAGCCCTGGCCGAGCGCTGCCGCGAGGATCTCGGCGACTCCCAAACCAAGCGCGCGGGTCAA
The DNA here is from genome assembly GCA_964355375.1 of uncultured Verrucomicrobiota bacterium. Lineage (GTDB taxonomy): Bacteria > Verrucomicrobiota > Verrucomicrobiia > Limisphaerales > SIBE01 > CAYHFE01. The sequence goes on from CAYHFE010000136.1 coordinate 1,938, forward strand.
AACGTCCGCCCGGCCGGCCGGCTTGTGGCGGAGTGATTATTTCTTGGCCAAAGCCGCCTCGAGCGCACTGATGACTTCGGGAGCATCGGGCGTCGTCCGGGGTTCAAATCGCTTGATGATCTTTCCGTCCGGCCCGATCAAGAACTTCCCGAAGTTCCACTGAATGTCGCCCGGGAATGGTGACCCTTGGCCCGCGAGCGCCACGTAGAGGGGATGTCGTTTGGGACCATTGACATCGATCTTGTCGAAGAGCGGGAAACTTACGCTGTACTTGGTGGAACAGAATTGTTTGATCTCTTCGTTGGTGCCGGGCTCCTGGCCGCCAAACTGATTGCAGGGGAAACCCAGAACCGCAAAGCCCTTTCCTTTGTACTTCTCGTGCAGCGCTTCGAGTTCCTTGTATTGCGGGGTCAGGCCGCATTTGGAGGCGACATTGACGACGAGCAGCACCTTGCCCTTGTAAGCGCCCAGCGTGGTCGCTTTGCCGTCAATATCTTTGACGGCGATGTCGTGAACCGAAGCTGCATGAACGTTCAAGTTCTGCATAATGAGAATAGCCACAATCGAGGCGAAAGTTTTCATGGGGGCGGATATTGGCAGGACGCGAGGGATTGTCAAAGCTTCGCAGTAGAAATTCTTGGGCGGCGGATTAATTGACGGGGCTCGACGCCTGTTTGGTCTCAATTCCACTCCATTCAAAAACTCCGAACTTAGCGTTGAGGAAAGATCTGGTAGAGCAAGAAGTAGATGAGCACGCCGGTCACTGACACATACATCCACATCGGCCAGGTCCAACGCGCCCAGCGCTGGTGGGCCTCAAATCGTTCTTTCACCGCCAAAGAAACCGTCACGAGAATGAGCGGGACGATGGCGACGGCCAAGAGCGTGTGAGTCAGAAGAATCGATAAGTAGATCGGCCGAAACCAGCCAGGCTCTCGAAACACAGTCCGGCCTGCCTGAAAATGGTAGAACAAATAGGACGTCAGGAAGATCGCGGACGTGCACAGAGCCGACACCATGCAGTTCCGGTGCCCTACCCGGTTCTGACGACGGATAAAGTAGAAACCCAAGCTCAGGAAAACCGTGCTGAGAGCGTTGAGACAGGCGTTCAAAACGGGCAAGTCCGACAAACTCATAAGCTTTTCTCCCGACGAAGCCTCTCGACCGCGCGGATCAGTTCCTGAAAGGCCTCGGGCTGGAGTGTCTCGAAGACCCCACGCAGCCGACCCGCTCCGTCCACGAGCACCGATATCGTGCTGTGGATGAAAAGGTCTTCCTCACTGGATCGATCCGCGGGTGTCTTGTCCAACGCCGTCAATTTGAGCCCCCCGATGGCCAATTGGGAGATTTGCTCCTTGGATCCGGTTAAGAACCACCATCGATTCGTCTCCGCGCCAAAGCGCGCCGCATAGCGAGCCAGAATCGGAGGTGTGTCGAACTCCGGGTCCGTGGTCAAGGAGATCAATCGAACCGAAGGGTCGGCCGAGAACGCCGCTTGAAGTTCGCTCATCCGCTGGGTCATTTGAGCGCACGGTCCGGGACAACGGGTAAAGATGATGTCGGCCACCCAGATTTGTCCGCGCAAACGATCCAGGGTCACCGGAACTCCGAATTGATTCGTCAGCGCGAAGGCGGGCACCACGCCATAAACGGGCAAGGGCGAGGAGGAGGCGGATTTGCTCCGTGACGAAACCGCGACGGACGCAAAGAAGAGGACCGCGATGGTCACCACGACGAGCGCCAGCCCTCCCCACACGATCCACTCGACTTTTCTTGAGATCACAATCCCGCCCTTTCGCTCGAAGGGCTAATTAAAACGGCTGAAGCCCCACACGGTAAACTCGACTCGACCATGCTCTCGGCGGAGCCGGCATCCCCTTCCCTCAACGGCGGACACCGACGGTCTCGGTGGGCTATTCAAAGCTCGTGGCCGCACCGCCGCCGGGCTTGCTCTGCTGCTTCATCCATTTATCGAACGCCTCTTCGCTTTCCACCGTGAGAAAGCCAAGCGACATCGAGGAATGTCCATTGCCGCAAAGCTGCGCGCAGTTGATCTGGTACTTTCCTTCTTTGGTCGCCCTGAACCAGAGCGGGATGCTCAATCCCGGAATCGCGTCCTGTGTCACTCGCAAGGCAATTACTTTGAAGGAATGAATGACATCTTTTGAGCTCAGGTGAACCACGACCGGTTTATTGACCGGCACATGGATATCATTGAGCGTTTTTATGTCGTCCTTGCCGGCGGCATCGTCTTTGACGTCGCCCCACGGATTCTCACCGGAAACCAGATTCACATCCTGTTTCCCAAAGGTGCGATCGGCGCCGGGATAGCGGACGTTCCAGCCGAACTGCTGAGCCACGACTCGCATCACCACTGCTTCACTCTCACTCGGTAGCCGATCGACCGATTTCGCCCACAGGGGAATGGCGAATCCGATCAACAGAACCGCTTCCACCAACACCACCGCGCCTTCCACCCAGTTCGTCGAGTTGCCCCGGAGGCCGACGTAATCGGCCTTCGGGTGGCGGGACTTCCGGAACCGAATGAGCGCGTAAATGAAATAAGCCAGCCAACCGAAGAACAACGCCCCCATCAGGAGATGGACGTAAATGATCAGCTTATCCACGTCCTTTCCAAATTCCGAAGCCAGCACCGGCAATCCAAGAAGTTTCTCCATGTTCAAACCTTTTCCTTTGTCTCGGGCGAAGGCTCAGCGATATCCGCTTCGCCGACCATCGCCGATCTCTTTGCCAAATAAATGAAGAAGGCGGCCAAGCCGCCCAACACACAAAGCACGACACCCAGCAGGGTCGCAATCCCCCAGTTCATCCCCACCGCCAACCGCGAATCCGAAGCCCCAAAACAAGCCGAGCAAGCCATGGCCGAGGGAAGACCGGCCAGCCCCACCCACCCACCAATGCTGAAGGACAGTGTCCGACTCCATCCCCTCATACGTATCCGACACCTTTCAGCTTTCGCAGGAAGTATCTGCCGTACCCAATCAGAGCGAAACCAACCAGCGAGGAGCCCAACCCCAGGACGAGGTCGGACGGCGCGCCGCCCAGGGCAAAGAAATTGCGCATCGACCAAGCGCCGAAGCCCAAGGTCAACAAAGTGGAGGCGGTGATAAATAAGATGTGGAAGGCTTTTAAGGACATACCGATCAGTGAGCTTGGGCAGCGCCCCCGGCATGACTACTTGCGGCGGTCTCATGGCCGATAAACACCGTGCCGGGAGGCATCTGACCGCGAGACCATACCACTAGATACATCAATCCGGAAAAAAAGAAAGCCGTCGAAGCGAGAATCCCGTAGATCATCTTCTTCTCCGAGATCAGATGCATGAAGTAACCGGCGACCAAAAAGGCCTTCACGCTGGCAATCAGCAGCGCCACCGCCACGGTCGCGGCGACACTGGGGATATGGACATAGTAGGCGCCGACCGTGATGATCGTTCCGACGATCAGGGCGTAAAAGACAAAGAGATACTTCTGGACTGATTTTTTGAGGTCGTGGGTGTCGTGGCTGCTCATAGGAACTGAAGGGGTTGAATGTTAGAGTAAGTAAAGGACCGGAAAGAGGAAAATCCACACGAGATCGACAAAGTGCCAAAACAGGCCGGAAACTTCGACGCGGTTGGTAAAGCGCTCCGGATCGGTCTTCCACATCTTGCTTCCGGGGCCCCAAAGATATCCGATCACGAGAGCGCCTCCGATGACGTGCAACGCATGGAGCGCGGTGAGGGTGAAGTAGATCGCCAGATACGTGTTGTGCCAAGGACCGTAGTTCTCGATTTTCTTGATCTCAGAAGTCGGGATCTTGACCTCGGCGTGGTCTGGGACGGCCCCGCTCTTCGCCTCCGCCCCGTGCTCCCCATGGCCCGCCGCCGGATGAATCACGACAAAATCCTTGTTCTTTTCCACCAGATGACCATCCACGATGGTTCCGTTCTTCAAGATCACCTCGTAGTGGGTGAACTTGTCGTGATATTCGTAGGACTTGATCCCAACGAAGGTCAAGGCGCACAGAAGCGTGAGGCCTTGAAAGAGCTTGAACCGGCTAAATTGGTTCATCTTGAGCGACGCCCAAGCCATCACCACGGTGATACTGGAGCTGATCAGGACGAGGGTATTGACCGTCCCAATCGGAATGTTCAGGAGACCGTGAGGCCACGTCCCGGGAGCCGCCCCAACCCGAAGCAGGATATAAGAGGAGAACAGAGCTCCGAAAAGCATCACTTCGGACGCAAGGAACAGCCAGATGCCAAGCTTGGCATTATAGAGGCCGGTATCTTTCCGGGGTACGACATTGTACGGGATATCCATGAATCGATTGAGCTAAAGTGGTTAGGTCGATTGGTTCTGGGGGGTGAAATCCTTCGACTGGCCCGGAACGCTGTATTCATAGGGACCCCGGTGCACTCGAGGAATCGCCAAGAAATTGCCGTGCGGCGGCGGGGTCGGCGTCTGCCAGTCCAAGGTGGTCGCTTCCCACGGATTGTCTGAAGTGACTTTGCGGCCATTCTTGATGCTCCAAAAGAAATTGAAGATGAACGGGAGCTGAGCCAATCCCAAAGCCCAAGCGGCGTGGGAGATGGACACATTCATGCCCATGATCTTCTGGCTCAGACCGCCCATGGCGTCCGCGCCCACCTTTTCCAAGGAGTAGTTCGCTCCACCGTTGGCCATCCGGCGCAACATGCCCGCCATGCCTTGGGCAAACATCGGCTGAAAGATCAGATTCATGAAGACCAAGGACAGCCAGAAATGAACCCGGCCCCAAAATTCGCTCATCAACCGCCCCGTCACCTTCGGATACCAAAAGTAAATGCCGGCAAAGAGCGCGAAAATCGTTCCGGGAGCCACCACATAATGAAAGTGCGCGATGACGTAATAGGTGTCGTGAAGATGAAGATCGCTGACATTGAAACCGAGGGGGAGGCCGGTCAATCCGCCGATGCCGAACATCGGGAGAAAGGCCAGAACAAAGAGCATCGGCGTGTTGAAGCGAATGGATCCCCCCCACAATGAAATGAACATGCAGGTCAGGATGATGACGGATGGGATCGAAATGATCATCGTCGTGGTCTGGAAGAAAGTGCTGATCTTCGTGCCCATGCCCGTCAGATACATGTGATGCGCCCAGACGATGAACGAGATGAACCCGATGGCCAAAGCGGAATAAACCAGCGACTTGTAACCCCAAATCGGCTTGCGCGTGTTGTTGGCAATCACTTCACACACAATCCCCATCGCCGGTAGAATCAAGACATAGACTTCCGGATGTCCGAGAAACCAAAAGAGATGCTGCCAAAGCAGCGGGCTTCCCCCTCCACTCACCGGAGCCAGGTTTCCCCCCACCACCAGACCGGTGGGGAGAAAGAAGCTCGTTCCCGCCACTTTGTCCATGAGCTGCATGAGGCCCGCCGCTTCCAAAGGAGGAAACGCCAGGAGAAGCAGGAACGCCGTGACAAACTGAGCCCAAACGAAAAAGGGCAGCCGCATCCAGGTCATCCCGGGCGCGCGCAACTGAATGATCGTGGCGATGAAATTGACCGCCCCAAGCAAAGACGAGGTGATCAGGAAGACCATCCCGATCAACCAAAAGGTCTGTCCTTGCGTCGCCCCGCTCGTGGCCAGCGGCGAATAAGAAGTCCACCCGGCCTGAGCCGCCCCACCGGGGATGAAGAAGCTGACCACCATGATCACGCCCCCGATGACATACACCTGGTAGCTGACCATGTTGATCCGAGGAAAGGCCATGTCGGGCGCCCCAATCATGAGGGGAACGACGTAATTGCCGAACGCGGCAAAAGCCAGAGGCACAATCGCCAGGAAGACCATGATCGTCCCGTGCATCGCCCCAAACGAGTTGTACAAGTCCGACGAGATCACTCCGCCGGACGCCACCGTCCCCAGGACACGTTCCAGGAGCGCCCCGACGATCGGCAATGGTTTATCCGGATACGCGATCTGCCACCGCATCATCGACACCAGAAGAAAGCCGAAAAAGAGGAAGATCAAGGAGGTGAACCCATACTGAATCCCGATCACTTTGTGATCCGTCGAGAAGACATACTTCCGCAAAAAGCCCAATTCCTCGTGGTGAGCCCCGTGCGCTCCAGCGTGGTGCGATTCTTTGACTGAGTGCTGCATGCGAGTACAGGATTTCGGAATGACGTTAAGTTGTTTTGATACGTTAAATTAATTTTTCGGCGGGTCAGTTAACTGGGTCACAAGAGCGGTGTCAACGGCGGAATCGTCGGGCGCCCCTTTTTACCGGAATTTATCGAAAACCATCAGCCCCAGCAGAAGCGGAAGATAAAGGATTGACACGAAGAATAGGGTGCGGGCATGCCGGTCGGTGAGCTTCCGCGAAAATTGAAAGGCGTACCACAGAAAAACGAGACTCAAAACCAGCGCCCCGGCCAGATAAATCGGCCCGGCAATTTTGAACAGGAATGGGCACAGACTGATCGGCAACAGGCCGAGCGTGTGACTCGCAGCCTGGCGTCCCGTGCGCACGCCCTCCGGATCTATCCCCGGCAACATGACGAAGCCGGCCCGGGCGTATTCTTCGCGATACATCCACGCAATCGCCAGAAAATGAGGAAGCTGCCAGAAGAAGAGAATCCCGAAAAGCGACCACCCTTCGATGCTGATCGCGCCGCGGGCGGCCGTCCAACCCATCAGCGGCGGCAGCGCTCCCGGGATCGCGCCGATGATCGTGTTCAATGCCGTTACCCTTTTGAGCGGAGTGTAAATGAACAGATACAAAATCAGAGTTGCCGCTCCCAGGAACGAGGTCAACAGGTTTACGGCGACGGCCAGGTAGATCAACCCGGCGGCGGCGCAGACCCCTCCGAACACCAAGACCGTCTCCGGCTGAATCCGGCCCGAGGGAAGCGGCCGGGTCCGGGTGCGGCGCATGCGGGCGTCGTATTCCCGTTCCAGCAACTGGTTCAAAGCGGCCGCGCCACTCGCCACCAAAGCGGTGCCCAGCAGCGTGTGCAGCATCATGAGGTAATTCACCGCGCCCTTCACCCCGACGTAAAACCCCACCAAGGTCGTCAGCAGGACCAGTGAAGTGAGCCGGGCTTTGGTCAGTTCCAGAAAGACCCCGAACCCGGGTCTCTCGGAAGTTTCTGATGCGGTAATCGGAGCGGCGACAGAGGCTTTCATCTCATTTCAAAGGGAGCTGGCAAAATTTGCTGAGGGAGAAACGGCATGCGGGGGCGAAGGCGCCAAGGCCAGGCGCTTCGTGACAGAAACCGGTTCCGAAACGCGAAACAAAACCAGGTAAATGAGGCATCCCAAGACCAAGCTGGCCGCCCCCACCATGACGTGGCCGGTGGCGACATCCGCGGCTTTGTTGCTCAGCACCGTCGCCACTCCCAGCGCCCCCTGAACCATCATCAATCCAAACCAGCCCCCGGCCATTCGTGAAACGATTCGGTTCAGGCCGGGTTGTCGGCGCGCCTTCCAGGCAAAAACGCCGGTCACGATTACCGTCAGAAGCGCGCCGATCCGGTGGACCATGTGAAGGAGGATATGCGCGGCCGTAATCGGATTCTGATCCCTCGTGTCCAAGCGGGTTCGATTGATGGCGTCGAGCGAAGCGGCATCCGTGCTTGGCCAAAGCTTCCCGTAGGCCAGAGGAAAATCGGGGATGGCCAATCCAGCGTGTTGATGACGCATCGAAGCCCCCAGAACGAGTTGAGCGAAAACCAGCAAGACAGCCGCCACGAGAAGCCGCCGGAGCAGAGTGGTCCCGGGCCCCAACTTCTCCTCGGTCCCTGGTTGATCCCGCCACCACCGGGTGGTAAACAGCGCAATCGCGGTCACCACCACCAAAAACACCTGAGCCAGAGCCGCATGGAAAATCCCAATTTGATCCTTGTAGAGAGTCACCCGCAAGCCACCGAGAAGGCCCTGCAACACCACTCCCACCCAGGCTCCCACGCCGACCCAGCGGAGCCATCGACGCGATTCTCCGCGCCACAGCCAAACCGCCAAAAGGGTCGTTAACAACCCCACCAGCGACGCCAGCAACCGGTGAGTGTGTTCATAGAAAACTCCCCCTACCCAATAGGAGGGAGGGAAAAGGAACATGTTGTAGCCGTAAGTGGTCGGCCAATCCGGCACGGCCATCCCGGCCCCGTGGCTCGTCACCAATCCGCCGAGCCCCACCAGCAAAAAGGTCGCCGCCGCCGTCGCGCACGCGAAACGGCCCAGCCACGGATTACCAGTTGTTTGGGTCATGCTGTGCAACGACAACCAACGGAAACGCCGCTGCGACAAACGCCGCAGCGGCGGTCAAAAAATCGTGAACGACCTTCTCCGGACCTATTGGGCAGGCACCGCAAGACTAAAGTCGGCCTTTTGACCGTCACTTCCGACCGTGACTTTCTTCTCAACCTTGCCGGCTTTGCGATGAAACGCCTCGATCACGTAGTTGCCCGCGGGAACGTTGGCGATCTTGAACGTGCCGTCTTTCCCGGAAACGGCGAAATACGGATGATCCACCACACCGGCGTAGGCGAACATCCACGGATGAACATCACACTTGAAACGGAGCAGAACTTCCGCCGAATCAAACGTGTATTCGAAGGGCTTCCCGTTCGCCATCTGAGCCTTGTTCGACTCCTTATTGCCCGCCACGGTCGGCGTGACATGAATGTTATGGAGCAAGGGATCCGAGTTCTTCACCACCAGCTTCTGCTTGGTTTGAAGTCCGAAGACGTAAGGGACGTATTCGCATCCCCTCTGATCCAGTTCCACCGCTGTGGTCGGGGCTGGAATCGTTTTTCCGCTCAGCCCGTCCTTAATGTAAATGAAGGTGTCGGCAAGCCCGCCGCCGGCATCGACAACATAAAATCTGGTTTTCGGCTTTTCCTTGTGCATATTCCCGCATGAGGGATCGAGCGGGAGGTCTTTCTCCGGGGGCGGAGTTCCGGTCAGGGTGATCTTTCCTGTGATATCGGCGGCTGAAGCCCATTGCATGGTTCCCATCAGGGCGGCGGCCACCAGTAATCGGTTCGTCATCTTCATATTCTTCCGTCTAATGTTTTCAGTTAAAAACCGCGGGACGGTATCACCGGCGAAAATCGGCTGCAAGCGATTTGTTTACGAAAATGAACAGCCCTTCAAGTTTTGGCCCAGGACACTGTCCGTTGGACGTAGGTAGTTCCGGCTTGAGCCGTTCGCCACGTGAAAACCGGTTGAAGCCTGGACTACAGACCTGCCAAATGAGAAATCCCCCTTGTCGGGATGTTCCTGGATCGCTATTCTTTGCGCGAATCCGCACATGAAAACACCAAATAACCCATCGATCATCCGAATCCGCCGCACGGCGATCCTTCAAGCCTGTCTCACCGGAGCGACGATTCTTACCCTCTCCCTCCTGGCGCAGGCCCAACCCACGGTCCTCTGGGAGGCCTTCAACGACCACCGACCGACCGACGGTGTGACCAGCCCCAACGCCACGGGTTACGACCTGCGCGCCACGGGAGACGGGGGCGTGCTCAAGAACATCAAGACCGGCGCCGACCTCTCCCCGTCGATCGAAGTGATGGTCGAGGGCGACGCCACTCCCGATGATTTCGGCGCCAATTCGCCGGTGAATGCCGGCAGTCCGGCGGACAAATTGTTCAAGGGCAAAGTCGATATTGGCAACGCCGGATTGCCCGGAATTCGAAACAGCGCCAACACCAAACTGATTCTCATTTTCAAAGGGCTCAATCCGGCGCGCCGCTACGACTTCCGCGGCACGGTCAGCCGCGGCGGCGGCTACAACGACCGCTGGAGCGTCTTCACCCTCGTCAGTGCCGACGCCTTCGTGGCGGCGCACGAAGACGGGAGCAACAACAAAAATATCTTCACCAAGGCCACGTTCGACAAATCGACCCTCGGCCCCAACCAGGTCGCCCTCAACACCGGCGACAACAAAGCCGGCTCCCTCGTGGGTTGGGACAACATCGAGCCCGGAGCCGACGGAACCTTCTCGATTGAAGCGCAGCAATATGTCGGCGCGGCGCCGTTCGGCACTCCGTCCGCGGCGGCTTATGGCTATGCCTTTAACGCCATCTACCTGGCCGAGATTGAATCCACTGGCAGTCTCAAGATCACGGAAAACCCGTCCAACCAGCGTCTGCCTGCGGGAAAAACGGCGACCCTGAAGGTGGTGGCGAGCAACACGCAGGCGATTACTTACCAATGGCAGAAGGCCGCCGCGGGCAGCGCGACCTTCACCGACGTCACAGGAGCGACCCTAGCCACCTACACCACCCCAGCTTTGACCGTGGCCGATGACGGCGCGAAATTCCGCTGCAACCTGACCAGCGGTTCGACCAAGCTCGTGAGCGGCGAAGCGATCCTCAACGTGGACGGGGTCATCCCCACCCTCACGGCCGTGACTGGAAGCATCAACTTCAACGCCGTCTATGTCACCTTTTCCGAAGCGATGAAGCTCGATCAATTGGCCGTGACCGCGAATTATCAACTCTCGGGCGGGCTCACCATCAGCGCCGCCGTGGCTCTCGATCCCACCACCGTCCGCCTCTCCACGAGCAAGCAGACCTCGGGGACCCGCTACACGGCCACGATTAATAACGTCGAAGACCTCGCGGGCAACAAGGTCCCGGCCAATTCGGCCTTGAGCTTTGCCGGATTCACGGTTCAGACCGGAACGGTGGGCCTGGAGGTTTGGAACAATATCGGAGGCTCCGCCGTGGCCGACCTCCGCAACAATACCCGCTATCCCAATCAGCCGGACGTGGACTACGCCACGACCACGCTCAACTCGGAATTAGTTATTCCGGTGACGCCGGACAAGAACACCTATGGCGGTCGGTTTCGCGCTTGGCTGACCCCCGAAGAGACCGGGCAATACGAGTTCTTCCTCCGGGCCGACGACCAGGGCGAATTGCGCATCAGCGCGGACGACAAGTTTGACAGCCTCGACGATCCCAATGGCACCCCGGACGCAACCGACACGACCGCTGGCGACACCTTCCAGGAGTCGGGCATGGACCAGTCCACATCGCTCCCGATCAACTTGGTCAAAGGCAAAAAGTACGCGATCCAAGTGATTTGGAAAGAGGCCAACGGCACGGATCAGGCCCAAGTGGCCTGGCGCAAAGTCGGCGATGCCACCGCGGCCGACCAATTGCAGCCGATTCCGAGCAAGTTCCTCTCTTATTACGGCCCGGGCGCAGCCATCGCCACGCCGGGCAAGTTCACGCGCTTCGCCCTGCAAAGCGGCAAAGTGATCCTGGAATGGACCGGGACCACGCTCCAATCGTCTGACGACTTGGTCACCTGGAAAGATGAAACCGGCGCGGCCAGCCCGCTAACCATCACCCCGGCCCAAAGGAAATTCTACCGGGTCAAGGATTAGGACTCGTCCTTCTTGATTTCCCGAAAGAGCCAGGCGCGAGCGAAGGTCCAGTAGCGCTTGGCCGTCGGTTCGGAGATCCCGAGGACCTTGGCGGCTTCTTCGATCGTCAGGCCGGCGAAGTAGCGGAGTTTGACCAACTCCGCCTTCAGCCGGTGTTGGCCGCTGAACTTATCCAGGGCTTCATGGACGGCCAGGATCTGATCATCGCCCCCAGGCGCGGCGAGATCGACCTCCTGAATATCCACCCGCTGCTGTCCTCCCCCATGGCGAAGAGCCTTTTTGCGCCGGGCGCGCTCGATCAGAATGCGCCGCATCGCCTCGGCCGCCGCGGAAAAAAAGTGAGCTCGGTTCTGCCAAGTCTGATGCTCGGTGTTGACCAGGCGTAACCACGCATCATGGACCAGTGCGGTCGGCTGCAACGTCTGACCGGGCACCTCGTTGTACATCTTGTGCGTCGCGAGCCGGCGCAGCTCTTCATAGACCAGCGGCAGCAGTTCCTCGGCGGCCTTCGGGTCGCCCTCATCCAGCGCATGCAGGACCCGCGTGACGTCGCTCATGCTGGGTGTCATCACTCCTATGAGCCGGCTTCGATATACGTCTTTGGCCGATAGAAGGCCGAATCGGGCAATTCGATCCGGTAAAACTGATTCTCGAGTCCGGGAATGCCCTTGCTCTCCGTCATGAAGAGACAGCCATCCGGGCTGATGCTGCTGCCGACGGTGTTGAGGATGCCCTCTTGGGTGGGGCCATTCAGATTCTTCAAGACATGACGAAGGAATACCACGTCGGCCCCGGGAATGCGGCCACCGGCTTCCACCAAATTGCCTTGGTGAACCTCAACCATCTGGCGGATTGAGTCGGTGAGTTGCCAGTGGCCCTCAATCTTCTTGAAATACTTGATCAGCAGCGGGGCGGGCAGACCGTGATTGACTTCATCTTTCGTGTAATGGGCCTCTCTCGCTTTTTCCACGCTATCTCTGTTGAATTCCGTCGCATGTATCTTTAGGTCCCAACCGGCCAGCTCGGGAAATTGTTCCCGGAGAAAGATCGCGATCGAGTAGGGTTCCTGCCCGGTCGAGCACCCGGCCGACCAAAAAGTCAATCGCCGTTCGCCCGCGCGCCGTTGAATCAGGGTCGGCAAGACACTGTTCTTCAGCGCTCCGAAGTCCACCATATCACGGAAAAAAGCGGTCTCTTTGTCGATGATCGCCTGCGTCAGCACGGTCGGAGGATCAGGGACAAGCTCGCCCCCAAAGGCCTGGAAGAGATCGAGCACAGAGGCGATGCCGAGGCCTTCGGCCAGTTTCTGAAGGCGGGTCTCGACCTGAAGTTCGGAGCCTTCCGGGAGAACGACTCCGAGCCGGGTTTCGATCATGCTGCGGACCGTCTTGTACTGTGCGGGTGTCATAGGATTGGAATGGGGCGGCGGAACGGCCTCATCTGTCGGGCCGACGACCGCGGTGATCCCGTCATCCAACTTTCGCC
>CAYHFE010000137.1:0-14804 GCA_964355375.1 uncultured Verrucomicrobiota bacterium
TGTAGTCCCGGCTTCAGCCGGTTGCCACGTGAAAACCGGCTGAAGCCGGGACTACCTGCGTGGAACGAACGCGTCCTGAGTCAAAATGAGAACTGCTGCGCGGCCCCGCCAGCCGGCGCTCCCGCCTCCGATCGCGCGGCCCCGGGGCCGACCCTTCCCGGGGGAGTGTAATCCGCAGCAATCCTCTTTTTCCTCAACCGCCTGGCCCGCGCCGCGGCTAAGGCAGAAGTCAGAATGCAGAAGGAAGAAACGATCCCGCTGATTCATCTTCAATCTGAATCATGGCAACGTTCTCCGCGGAAATGTCCTGCCATGTCCCCACGCATTTCATTGGACCGGATGCTTCTCCTTCCACCGCTCGCGAAGCGTGGCGTGGAGTTTGGTGCGAAATTCGATCGGCAACTCATAGGGCTGCCCGGCTTTGTAGAGCGTGATGGTCTGGCGGATGTTGTCCACGACCACTTGGCACGGGTTGCAGCCTTGCATGTGCTTCTCGAACTCGTCGCAGATCGCGGGATCGACCGTGCCATCGACGTATTCATTAAGCATCTTGAGCAGTTCTTCGCATTTCATCAGGAGAGATCGGTTTCCAGGAACCGAGCCGCCATCTGGAAAAAGGTTACGAGTCACCGAAACCAAGAGGTCGTTTGAAAATAGATTCCGGCAAGAACCATGGCCGGTTTGGGCGCGGAAGGATTGGTTGGATCGAGAAATTCCCTGGTGACACGCTGGCGGCGAGGGGGGGACGGCACGCTGGATCTTCAATGACCCTGCGCGCGCCTCGGGCCGTCGCGACGTGAGTTTGATCTCTTCCGGCCTAAAAGACCTCAGCCGCCAGACCGGTGGTCTTGCGCACCGTGTGAACGATGCGGGAGAGGGTCTTGAGCGGCAGGTGGCCGCATTCGGAATGATGGGTGGGACGGGTGGCGGAGTAGATCTGCACCAACGATATTTTGGCGCCACCCGCCTTGAGTTCCTGGAGGCGCAGGGCGTACTGATCAATTTCCTCCTGGGGTGTCTCCGCGCCGTTGATTGCGGGGAAAAGGCTCTGGATGACAATGGGGCGCTCCTGGCCGAGCGCCAAAATGTTGGCCATGATCGTTTCCAGCGGGACTTCCGTGCGGTTCACCAAGCTCAGATACGCCTGAGTGCCGCCATCGAGTTTGGCCCAGATTTCGTCCTGGGCGGTGAAATACTTCAGACCCTCCCGAACATTCGGCAAATGCAGTCCGGTGGCGTTGGTGATCAGAACCAGTTTGAAGAAGGGGAATCCCCTGGAAGCACGGATGTGAACCACGGCCTCAACCACTTCCTCAAAGTTGGGGCAGAGCGTGGGCTCACCGTCCCCGCTCAGGCAGACGTGCCGGAGCTGAAGAAGTTCATCTGGAAGTGCGGCGTAGTCGGACAGCTCCCGCAAGCCGTTGGATTGGACGAGGGTCAAGGCGTTTTGGAGTTCACCCACCATGACATCGACATCCATCGCGGATCCGGACGCCGCCGAGCCCCGCTTCACCTCGCAATAGAGGCAATCGAAGTTGCAGAATTGGTCCGGATTCATGTTCACACCGAGCGAGAGTCCGCGCGCGCGGGCCGAGACGACGGAATAAACGAACCGATTCTCGCGGAAGTTTCGCGGACAGCCGAAAGCGGTCTGGAGCGCAGGCTGCAGCGCAGGCCGCAGCGCAGGCCGCAGCGCGGGAGCGGGGCAATTGGTTTGTTCTGGCTCAATGGTTTTGATGGCATTCATAGGTCAAGGTCCGTTGGCTCAGCGAAGGTGGAGCGGAATTCCCGGATTTCTCGCGCTCGCCATGGCTTGGGCGAAATTCTCACGATAAGCTCCCATTCGGATGAACCGGGGCGCATGCTTGCAGACACTCGGCGGGCGCGGGCCCAAGGGTTCGCTCGCGACCCCGCTCGGGGGAGCCGCGCGCTCAGGTCAGCGGGCTGACGTCTGATGGTACTGACAGCGTGATTCAAGGGCTTGATAACCTTGGCGATCTCACCGATCGGCCGCCGGACCGGGGTGATGCTTTCGGAGACAATTGGCATGCGCACTAGCTGCAAAAAAAAGGTTTCGCTTTTTGTTGAGCAAGTTAGTACAGAGGCACCCAACAGACTACACCGCCTTTGTCAATAAATAGACATTTTTTGCAGCATTAAGGTCTCTGTTCGATCAGTGGACCCTTCCGTCCCGAATGGGCGGGCTCGACTGGGTCGGGCTTTCGGATTTTGGAATCGTGCCTGGCACGGACCGGAATGGGCGCCGGATCTTCCTTTCGGGTGGTTCTGTTGGGCCGCTGGTTGCGGGGCGAGTGGACTTCGGTTCGGGCCGCCCGTTAAGCGGTGGCCTCGAGAATCGAGACTGCCTTCCAAATTGATTGAAGGGTTTGTTTTCGTCCGAGTTCGTGTTAAACCAGGGGCAGAACGAATATGCAGAGCTCTATTGCCGAGTACAGACAGGTCGCCATTGCTGGCACGCTTCGAAGCTGTCAGCTTTTTGCGGGACTCTCCCAGGAAGACTTGGCGAATATCGCCGCGATCACGCTGGTCAAGCCCCTCGAGAAAAGTGACTACCTCTTCCACGAGGGCAGTCCCTCCCACGGCTTCTATATCGTGCAAAAAGGGGCGATCAACATTCACCGAGTGAACGCCACCGGCAAAGAGCAGGTCATCCATGTCTTTCGGGCCGGGGAATCATTCGCCGAAGCCACGCTGGCCACCGATTCGGGCTACCCGGCGGACGCGCGCGCTTTGGAATCGTCCCAGGTCTTGCTCGTGCAGAAGACGGGCTTTCTCGCCTTGCTCAAGCGGCATCCCGAGCTGGCTTTGCGCATGCTTGGGTCCATGAGTCTGCATTTGCGCGTGCTCGTCGGGCAACTCGAAGACCTGACTCTCAAGGATGTGGAGACGCGTTTGGCCAACTGGCTGATCAAGCGATGCCCTGATCCGAGCAGCCCGAAGCCTGTGACCGTGGATCTGCCCATGACCAAGCGGGTGCTGGCCGCGGAACTGGGCACGGTCAGCGAAACCTTCTCCCGCACCCTCGCCAAATTCCGCGACCTGAAGCTCGTCGCGGTGCGCGGCAAAACCGTCACAATCCTTTGTCCGGTCAAGCTCGGGGAGCTGTTGCGGCGGCATCTCGGCGAATGACCGGAGCTTGCAACCCCAAGAAGGGTCAGAGCTGACTCATCGGCCCCACCGACCGCGGTTCGGCATCGGCGCTTGGAAGCTCTCGGGCGAGCGGGTAGGATCAAAACGCGATGCACGAGCCACTGATCAAGCGCGCGCGGGAGTGCCGGTTCTTCCGGGGGGCACTCACGGATCTCGCCGTTGAATTGCCCGCAGGCGATGCTGCATTGGACAGGCTCCTGGAGGAGACCGTGGCCAGAAAAGAGGATGCAGCGTTCACCCACTTGGTGCTGGCTGCTCTCGGCACGGGTCGCCGCGTGGACGCACGTCATCTGGCCGGCGGCGCAGCCTTGTTCCCGGAGCCTGGCCAGCTCATTGCCGCAGCGCTGCACATGTCCGGCGATGTGCCGCGGGCGCTGATTGAGGCCGTTGCGAACGGTCGCATGGGCAATGAACGAGAAGCCACGGCCCTGCTCTTGGCGGGCATCTGGTGCAAGGATAAGGCCAAGCAACCGCTCCCGGCAGATCTGATTCCACGAGCTCGTATCCTGGCCCGGAGGATCGGAGACAATCTGCTCGCCCAGCTTTCGCTCCTGGCGTTGGCCAAATTGGTTCAGGATGACGGCTTTTCCGCCGTCTTGCGCTCGTCGGCTCCGGCATTAAGAAACCTTCTGCCGGCGGATTTCATTGAGAGAATGATTCAGCCCGCCCGCGATTCCGCCCTTGGATTCGTTCCCGAGCAGCCGGGGCCGGTGGTTCGTTCCGGCTACACAGTCCGCCGCGCCGTGGCCCGCGTCGGTCGGAATGATCCGTGCCCTTGCGGGAGCGGGAAAAAGTACAAGAAATGTTGCCTCGACCAGGATCTGGAGCGGCTGCAGAACTCTTCCTCGGTTCCAGGCCTGACGGTCGAGGAACTGCGCGAGCAGCAGGAGCGCTTCCTCACGCGGGACCAATTGCTCGAAATGCGCTCCTACGAGTTGGCCCGGCTCGATCCGGTCAAAGTCGCGGATTCGCTGAAGCCGATTCTGATCAACCGGCTCCACCTGTTCGACGAGAATGAAGCGGTGGTGCAATTGTTCGAAAAGATCGGTGTCCCCGAAGCACTGGAAGGACATTGGGAGGATGCGATCGACAACACGACTCGCGCCTCCAGAAAGGATCTGCTCCTTCGGCTCCTCAAACTGCGGGAAGGCCAAGGCAGCCCCCCAATGGATCGGCCTCTGGCCACTCGACTGCTTCTGGCGGACGAAGGCGGTTCTTCCACTTTGAAACTGATCGAGGGAGCAGCTCTGGAAGGGCTGAAGGATCCCGACAGCGAAACCACCGTCGAACTCGCCTATGCCCTTTTGGAAGGCCCTTGCCCCGCGCTGGGCATCCTCGTGGCCCGAGGCTTGGTTTCGACCGCATCGCTCTTCGAAGCCGACATGTTGTTTCAGAGCCTTCTCGAGGCCCGAGACAAGCTCAGCCTGTCCCCGGACGATCCGCTCCAGCCTTTGGTCGATCGGAGGTACCGGGAATCCGTTGACGAATTCCGCGACTCCAAGGCGCTCCAGGATGCTCACGCCCGTTTGGAGGCGAAAGGCCGCGAGGTCAGCCAGATGAGAACCGAGCTCGCCGAATTGCGCCGGGAACTCGAACGGATCGAGAGAAAGAATGCAAAGCAAGCGGTGACGCCGGGGTTGATTCCCTCGGCTGTTGCGGTGGCCGTGGATGAAGCAGCCTTCGACGACTTGCGGCGGCGAGCGGCTGTCCTCAAGGAAGAATTGAAAGATCGGCACTCCGAACGCAATCAACTGCGCCGCGACCTGCGCGCCGCCCTGGAGAACTTGGAAGCACTCCAACAAAAGAATCCGGCCCAAGCCGACCCCGCGAAGGAAGTGTCCGAGGACAATGAAGAGGGATGGCTTGGCGCGGAGGAGGATTGGGGAATTCAGCCGGTCCGGATTCCGGAATTCCCCAAGAAGTTCTCCGAATCGGTTCAATCCATTCCGCAGACCGTGGTGCGCCGCGCCCTGATATTAATCGGTCGCCTGGCCTCCGGCGACGAAGGAGCTTTCTCTGGAGTGAAACGGCTGAAGTCCATTCGGGAGATCTACCGGCAGCGGGTGGGCGCAGATCACCGCCTTCTCTTTCGTCTGCATCCCGCCGGCGTCGAGGTTGTCGCGCTCATTAACCGCCGCGACCTCGATCGAAAAATCAAGAGCCTCACCACCTAAAAGAGCTCAAGCAGGTTTTCAAACGAACTCTCAGTCGCGGATCTGAACCGCGTGCGTCTCGAAGATATCCACTTCGGCTCGCCACTTGCCGTGGCACTTGTCACCGTCCGTTTCCAACCAAGCCATGCGCAGGGCACTTTCCGGGCACGGGCCGATGCAGTGTTCCTCGCTCCCGCAGGCTTCCGGTGCGAGGAGCTGGGCGACAGAGCCGGTCATCTCCAGGCATTTGGGTCCGCAGGCCTCGATGCACCGGCCGCAACCCGTGCAGAGATCCTCGTCCACCACGGGAAGCCATTTCAAGTAACGCGTGCTCATCGCCACGGACACTCTGCCGGCTTTCTGGCTCTTCCGGCCACTCGAAAAATCCAACTTGATTGACGTGCGTCAAAGTTTCGGAATGGCACTGGGTCTAGGGTCGAACTCAATGAAATTCCACCTCTTTCCACTAGTCGTCTTGCTTCTCGGGGCGCTTGCGCTGGAAGTTCGCAGCCAATCCAAGCCGGACGGAGGACCGGCGGCCATCACCCCTCCGCTTGACTCCAAGTTGAGCGCGGGCCGGACCGTCTATGACCAGCACTGCGCGGCTTGCCACGGCGTGAACGGGGACGGGAACGGACCGGCCATGGTCTGGCTCTTTCCCAAGCCCCGCAATTTCAATTCCGGACTGTTCAAAATTCAATCGACCCCGTCCGGCTCGCTCCCGACCGACGACGATCTGTTCGCCACGATCACGCGCGGCATGCCGGGCAGTTCCATGCCCAGCTTCACTTTCCTGAGTGAAGCCCAGCGGCGCGACGCGGTGGCATACGTCAAGCACCTGACCGCCTTCCTCGATCCCTCAGGCAAGCGGGTGAATCGCTTCGAGCAAGCCAAGGCGAATAACCAGGTCGGCCAACCCATCGTCGTGCCGACCGAACCGCCGGTCACGTTCGAAGTGCTGATCCAGGGCAAGGCTCTGTTCACCAAGCTTCAGTGCCACACCTGCCACGGGGAGACCGGGGCCGGCGACGGGCCGACGGCGCCGACGCTCAAAGACAACTGGGGATTTCCCCTGACGCCGCGGGATTTCAACTCGGGCGCCTTTCGGGGAGGAGCCACCGGCCAGGACCTTTTCCTGCGCCTCTCGACGGGCTTGGCCGGGACGCCGATGCCGCCGTTTGGCGAAGGGATGATCACCGATCAAGAACGATGGTCGCTGGTTCATTTCATTCAATCGCTCCGGCGGAAAGACGTGGAAATCAATGACATTCTGGCGCCGACCGACGCGTTGATTCATGCGCAGAAAATGTCGTCGGTCCCCTCCACTCCGAGCGATCCGATGTGGGAAAGACTCGAGCCGGCGCGCGTTCCGTTGAATCCGCTCTTTCCTGAGCCGGACGCCATCCCGGCGGTCGCGGTTCGGGCTGTCTATGATGCGAAAAAGATCGCCGTGCTTCTGCAATGGCGGGATCCGATCGCCAACGGCGCGCCGGTGCGGGTTCAGGATTTTCAGGACGTGGCCGCGTTGCAGTTCTCGATGGATGGGGCCATCCCGTTTCTCGGCATGGGGGACGCGAATCACCCGGTCAATCTTTGGATCTGGAAGGCTGGATTGCAGCAGGAGGTGGACGGGCATCGGCCGGACGTGAACACGGTTTATGCCTCGCTGCACTCCGATGTCTATTTTGAAAACCGCCCGCTTTATCGCACCGCCGAAGCGGCGGGCAATTTCCTCGCCCAACCCACGCACGCCTCGCCGATCGAAGACGCCAACGCCAGTGGCTTCGGCACATTGAAATCGCAGCCCACGACCGCCCAGAATGTGCAGGGGAAAGGCCTCTGGTTCGACGGCCACTGGACGGTGCTTTACGTGCGCGATCTCCAGTCGGACGACCCCGATGATGTGCTGTTTTCGTTCATCCGCCCGGTTCGCGTGGCCTTCGCGGTCTGGGACGGCGAGCATCGGGATCGCAACGGCCGCAAGGTCATCAGCAGTTGGTATCAATTGGTCCTGGAGCCATAGGACGACCGGGACGCATCACTCGCAAATCTCAGACCTCACTTGGCACCTATGACGACGGACAATCTTACTCGACGGGATTTCATCAAACGGAGCGGCCTGTTCGGAGCCGGCGTGGCGGCGGCCCAGATGTGGCCCTTGAGGTTTCTCCAGGCCGCGCCCGCGCAAGACAACCCGCTGGCCTATTACCCGAATCGCGAATGGGAGAAGCTCTACCGTAAACAATACGCTTACGACGACGCCTTCTCCTGGGTCTGCGCTCCGAACGACACGCACAATTGCCGCGTCCTGGCCCACGTGCGGAATGGCGTGATCGTGCGCATGGCCGAAGAGTATGACATCGGCAAGTACTCCGATCTTTACGGCAACAAGGCTTCTTCGAATTGGGGCAACCGCCATTGCGCCAAGGGCTACACCTTCCATCGCATCGTCTATGGCCCCTATCGCCTGAAACATCCGATCGTGCGGCGCGGTTGGAAGCGCTGGGCCGACGACGGCTATCCGCAGCTCACGAAAGAGCTGCGCGCCAAGTACAAGTTCGATTCCCGCGGCACCGACAGTTTTGAGAAGATAGCCTGGGAAGACGCGTTCACTTACATCGCCAAAGCCCTCAAAGTCATTGCGACCCGCTACAGCGGCGAAGCCGGGGCCAAGCTGCTGGCCGAGGCAGGCTACCCTCCGGAAATGATCGAAGAAATGGGCGGCGCCGGCACGCGCACGATCAAGATGCGCGGCGGCATGGGCCTGCTCGGCGTGCTCGGCAAATATGGCATGTACCGGCTCTGCAATTCGCTCGCTCTCTTGGACGTCCACGTGCGGGGCGTGGACAAGGAGAAGGCCCGGGCCGGTCGCAATTGGTCCAATTACACCTGGCATGGCGACCAGGCGCCCGGGCAGCCCTGGGTTCACGGACTGCAAAACAGCGAGTGCGATTTCAATGATCTGCGTTTCTCGAAGCTGATCATCATGAATGGCAAGAACCTCGTGGAAAACAAAATCACCGACGCCCACTGGTTCATCGAATGCATGGAACGAGGCGCGAAGATTGTCATCATCGCTCCGGAATACGGCGCGCCCTCGACCAAGGCGGATTACTGGATCCCGGTCCGTCCTTCCACCGACGCCGCCTTGTGGCTCGGCGTGGCCCGCCTCATGATCGATCGAAAGTGGTATGATGAAACGTTTGTCAAAGGATTCACCGATTTTCCGTTTCTCATCCGCACGGACAATCTCAAGCGGGTGCGCGCGGCCGAGGTGTTCCCAAACTACCAGTTCAAGCTCCCCGAATCCGGACCGAGCAAGCGCGTGCAGGGCCTGACCGATGAGCAACATCAGAAGCTGGGCGACTTCGTGGTTTGGGACGCGAAAACGCAGGGACCCAAGGCGGTGCATCGCGATCTCATCGGCTCGAAGATGACCGAGGCCGGCATTGATCCGGTCTTGGACGGGACCTGGACGATCCGGTTGGTGGACGGCACTCAAGCGGAGGTCCGAACCCTTTGGAACATGTACCAGGTTCATCTCAAGGATTACGACCTGGATGCCGTCTCGGAAATCACGTCCGCGCCCAAGGCTTTGATCGAACAACTGGCCAAGGATATCGCCACCATCAAGCCGTGCTCGATTCATCAGGGCGAAGGCATCAACCATTGGTTTCACGCCACCGAAGCCAATCGGGCCGCCTATCTGCCCATCATGCTCACGGGCAATATTGGCAAGCCCGGCGCCGGCTGCCACGGTTGGGCCGGCAACTACAAGGCTGCGCTCTTCCAAGGATCGAAATTGACCGGACCCGGCTTCAAGGGCTGGGTCGCCGAGGATCCGTTCGAAGCGAATCTCGATCCGAACGCCCATGGCCGCGATATTCACGCCCACGGCTACGCCAAGGACGAGGAGCCGGCCTATTGGAATCACGGGGACATTCCGCTCATCGTGAACACTCCCCGGGAAGGCCGCAAAGTGTTTACGGGGAAAAGCCACATGCCGAGCCCGACGAAGGCCCTCTTCTACACCAACGTCAACCTCATCAACAACGCGAAGTGGGCCTACGGCACGATCAAAAACGTTCTGCCTCGCATCGAACTGATCGTGGCCAACGAAGTGCAGATGACGGCGTCGGTCGAATACTCCGATTTCGGTCTGCCCGCGAATTCCTGGGTCGAGTTCCAGAATCTCGAAATCACCGCCTC
This sequence comes from uncultured Verrucomicrobiota bacterium, assembly GCA_964355375.1. Lineage (GTDB taxonomy): Bacteria > Verrucomicrobiota > Verrucomicrobiia > Limisphaerales > SIBE01 > CAYHFE01. The sequence continues at coordinate 9,534 of CAYHFE010000137.1, forward strand.
CTGTTCGAATCCATTCCTGCAGATTTGGAAAGGGGGCATCAAACCGGTCTATGACTCGAAGGACGACCTTTCTATCCTGGCGGGAATCGCCCACGCGCTCGGGCAGGTGACGGGTGACAAGCGCTTCGACGACTATTTCAAGTTCGAGCTGGAAGGCCGACGCCAGGTCTATATTCAACGTCTGCTCGACAGTTCCACCACCACGGCCGGCTACCAACTGTCCGATATCATGGCCGGCAAGTACGGGCCGCCGGGCGGCGCTCTCATGAACTTCCGCACCTATCCGCGGATTCCCTTCTACGAGCAGATTCACGATCTCTACCCGTTCTACACGGACACCGGCCGCCTCCATGCCTACAGCGATGATCCGACCGCGCTCAGTTGCGGGGAGAATTTCATCGTGCATCGCGAAGGTCCCGAAGCCACGCCCTATCTGCCGAACGCGATCATCAGTTCCAACCCCTGGGTTCGCCCCAATGATTACGGCATCGCGCTCACGGCCGAGCATTGGGACGAGCGCACCGTGCGCAACGTCAAGATGCCTTGGGCCGAAGTCAAAAAATCGAAGAATTTCTTGTGGGAACGCGGTTTCCAGTTTTATTGCCTGACGCCCAAATCGCGTCACAGCGTCCATTCCTCCTGGGCCAACGTCGATTGGCACCTGATCTGGAACTCGAACTTCGGCGATCCCTACCGCATTGACAAACGCCTGCCCAACGTCAGCGAACATCAGTTGCACATGAACCCGCAGGCCGCCCGCGATCAAGGGCTTAATGACGGAGATTACGTCTATGTGGACGCCAATCCGGCCGATCGCCCCTACCTCGGCGCCACGCCGTCCGATCCGTTCTACAAAGTCAGCCGCCTCATGCTCCGCGTGACCTTCAACGCCGCCTATCCCTATCACATCATCATGATGAAGCACGGCTCGTTCATCGCGACCGAGAAAACCGTCAAGGCGCAGCAGACTCGGACCGACGGGATGGCGCTGACCGAGGATGGCTACGTCTCGAGCTTCCGGTTTGGCTCGCAGCAGTCCATCAACCGGAATTGGCACATGCCGATGCACCAGACCGACACCCTCTTCCACAAGGCCAAGGTCAACATGAGTTACATCTTCGGCGGCGAAGCCGACAATCATGCGATCAACACCGTGCCCAAGGAATGTCTGGTCCGTGTGACCAAGGCGGAAGATGGCGGCCTCGCCGGGAAAGGCCCCTGGAAGCCGGGGACGACCGGCTTTTCGCCGGACGCGGAGAACGACAAGATGAAGCGCTACCTCGCGGGCGGATACTTGGGCGGCGGGGCCGGCGCCGCCTCGTTCGAGTAGGAGCACGTTATGCCCAAAGACGAATTCGATTTCGAAGATCCGATGGAACTTAATGGGATGGCGTTGCTCTCCCATGAGGACACCACCGACGCCATGGCCGACTGCTTCATCGAGGAGTTCATGCGCATGGGCTATAATCACCAACAGATCTTCGCCCTCTTCCGCAACCCTCATTACCTCGGCCTGAACCTGGTGCTGGAAAAACGGGGTGAACCATTTGTCCGCGAAACCATCGCGGCGGCCTTCGCCAAATGGGGGCGCCCCGTGGTCTGGCCAGATGACTCTGAAACTCGGTCCGCTGTCCGCTGAACGAAAACCATTCCTATGAGCAACGTCTATAATTGGCAACTGGGCCGCGACATGGATTATCCCTACGAGGCGGCCTATCCCGAATGGCAATTCGCCTTCGTCTTCAACATCAACCGCTGCATCGGCTGCCAGAGCTGCACCATGGCCTGCAAGTCCACCTGGACCTTCTCCAAAGGCCAGGAGAGCATGTGGTGGAACAACGTCGAGACCAAGCCCTATGGCGGTTATCCCCATCATTGGGACGTCAAGACGCTCGACCTCCTCGAGCAGGCTAATCCGGGCGGCCAAACCTGGGGCGGCGCACCCCAGGATCTGAAGGGTCCGTACGGCAAGTTCAATGGCAAGACCGTCTTCGAAGCGGCGAAAACCAACGTCAGCCCGGAAGGCGCGCAAAAGGCGACCGGCTACCTGCCGACCGACGAAGAGTGGGCCGCGCCGAATCGCTTTGAAGATAACCCGGTCGGGTCCGAAAAGGGCGCCAAGGGACAAATGGCCTTCAGCGGGGGCCAGCTCTTGCCGCAGCACAAGACGTGGTTCTTTTACCTGGCGCGGATCTGCAACCATTGCACCTATCCGGCCTGCCTCGCGGCTTGCCCCCGGAACGCGATCTACAAACGGCCGGAAGACGGCATCGTGCTCATCGATCAAGAGCGCTGCCGCGGCTACCGCAAGTGCATGGAGGCTTGTCCCTACAAGAAGAGCCTCTATCGCGGAACGACCCGCACGAGCGAGAAATGCATCGGCTGCTTTCCCCGGGTCGAGGGACGCGACCAGGATAGCGGCGGTTTGCCGATGCAGACCCGCTGCATGTCAGCTTGCGTCGGGCAGATCCGCCTCCAGGGACTGGTCCAACTCAACACGGACGGAAGCTGGAAGGAAAACCGCTCCAATCCGCTCTACTATCTGATCCACGTGGCCAAGGTGGCTCTGCCCCTTTATCCGCAATTTGGAACCGAGCCGAACGGTTATTACATCCCGCCGCGCTGGGTCCCGCGCCCCTATCTGAAACAGATCTTCGGACCGGGGGTGGACCAGGCCATCGAGCGCTACGCCGCACCTGATCGTGAATTGCTGGCGGTCCTCCAACTGTTCGGCAAGGACGGCCGGATTTGCTACCGCTACGAAATCAAAGAAGGCCCGAAAGTCTTTGAGACCGAGATCCACGGAAAGAAGTTCGAGATGTACAACGACACCGTCATCGGCTACGGCAAGGACGGCCAGAAAATTATCGAAACCAAAGTCGAAGAACCGGTTCACATCCGCCCCGAAATGCATGCCAACTCCATTTGATCTGACCCGGGACGAAGGCATCGCGCCCGCCGCGGCGCAGCGCCGATCCATTTTCGCCAACTTTCGCTCGGAGGCCGCCGAGGCGCCTCCGCCCCGTCCGACGGCTCCTGCATTCGCGTCCGCACCCGGGAATGCGAGTTCGCCCTCCTCCGACCGGACCCCAGCTCGCGATGGCGCCCTGGCCCGGTCGTTCGTCTATCGTTATGTCGCGAAAGCCTTCGAGATTCCAGATAGGGTGGGCTGGCGTTGGCTGGTCGATCCGGACACGGGTTGTGCGCTGGAAGCGGCGACGGGAGAGGGGCTGGCGCGAGGGGCGCAGGAGTTGGTCGCCGCACTGAGGCGCGATCCGTTCGAGATCTTTGAGACGGATTACTATGCCGCCTTTGGCCATACCGTGCGCGGCGAGTGTCCGATGAATGAAATTGAGTATGGCGACATCAAGGCCGATCCTCTGTTTCAACCGCATCGCTTGGCTGATCTGGGAGCGTTTTATCGTGCGTTCGGGCTGGAGGTGGTGGATGATGCGGGCGAACGCTTGGATCACATCTGTCTCGAATTGGAGTTCATGTCCGTGCTCGCGGCCAAAGAAGCGTTTGCTCTGGAGCGGAACCTCAGTGGGGAGGAACGAGCGGTCTGCCGGGATGCGCAAAAGAAGTTCCTGCGAGAACATTTGGGCCGTTGGACCCCGGCCTTCACCCGGCGGCTGGCCACGACTGCGCCCGAAGGAGCGCTGCGGTGCCTGGCCCAGTTGACCCGGGAATGGATTGTGGCGGATTGTGCGGCCTTTGGCGTGGCCCCCGGGAGCGAGGATCTGCTCCTCCGACCGGTGGATGAATCGGCCGAAACACTTTGCGCCTCGTGCGGTCTCGCGGAACTTCCGCCCGGGGCGGGCGTTCCGGCGGCGGCGGGTGAATCGAGCCCGTGAAATCCGGGATTTGAGAATCACCATGCATGTGCGCTTTGACGAGGATTTTGTGGAAGAGGCCGTCTTTCTCTGCGCGAGCGGCCGGCGCCGGGGAGCGCCCGCACTGCAGGTCCGCCGATTTCACGGAGAGCGGGAGAAGCTCTATGCCCTTCTCGATCCGGACGAACGCAACGCGGCCTTCTTCCGCCTGCACCTCGAATGGTTCCGCGAGTGGGGACTGGAGGCGCAACTCAGTCAAATCCTCGCGGAGTTTCCCTTGATCATGAGCGGGCTGAAACTTCTGGCCTTTCGCAAGACCCGCGCTAAATCCGAAGAAGGAGCGGAACTCTACGTCAACGCGGCGGGGGATCGTCATGGCGTCGTCGCCCTGCGCATCGAGCGCTACGTCCAGGAAGCGGCGATGACGGAGTTCCTGCGCCATGAGTTGATGCATGTGCACGACATGGTGGATCCTGGTTTTGGCTATTCGAAGCGACTTCCCGGCGCGGGCCCGAGCCAGCAGCGGATCATCCGCGAGCGGTATCGATTGCTCTGGGATGTCACGATCGACGGGCGGCTGGACCGGATCGGCCGGGCTGCCGCTGGAAGCCGGGCCTCGCGCGCTGCGGAGTTTGGCCGGGCCTATTCGTTTTGGCCGGAGGAAAAGCGCCTGCGCGTGTTCGAGGAATTATGGACGGAAGTCGAGCCTCGGCATGATCCATTGATGGTGCTCGCCTCCGATCCCCGGGATTTGCGATCCGCCCCCGCCCCCTTGCCGGGCGGCGCCTGCCCGCTGTGCGGTTTTACCACCTTTCAATGGGCGGATGTCCCCAGTTTGGAACCCGAAACCCTCGCGGCGATTCAGTCAGCCTTCCCAGAGTGGGAATCGGAGGCGGGGGCTTGCGGACGTTGCGTGGAAGTCTATCAATCATCCCGGAATCTCACGCCGACGATTCTGCCGGACTAATCGTGTCTAGCGGAGCAGCCGTGAAGCTGACCGGGAGCCACATCACGGACTCACGACTTTCCACGTCCCGCCTGGAACGGATGGGTTCAGCAGCGTTGCGCGAGTCATTCTTGCTCCGTCCAAGAACCACACCGCCAAGGTGCCGTCTTTCGAGTGCTGGAACAGGAGATCCGGTTTCCCGTCTTGGTTCCGATCCACGGTGCTGACGACTCGCCATTGGGCATCGCCAGGAGTTGAGGGGGTGACAAGCTCGCCGCGGGTTAGACTGACTCCGTCCAGATACCAAATCGCCAATGTTCCATCCGCATGTTGGAGGAGCAGGTCCGCCTTCTGATCCGCGTTGAAATCGGCAATTCCGGCGACCATCCATCGAGCGTCACTCGGTCCGCTCGGGTTGAACAGGGTCGCGGAATCCAGATTGACGCCCTTCATGGACCACACCGCCAATGTTCCATCCGTGTGCTGAAAGAC
>CAYHFE010000138.1:0-14570 GCA_964355375.1 uncultured Verrucomicrobiota bacterium
GGAGATTGCATCCGCCGGGCAATCCGTTATCCTGATCTTATGCAGAAAACACCATTGAACGTCTTGGCCGTGATCGGCAGCTTGAACAAGAACTCGGTCACGCGGGTCGTCGTCCATCACGTGGCCACCGATCTGGCTCAACATGGCTGCACCGTCGATCTGCTCGACCTGTTGACCGAACCGCTCGCTCTTTACAACCCGGACCTGGCCCACGGCTCGTCCGAGTACCTGCAATTGCAGGCGCGAGTCCATCGGGCCGACGCCTTTGTCCTCGGAACCCCCGATTATCACGGGAGCATCAGCAGCGCTCTCAAGAATTTTCTCGATCATTTCTGGCAGGAATTCACGGGCAAACTGTTCGCCACCATCGTGGCTTCGCATGAGAAGGGCCTGACCGTGACCGATCAGCTTCGCACCGTGGCTCGCCAGTGTTATGCGTGGTCGCTGCCCTACGGAGTCTCGTTTGTGGAACGGGAAGACGTCCACGAAGGGAAAGTGGCCAGCGAACCACTGCAGCGGCGCCTCGCCATGTTTGTTCGGGATGTGCGGGTCTATGGCCGATTGCTCGCCCGACAGCGCCACGAGGACCTAGCCAGCAAGGAAGCGGGCTTCATGGCCCGCTTGCGCTCCAACGATTGACTAGAGGAAAATCTTCCCGCTCGACGGCTCCGAAGACCCGTCAATCTGCGCTACGGCTTTTTCAGGCGGTAGAAACGGCTTGAGGCGGAAACGATAGTCTCGGAATACGGATTGGCGGGCGCTGGCGTGATGGGTGTCCACGGGCCAGCGACTGTAGGTGCCCATTCGAGGTTCCCGCTGCCGGTCCAATTGAGTGTGATTTTGCCATTACTCACGGCAGGCGGCAGGAAGGCCATGGTTTGCGGGGCGGGGCCGGCATTAAGCTGGACATAATCGATGCCCATCCACGCGCCACCACCATCGGTGCTGTAATTGACGCCTCGCAGACTGACGATGTTATCGAATCCAGGGCCGACTTGCGCGTTCACGCTGGCCAGACTGACCTGCGGGGTCGTGTAATCCGCATCCAATTGAGCAGGACGGATGACGATCTCAGGCTGGACCAGCACGCCATTGAAATAGACTGCGACACCGTAGCGGGTATCCGATTTGCCTGTCTCGAGAGAGACCGTATCAAAGGTGACCGAAAGCAGGTCCGAAGGTTTCAGCGAGCTTGGCAGGTTGAAGTGATAACGCAGATCATTGTCGGCACCGGCGAAGGCGCGCTCGGCGGCTTCCTCATCAGCCGCAACCACACCGAACGCCGTGTAATCGCCGTAGAAGTTGGTCACGCTGTTGATGGCCTTCGTATAAACTCCGGCGAAGTAGTAATCATTGTCCGCCCCTCGAGCGACCGACGTGCTGTCCGGGCTTCCCGGCAGCGGGTTGATCGTCCCATCTTCCTGGACGAAGCTGGCGTTGGCTCCCCCACCGGTCCCGGCGTTTTGCGCGTTATCGTCGAGGCCAACGGTCCAAATGAGCGGCAACGTCGGCGCGTTCGTGCTGCCAACATACGGAACCATCGCGAAATCGACCGCAGTGTCAAACAGCTTGGTTCCAGCCGCATTGACCGCGGCTGCGGTGAGGTCCTGGAAAAAGAAGAACACGCGCCGTGCTGGCATGACAAAGCCATTCAAGCCTTTTTCACCTTTTTCATAGTAATAAAGGAGAGCGAGCGTCGGATCTGCCGCGAGGGTCGCGGCGATATGAGCTCCGACTGGGGCGCCTTGTGAGAAGATTTGCGGGGAGGTCGTCACGGTCAGCAAGCCGGCCGGGAACCCGGCCGCGAGCGGATTGCTGGCGTTGACAATATTGATCTGAGTCTGCGTCTCGGTCGTGCCTCCGCCTGCGGCCTGGAAGTTGAAGTCATCTTCCAGGGCGGATTCCCAGACGATCACGGGAACGGGGGTCTTCAGAAACTTCGCTCCACCCGCCGCCGCGATAACGGCGCTTGAAGCCAAGCTGGAAGAGACGATCACCAAGTCTTTCCCGATCGCGGTAGAACCGTCATTAGGCACTGCGGTCCCTGCGGCCAAGGTCACGTCGAATCCCCGCGCCTGCAGGCGTTGCAGCACCGCTTGATCGCCAGCGAAGGTCAGGGGACCTGGATCGGCGGTCACGAACAGGACTTGGTATTTGGACGTGAACGTGACCTTGTTTCCGGTGGAAGCAATGAGATTTCCCGCGATATCCAGCACACCCGTCACAGTCAGGGTATTGGCCGCGCCAATCGCGATCGGTCCGGTGATTAGAATCACGCTCTTCCCGTCCGGATCAAGCACAGCCGAAGTAATGGCCTCCCCGCCACTGAGTTGGTAATTAGCGGGGACATTCGCGGTGGCAGCGCGGACGGGTTCTGAAAACGTAACCTTCAGCCTGGCGAGATCGCCGTAGCGAGTCACTGAAAGTACCGTGGGAGCGCTCGTGTCCGGCGGAAGCGCGGAGGCGCCGGCATTAATCTGAACATAGTCGATGCCCATCCAGTTGCCGCCACCCTCGGCATTGTAGCTGATTCCTTTAAGGCTCAAGATGTTATCGAAGCCGGGACCAACCTGTGCGTTCACACCGTCCAGACGGAACTGCGCCGTCGTGTAATCGGTTCCCAAATCCACGGCACGAATCAGAATCTGAGGCTGGACCAAGACGCCATTGAAATACACTTCAACGCCGAAGCGGGGATCGACATTGACGGCGCCCGGGTCGTCCAAATTGTACGCGTCGAAGGTGACCGAAAGCAGGTCAAATGGTTTTAGTGTGCTCGGAAGATTGAAGTGATAGCGCAAATCCAGGTCTCCGCCGGCGAAGGCGCGCTCGGCGGCCTCTTCGTTGACCGAAACCACACCGACCGGCTTGTAATCGCCATAGCTCTTGATGACGCTGGGGATGACACTCGTATAAGTGCCGGCGAAGTAGTAATCATTGTCCGCCTGCTGAGCGGTCTCAGGGCTGTTCGGAACTCCGGGCAGCGCATTGATCGACCCATTTTCCTGGATGAAGGTGGCTTTGGCTCCCCCGCCGTCACCCACGGGCCAGGCATTATCATCGAGACCCACGGTGTAGATCAATGGAAGCGGCGGCGGATTCGTTGAGACAATGGCATCCAGTCGGACATAATCGATGCCCATCCAATTGCCGCCACCGTCGGAATTGTAGCTGATGCCTCTCAGGCTCACGACGTTATCATGGCCGGGACCCACCTGGGCGTTCACACTAGCCAAGCTGAACCGCGGGGTTGTGTAATCCGTCCCCAACTCCGCGGAGTGGATGACGACCTGAGTCTGAACCAGCATGCCATTGAAATAAACTTCGACGCCGTAGCGGGCATCCGCGCCGCTTGTATCCAAATTGCTCGCGTCAAAAGTGACCGTGAGCATGTCATTGGTTTTGAGCGTGCTGGGCAGGTTGAAGTGGACGCGCCAATCAAGGTCCGAACCGGCGAAGGCGCGCTCGGCGGCTTCTTCGTTGACCTTCACGACACCGACCGGCGTGTAATCGCCGTATTCCGTCCGGGCCGTGACGCTGGCGATGACATTCGTATAAATGCCCGCGAAGTAATAATCATTATCCGCCCCGCCGGCGACCTCCGTGCTGTCCGGGCTTCCGGGCAACGCGTTAATGCCCCCGGCTTCCTGCACGAAGGTGGTTTTGGCTCCCCCGCCATCTCCCACCGGCCAGCCGTCATCGTCGAGGCCGACGGTCCAGAGGAGTTGCGCCTGGCTGGTGAACGAAGTGGCGCCTAAGAGCAGGAGGAATAACGCGATTTTCATTTGTACGAGATTTTTTTGGGCTTAAAACAGGCTCGCAGTGATTAGGTTCCAATCGGCAACGCCGGTCAACCAAAATGTGGCGAAAAATTCGTTGATCCTAGATTTAGCTCGACGCGCGGCGGGCAGTTTTAACATGTTAGTTGCAGATCCCAGTGAAGACCCGCCCGCAAGAGCCCAAGGCCCGATCGACCGGGCGAAAGGCATTTCATTTCCTATTCGCGACGGCTTGGGTGTGCGCCGGCGCCTTGATGCGATGGGATACGGGATGGCTTTACCTGCTGCTCGGCCTCACGACGATCGCCGCCCTCTGGGTAGGCCGCCGCCGCCCGGCGCTTTCGCGCATGCTGCTCTTGCTGGCCTTGGTTTTTCCCGTTGGGAAGACAATCGATCCATGGTCCGCTCGCGGTGCGGCCCGCAAGACGGCGGCGTTAATCGCCAACGATGCATCGGTGATCAGTGCGCTGGTCACGGCCGAGGAAACGTATTTGACGTTAAGTCCGAAGATGAGCGTGCTCTCGCAGGGCCTGCTTGACTTGCGCCTGCCGGGCCCGTCGGCGGAAGCAGGAGCGGTGTTCGCGCCTTCGGTCAGCCTGTCCGACCTGGCGCCCGCGCCGGCGATGAAGGCGACCGGGGAAGGGATGCTCGAGTCGCGAACTTGGCCGATGGCGAATGAGACCAAGCAAGTCGCGAAGGTGGACCTGTGGCGCCCGTTGCTCGACGCCGTTTCCTATTTTGAGCACGCGAAAGTTTATATCATCAGCGGCGAGCACCCTCATGGCGATATGCAACGTTACGAAGCGAAGGGCGGCTTCGATGCCTTGGCGCAGATGAAGTCCGGCGAGTGGCGTTCCCTGAACGCTCAGATGAAGCTGACGTGGGAGCGTCCGAAAGCCGCGAGCGGCGGAGCCGGCGAGTGGCAGATCACGGGCTGGAAAACCGAAGGAATGCAGTGGAATGCCAGCCCGAAACGGTTGTTCGTCGAAGCGCTCGAGACCGCCCTCCGATCGCCCCAGGATCTGGCCAAAACGCGCCGCTCGCTCCACTACGAAGCCACATTGAAGTACTACCGCGAGGGCATGAAAACGCTGCCGCATCCCTACTTTGCCCCGATCTCCGTGAACCAAAAGGATGGCGTGTCCGTGGCGGACATCGACGGCGACGGTTTTGACGATATCTATATCACGGTGCGGATCGGAACGAACCTGTTGCTCCGAAACCATGGCGACGGCACGTTTACGGAGGAGGCGGCCTTGCACGGCCTGGCCCTGCCGGGTCATACCACGTGCGCGCTTTTCGCCGATTTCGACAACGACGGCGATCTCGATGTCATGCTCGGACGCAGTCTGCTCAAGACGGCCTATCTCGAGAACCGGGGCGGCAAGTTCTTTCAATTCGCCAGTCCGAAACACTTTCCGATGGCGGTCATCTCCATGTCCGCGGCCGATTACAACCGCGATGGCCTGCTCGATGTTTATCTCTGCACCTACCGGCCGGGCTCACCCGCCGCCGCCAGCTCGGCCGGCGGCATCTCCCAGGTCGAAGCCGGCGGTTTCGATTGGCCGGATGAGTTCCTCTCCCCTGAGCAGGCCAGGGAATACCGGCGACGGGTGGCGGAAAACCGGCAACGTTCGGGCGGCACGGTGCTTGATCAAGTCGGACCCCCCAATGTTTTGCTGGTCAATCGCGGTGGGGGGCGATTCGACGTCGCGCCCGAGAGCAGCACGGTCGGACTCTGGCGCAACTCTCTGCAAGCGACCTGGTGCGATTACAACGAAGACGGATGGCCGGACCTTTACGTTCCCAACGACTGGGGAATGAATGTGCTGTTTCGCAACGATGGGCCGGCTGGCTTCACCGACGTGACCTCCGAGGCGGGCTTGACCGTTTACGGATTCTCCATGGGCGCTTCCTGGGGCGACTATGACAACGACGGCCGCGACGACCTGTACGTCTCGAATATGTATAGTGAGCCGGGCCGCCGCATGACCACCCAAATCCCGGGACTGGACAAGATGTTCATCGAATGTGCCCAGGGCAACTGGCTTTACCACCAGACGGCCAACGGCAAATTCAAGCAAGTGGCCGGTCTGGAGCCGCCGGCGATGACGGTGATGAAGGCCGAGTGGTCCTGGGGCGGAGGTTTCACCGATTTCGACAACGATACCTTCCTCGATCTCTACGTGCTCAGTGGTTACTTTACGGCGCCGAAGGAAGTTGCCTCCGAATTGGACCTGGAAAGCAATCTCTGGCGCACCATGGTGCGCACGGACGAAAACCTCTCCCGCCCCTCCTTCCGGTTTTCTCCCGAATGGAAACGAACCCTCGCCCCCGATAACCTGGGCCCGCAGATTGACGCGCGCATGGCCGGGGTCGAGCGACAGGGAGACAAAATATCGGTCCATTCCCTCCAAGGCAACCAACGCAACCATTACTTCGCCAATCGCGGCGGCCGCGCCTTTGCGGATATCTCCGCCCTCGCAGGATTGGATAATCCGGCGGACAGCCGGAGCTTCGCGGTGCTGGATTATGATCGCGACGGATGGCAGGACATCGCGTTGGTCAACGCCAACCAGCCCCTTTTCAATCTCTACCACAACGAAATGCCCGCGGCCGGGCTGAGTGGGGGCATGATCGCCATCCGCTTCGTCGGCGGAAATCGGACCTCGGCGCCCTCCAAAGAATTCGCCTGCCGGGATGGCTTTGGCGCGCGCGTCGCGGTGGACCTTGGCAACGAAAAACTCGTTCGCGAACATCGCTGTGGTGAAGGTTGGTCCAAGCAGAATTCCGCCACGATGATCCTGGGCATCGGCTCTCATCCCACCGCCGCCTCCATCTCGGTGCGATGGCCGTCGGGCAAGACCATGTCCACCCAGAACGTGCCGGAAGGAACCTTACTCACCGTCTTCGAAAACCCGGCCGATGCGCCGGCGGGCGAACCCTTCGTGCGCCGCTCGTATCGAGTCAAGCCGAGCGCGCGGCCGGTGGCGGCGGTCAGCCGCGGGTTGTTCCCAGTGCGCGCCGTGGACACGGCCGCCAAACCGGCGCGACTCCGTGTTTACACCACCTTCACGACATCATCCCCATCCTCCGTATCGAATCTGCCCGCGTTGCGGCGGCTCAAGGAAGAATTGAACTCCGAAGGGGTTGACGTGATCGCGGTGCCGATCGATGAAGCGGACGACAATCTCAAACTGGCCGCCTACGCCAAACAATGGAAGCCCGGCTCGCGGCTGGTCAACGTTCCCATCGCCAAACGCGCGGAGGCCATCGCGGCCTATACTCAAGCGCTCGGCCAGGAACCGCCCTTGCCTTCCACGGTGATCACCGATGACACAGGTCACATCCTCTCGGCGCAGCCCGGCGTGCCGAGCGTTTCGACGCTGAGGAAGATGCTCTGGCTGAATCCTTGAACACCTTTGGAATCCGCCTTTCTTCTTTGCTTGTGGAAGCGTCCGCTCTAAATTATCAGCGTTCCACCATAATATCCCATGAAAAATAATCTGACTCGTCGCTCGTTCGTCAAGCAGTCGTCGCTCGCCGCAGGTGTGTTCGCCGTCGCTCCTTTCAACATCCTCAACGCCGCCAACGCCGGCGACAAGGTTCGCTTCGTCCAGATCGGCTGCGGCGGACGCGGCATGACGCACCTGCAAAACGCCGTCAAGGAACAAATCGTCGGCCTGGTCGAGGTGGACGAGGCTCGGCCGGGTGCCGTGAAGAAATGGCTACAGGGCAAAGGTCTGGAAGCGGACAAACTCCAGGTCTTCACGGATTACCGCCGGATGTTTGACAAGATCGGCAAGGAGTTCGACGCGGTCTTCATCGCCACGCCCAACCATCAGCACGCCTCGCCGGCCATGCTCGCGATGCAACTCGGCAAGAACGTCTATTGTGAAAAGCCCGTCTGCCACGACATCGCCGAAGCCCGCGCCCTGCGCGCCCTGGCCGCGAAAACCAAGGTCGCGACGCAGATGGGAAACCAGGGCCATTGCGAAGAAGGCTACCGTAAACTCTGCGAATACATCTGGGCGGGCGTCATCGGGAAAGTCACCGAGACTCATAGCTGGACCAATCGCGCCAACGGCGGCGAAGGGCCGCGCCCGCCGAAGCTCCCCGTCCCCGCCGGTCTGCATTGGGACGAGTGGATCGGCCCCGCGCCCTACCGCGACTTCCACGACGATATCCATCCCCACGAGTGGCATGGCTGGTACGACTTCGGCAACGGCTCCATCGGCAACATGGGCTGCCACGTCCTCGATGGCGTCTTCTGGGCGCTCAAGTGCGAACACCCCACCAGCATCGAGGCTGAGCAATTGCGCGGCGGCAGCGACGAGCGTTACCCCATGGGCAGCCGCGTGCGCTGGGACATTCCCGCGCGTGGCGACCTGCCCGCACTGAAGGCCTATTGGTACGAAGGTCTGAATGAGACAACCACCGGAAAGCCGCGGGGAAGCCTGCGTGCGGTCCAGGGCAACGACCGCAATCTCCCCCCGCTCTTGCTCGATTTGAAGAAGCAGTTTCCCGACGAAGAACTTGATGCCGGCGACAGCGGCACGCTCTACGTCGGCGAGAAGGGTGTGATTTTCACCGGCACCTACGGCGACAGAATGCACATCGTTCCCTACGAGAAGATGAAGCAAACGCCCGCTCCGGCCAAAACCCTGCCGCGCCCGAAAGGTGTCTTCGAAGACTTCCTCACGGCCGTGCGCGAAGGCAAGACCGAGACGGCTGTGCCCTTCGAGTACGGCACCCGGCTGACCGAGTTCGCCATCCTCGGCAATCTCGCCATGAAGGCCGGCCTGGGCAAAAAAGTCATCTGGGACGGTCCGAACATGAAGGTGACGAACCTGCCCGAATTGAACGCCTGGGTGCAGCGTCCCTATCGCAACGGGTGGAAGGTTTGAGCTGTAAGTATTCAGTAGAAATGGGTGGAACGGCCAACCTGGCCGTGCTCGGTGGCAACTTGCCGCCGAGTCTGGCATGACAACAGAACTCACTGTTTAGGAGGACTTCCGGCAGCAGAACCGGTGGGCTGGGAGCCCACCGGAACGGGCAAGTTGCCCGTTCCACCCTGAACCCGACTGAATGGTTTGGGCTGAGCGACAATCGGAGCGGCTGGGACAGAACTGAATCGCTGCGGCTGAGTCACTGTCCGACCGCCCGCAATCGCAGGAAGACTCGCTGTTGGTCGCGGAGCGGCGGTCTAATCCGCCAAGTCATCAGCGCCCGGCCATCGCCAAGTTGGGTTAGCGATACCGCCTCAAGGTGGGGAGCGGCGTCCAGCCATCCAGCGAGGTCCGTTGAAAAAAGCACTTCGATCTTGGCGCGCTCGGCGCCCAGGCTGAGCGGGTAGATCAGCAGTGAAGTAGAAGGTCCCCCGAGGAGGTCCCGTTGCAGGGTGACGGCCGGCACAATGCGCGGCAGCTCGAGATCATTACCCAGCGCGTAATCGATGAGGTCCGGCTCGCCATTGCCATTCGCGTCGGCCAGCGGATCGACGGGAAATGGCACGACATCCGTCCCGCCAGGACTGCCACCCGGTCGTGCGCTGGAACGCCAATTCGTGGCCAGGGCCTGATCGGGATTGGTCTGAGGCGCGATTAAGACGAGGCTGTAGCCTGCCCCATCGGGGCCCGACGGCCACGGCGGCTCGTCATTATAAGTAAACTCCCGAACGGTTCCGTTGTCGGCATCCTCCAGTTTGATTGATTCACCGCCGTTGCTCAGTGCGGAGCCGTTCGCGAAGACACCGGCGACGGGGCGGCCGGGTCCGTGGACCGCCTGGAAAGCACCGAGGTCGCGCACGATCAGAACCCGCGCGCCCGGCGGCAACGAGGTGATGGTGCTGCCGGTGAAATTGAATTCCACTCCTTGGGTGAAGCGCACCTCCTTCAGATTCAGCGTGACGGAACTGCTGATGTTCAATAGCTCGATAAATTCAGCCAGCCCGCCACCGGAAGGATGATACATCAGCTCGCTGACCACGAGATAGCGTTGCGGGTCGGAAGGCTGGCCCTGATAAGTGGTCGTGCTGTTCGTCGCGCCAGAAGAGTCGATGAGCATGAGCGTTTCCCCGACGCTGGAAAGATGCCCCGCGTAGCCGCCTTGGACGAAAAGCCCCTCGCCGCCTTTCGGCGAAACGGCGCGGGCGCGGAAGGCCGCGGCGCTCGGACAGAGGTAGAGCGCGCCGTTGGGCGGGAGGACCGTTCCCGGCGCGAGCGTGTGCTCGATGCCGCCGGTCAGTCGCCAACCGGATACGTCCACCGCCATCTGGTTCGGATTGAGCAGTTGGATGAATTCCTCATCCTGTTGACCCGAAGCCGGGCTGGCCTCGATAGCGCCGAAATGAAGGGCCGGTTGACGGATGATTGAGGGGCGGAGTGTTCCACCGTGGAGCTCGGGCACGATGAGCAGGTCAACGGGGTCGGCGCTGTGATTGAGGCCCTGAATCGCCAGGATGTTTCGACCGGCCCGGAGATTACCTTTTTTGTCCGTGACGTCGTAGATCTCGAAGGCTGACGAGTTGGCCTCGTGCGGCGCCGTCGCGGCGGAGTTCCATTGCAGCGAGGCCGGTGCATTGGCCGAGGCCAGTACCGCTCCGTTGAGGAACGCCACGAAACCGTCGTCGAATTTCATGCGCAGTTCGAGCCGGTCAAAGGCGGCGGGATTGGTGACCTCGAACTCAATGCGGATATTGACACTGTTGTTGCTCCGCATCTGGGCATCCACGTTCGCACCGATGAGCGTTTCATAACCGGTGCCCCGTTCGTAGCCCACACCCGTGGCGCCGCTGGTCCAACCGGTGGTGTTGAAAGGCTCGAACGAGGGGATGCCAATCCAGGTCACATTCAGGCTGCCGTTCGTCGGCACGAAGACCTTGGCGGGCGCGCCCCCCCCCACCAGCGGCGTGTAATCGAAGGACGTATTGACCGTCTGCGGCAGGGGGATTTGGCCGCCTTTGCCGACGACCTGGGTGTTGTAGATGTAGTTGCGGCGCGCCGGCAAATACACGGTCTTGAACAGTTGGATGGCTTTCGCCATGGATTCGACGGCGGTGTTGGTGTTCTTGTAAGACACGGTGCTGCCGCCTTGCAGCCAGGAACCCCATTTCTCAAAATCACGCCGGGCATCGGACGGCACAATCGCCGGAGGATCGATCAACGCGGACTGTTCGTTGAGACGCCGTTCGTAATACAAGGAGCTTTCCGACGTTCCCGGCGAGGGCGGCGGCTGAAGAAAACGATCCGTCAGCGTGCGGATGCGCCGCAGGATCATCGCGCGGATGGCCGGATTGGCGAACAGGTGGGAAATCAGACGGATGGACGTGCCCGTCACCACAAATCCGTCCGTATAGAGCGCGTTGTCGAAATAAGTATTCTGCGTATTCCAGACGCGGCCGTGCGAAAGGTCGAGGTCCCAAGGCAGGATGGCCCATTCGCCCGACCGTCCGGTATCGCGGTAGATATACCAGTTTTTGCTGTGCATATCGATGTTCCGGATGACCGAGTTGGCGGCGAGCATGTTGACACAACGCGGAAGGTCGATGTTGTCGTAAAGATAATTAGTCAGGGCCGGGCCGGTTAGAGCAAGGCCATTGATCAGGGCCTGCAGGTCGGTGTTCTTCTCGAATCGCCGAGTCTTTTTTTCCACGCCGGAAGTGGCCGTGTTGCCGGCGCTTTTGTCAAGCAGGTTTGAGTAAACCTTGTAGAGCGCGCCGTCCTTGTTCAGCCCGGCGCGGGCAAGGTAAATTTCATCCGCGTCTTCGACCAAGTCAGCCGTGCTGAAAAAACTGCCGTTCTGTTCGACCCGCACGGTGTAGGCAAAGTGCGCGGCCACTCCCGACTCGCGCATCACTTCGTAGCCCAACACGTGGCGCACCTTCGATTTGTCCGCCCAGTTGGTTAGCAGATCGATGTCGGCGACGCGGGGAGCGTTCGTGCTCCAGCGGAAGCGCTGAGTGCGACTGAAATCGATGTTGTAGCTCTTTTTGGGGAAGGTGGAGGAGGACTGACCGTGCAACGTGAACAACACGTTGTCGTAAAACTCGCCATCGTAATAAACCGCGCCGCGGGACCCGGCGGCTGTGCCGGCGCCATTGGGGTTGTTGGTGAACCAGTGAAACACGGGCAACGCGGATGGCGAGCCGGCATCCTGCGCCACCGTGCCGAAGTATTGAGGAGAGTCGAGTGGATCGTGGAAAGCGGGCGCTTTCGTTTCCGTTCCTTTGTCATCCGTTGCGACGAATCGCCAGCGCGTCATATCCCCGGGCGCAAACGCTTCGCCGGGGACGATCGCGGTCCAGACTCCGTCGCCCGCCTTCACGTCGCCGCTTGTGCCATTGTCCATCATGGGCAGCAGGATCTCGGCGCCAAACGTCTTCCGATAGTAAAGCTTCACCGTCGCCACCGGATCATTGGCCGGACGGACCGTCGCGGTAATAGTCAGTGGGCCGGCCGTCGGCTGGGGCAGAGAAGCCATCGCGCCAAAGATCGGACCCGCACGGGTTCCGGCCGAGTTCGGCGCGCCGGGAGTGGGTTTCGAGAAAAAACTCCACACCGGAGCGAGATTGACGCCTCCAGACGAGGCCGGCGGACCGAGGCCAAACGATTCGTTCTCGAACTGCGGCGGGTAAGCGGGCGCGAAGGCGCTGATCACCGTCACTCCGTCCGGCGCCACTAACGCCAGGTACTCGCCATCCGTCGAGAGCTGGAAATCCGTGTGCATGCGGCCCGCCGGATCACGACGATTCTTACCCGAGGCGAAAACGACCAGATAAGCTCCGGGATTCAGCGTGACGGCCGGAAACGTCCACTTGTCCAGGTTCGCCGGATCGTCCGTGAGATGGAATCCCGCCAGTGGGATCGGCACGTTGTCCGGATTGTGAATCTCTATCCAGTCGGAGAATTCACCGTCCTCATCGGCCAGCACCGAACCATTCGCCGCCATGAATTCGGTGATGCGCGGAGCGGCGAGGCTGTCTGCGGCGAGCGCCTGCGCCAGCGCGAGACAGAGGACCAGGCATCGCCCCCCCCAAGAGTTGAATTCAAGCACGGAATTAGCTAACGCTCCCAGGGGATCGAACGCAAGCAGAAGCGCGGCTCACCGTCACAGACCGACGCGTTGGCAAGACCGCGGGAGGATTCTTCAATCACGCGTCGGTCCAGGTCCGGCGGACGAGCCAGTGGTCGCTCAGGAACAACACGGGAAAGGCGTTCTACCGCTTGACTCCGTCCTTGCTCTCCACGAGCAAATAGAGCTCGTTTCCTGACGCCGTGTTCTCAGCCCTGAAAAATGCTCACCGGCTGGCTAGACTCGGCCAGAGAATCATGGACATGGCAAACAAGCGGCAAATTCCCGAGCCTGCAACCTTCAACTGCCGCCAAGCGGTCAACGCTCGTTCCGCTCGCGTGATCGCATTCAGCGCGTCTTGGCGAGAAAAGGACACCGTTAAGTCGTAATCGGCAATGTGACGATCATCCTGCAGATCAATGAAGGTCTGCGCGATGAGCCGAGCCTGCTGGTTGTTGGCGATGCCAAAGCGTCGCCAGAATGGCTGAATCAATGAATGCACCTGCTGGGGATTCGGCTTAACAAATTCCGTGCAAACCGACTTCATTTTACCGTGAATGAAGGCTCTCGCCGCCACTTGACGAAAAGCCTCGTCCCCTTTGCCGGTTCCAAAAAGCAAGGCGGTGCTTTCTTCAACAAGGAAATGAAACAGTCCGTAATACGCTGTGGAGATCGCCCGCCGAAGGGTTGCTTGTTTGGGACGCCGCGGCTCGCACAGAGCCAGCATCCGCGCTTGGGCGATGAGGTCGCAGCCAATGCGGGCCATCAGGCCAGGCCTCCAGCCAACTCTTTTTGTCGTTTCACTTTCACATACGGCCAGAGCCGAGCGCCAGTCTCTGTCCAAATGAGGTTTCGAACCCAGGAAACCATTGGCTCGATCTTTTCCCACGCCAACGCCTCCTCCGGCGTCCGATCCGGAAAAACAAGGTACACATAAAATGCTTCTTCCCCGGTGCTGTCGGAGCTCCGGGAAAGCCGGACATCTTTGGGGCGAGGAAATCCCTGCTTCTCCAGCGCGTCCGGATTGATTCGTTCACGCATACTGTCCAACCAATCGGGCTGCCCCTGTTTTGAAGGAAAACCCGGGAGATCGCGAAGGTGAAATCCACCGACAGAAGGCGCAGCCTGATCCAAAGCGGAAGGGAACCAACATCCTTTCAGTGTAGAAACGCCAGACCTGGATTCTTTATCGAGCCAATTCTGAACTTTCTCGGACGGGAATTCCCACTCCTCTGGCAGCGTGGATAAAACCTGCCTGGCAAAGTCGCTGGCTCGCGAGTCTGCGATGTTGCTGCCAGTGTGGACAGCCAATATCGCTTCAGCAAGATGCACGGCTCCACGTGACCGTGGTTGAGTTCCCCAATCGAACTTCACATTCCTTCGGGGATTGGAAGGGTATAACCCAACAAGCGGCTGGCCATCGACGGTGACGATCTTTCGACCGCCATCATTGCTTCCTCTATAAACTTTCATTTGGCTATTCCAAAATGGACGCTGTTGGGCTGGTTGGCAATCCTGCAAATGCGGCCGGCGTGCCGTTTGGGATTTGGAAGGAAACGCCTTCTTTCTTGTATGATTAGAAGGAAATAGGCCGCAGTGCCGATGGCGGTCACTTACTGATGGGTGCGCAAGATAGAACACACGATGCCCTCACCCTGGCCCTCTCCCATCCGATGGGAGAGGGTGCCCGCAGGGCGGGTGAGGGTCAGAGTGTCTTCC
>CAYHFE010000139.1:0-14549 GCA_964355375.1 uncultured Verrucomicrobiota bacterium
ATGAGAAAAGAGGAAACAGAAAAAAGAAAGGAGGCGGACGCGGATGCATTACAGGGACTTGACGGTCTGGCAAAAGGCGATGGAAGCGGCGCGGGAAATCTATCGCCTGGCACCACGCCTGCCCAAGGAAGAGACCTACGGAATGCGGTCCCAGATGACACGGGCGGCGGTCTCGGTTTCGGCGAACATTGCGGAGGGCTGGGCCAGGGAATCGCTTCGGGAGAAGGCCCAGTTCATGGCAGTGGCGCAGGGTTCACTGGCGGAGACCGACACGCTTTTGACGTTGTGCGAGGATATGGGCTGGTTCCCCCGAACGGAGACAGCGCGGTTGCGGGGGCTTCTCGACGAAGTGAGCCGCATGCTGACGGTCATGCGCCGGAAGGCGAGAGAAACGAGGATCGAGAATTGACAAGCGAGGGCGTCTCCGCGCTATCTCCTCACTTCTCTCTTCTCTTTTCTCATCTGCACTACGCGCCGTATCTCGACTATCGTCCGCTGGCGGACGGGGAAGCCAAGGTGGATGACATCCTGGCCCGGCCGGAATGCCAATGGGTTGACCAAAGTAGAAGCGGCGTCCCGCCGCTTGGTCCGTCTGAACACCGGCGAGACGCCGGTGCCACTCTGGAACAGAAGGCGCAGGGCTACGCGGTCGCGACGGTGGTGCCCGAGCACTTGGCCGAAGTGCGCTCGCGGAAACTGGACCTGATTGCCAAGACGGAAGCGGCAGTGCAAGACCGGCTGACCAAGGAAATCAGCTATTGGGACCACCGGGCGGAACAGCTCAAGTTGCAGGAGCAAGCCGGGAAACCGAATGCCCGGCTCAACTCGGACGAGGCGCGGAAGCGCGCCGATGGATTGCAGGCCCGATTGCAGAAGCGGATGGAAGAACTGAAGCTGGAAAAACAGATTGCCCCACTGCCGCCGGTGGTGATGGGCGGCGTGCTGGTCATCCCCGCCGGGCTGCTGCGCCTGGTGAAGGGCCAGGGCGAGGGCGGAGAGGTGGCGGTTAGCGGGGCCGACAACGAAGCGGCCGCGGCCAAGGCCCGGAGCATCATCATGCAGGTGGAACGGGAATTGAGATTCGTGCCCACCGACCGGGAAACGGAGAAACTGGGCTACGACATCGAGAGCCGCATACCGGGCACGGGCAAGCTTCGGTTCATCGAGGTCAAAGGCCGGATCACCGGGGCGGCGACGATCACCGTGACGAAGAACGAGATTCTTTATTCGCTGAACAAGCCGGATGATTTCATTCTCGGCATTGTCGAGTTCGAGGGTGAGACGCACCGGGTGCATTACGTGCGGCGGCCCTTCCAGCGCGAGCCGGACTTTGGGGTGACGAGCGTGAACTACAACTTCGCGGAATTACTGGCGCGGGCTGAGGTGCCACGATGACTGTACCTGAACAGGAGAACTGACATGAGCAAGGCAAATCTGCTGAACACTCGCGACATCAACTTCTTGGACCTCATCGGAAACGGCAAGATCTACCGTGTCCCTGCCTTTCAGCGGGATTACTCTTGGGAAGAGGAACAATGGGAGGATCTCTGGAATGACATATCGGAACTGCGGGCGAAAGGCACCGAACGCCACTACATGGGGGCCTTGGTCGTCGAGGCCAAGACGGACCGTGAGTTCAAGATCATTGATGGCCAGCAGCGGATTGCGACGTTGACCATTCTGGCGCTGGCCGTGATTGCCCGCCTAAACAAAATGGCTGAGCGCGGGGTTGAGGCCGCCGCCAATACCGAGCGGGCGCAAGGGCTTCGGAACAAGTTCGTAGGCGAGAAGGATCCGGCGTCCTTGGTGGAAAGCAGCAAACTCTATCTCAACGAATCGGATAACGCCTTCTTTCAGGATTACCTGGTGCAACTTCGCGAGCCGCGAAACCCGCGAGGTTTGCCGAAATCGAATCGTCTGTTGTGGAACTGCTTCCAGTATTTCGCTGCGCAAGTGGACAAGGTGCCAGAGTTCGCCACGGACGGCGAAGCCTTGGCTCGATTGCTTTCCGAATCCGTCGCGCGGCAATTGCTGTTCATTCTCATCACCGTGGACGATGAACTGAATGCTTACATGGTGTTTGAGACGCTCAACGCCCGCGGCCTGGAACTGTCCTCGACCGACCTGCTCAAGAACTATCTCTTCTCCCGCGTCCAGGTGCCGGCGGACCTCGAAGCACTCCAGCGCCGCTGGCGCTCCCTGATTACCGTGGTCCGGCAGGAGCAGTTCCCTGAGTTTCTCCGTTACCACCTGCTCTGCGAGCAGCCGGAAATCCGCGGCTATCGGTTGTTCAACATGATCCGCGAACGGGTTCAGACTTCTCAGCAGGTGTTCGAACTCATGGAAGCGTTGGACGCCAAAGGCGAACTCTTCGCCGCCCTATCGGATCCGAATCACGGTTATTGGGTGGAATACCCGGCCTGTCGCCCCTTTATCCGCGAGTTGAACCTGTTTCGTGTCCGACAGATGACGCCGCTGCTCTTCGCGGCCTGGTCGAAACTGTCGAAGGATGACTTTGCGGCTGTCTTGAAGTTGGTCAGCGTGATCTCCTTCCGCTACTCGGTGGTGGGCGGATTGAACACCAACGCGCTGGAACCTTTGTACCATCAGGCGGCCAAGGCGGTTCTGGACGGTTCCGCTACGACGCCCAGCGCCGTCTTCCAGACACTGCGGAGCATCTACGTTGACGACCGGAAGTTCGAGCAGGACTTCGCCGCTCTCGTCGTTGACACCAGCGGTCAGCACAAACGCCTGGCCAAATACATTCTGTGCCGGGCGGAGGAGGATGCGGCAGGCAGACCGTGCGACCCTGACACCGATCCTGCCACCATTGAACACATCTTGCCGGAGAACCCGGCCGATGTCTGGTCAGCGACATTCGCGAAGGACAAGTGGGAGGCAAACGTCTATCGCGTTGGAAATCTCACGCTCCTTGAGGCAGGGCCGAACCGGACCGTTGGGAATTCGGAGTACGAACAGAAGCGGGACGCTTACGGCCGGAGCATGTACGCCACGACCCAGAAGATCGCCGGGGACGCGCCGGAGCAATGGACCCCAGAACTGCTTGAGGCACGCCAGCAATCCATGGCCCGGCGGGCCATCCACATTTGGCGCTCGCCCTACGTCCAGGATAACGCATGACCGCTCCCCGCAAGAAACTGATTGAAGTGGCCTTGCCGTTGGAGGCGATCAATGTGGTTTCGCCACAGGAGAAGCCCATTCGGCATGGGCATCACTCGGCCATGAACCTTTGGTGGGCGGCTTTGGCTCCGGCGCGGGCGGTGGCACCGAAATGAAGACTCCCATCACCATACAAGTGCGCGACTTTACCGGTTGCCCGTTTGCCCTGTCGGCGGAAGACGGCCAGCGGCTGCATGACGCCATTGCGCCTGCCCTCAAGGAAGGCAAGCCCGTCGTGCTGTCCTTTGGCGGCATCGAGACCATTATCGCGGCCTTTTTGGGCGCAGCGGTCGGGCAATTCTACGGTAAAATGGCACACGCGGAAGTTGATGCCCTGCTTTCTGTGCGGGAACTCGGTGGGGATGAGCGGGAGCTGCTTCTGCGAGTCGCGGCGAACGCCAAGCGGTATTACGCGAATCCCGCGGCCTTTGATCGGGCATGGGCGGACGAGGTTGGACCTCAAACAACGCAGGAGATGATACAGGCATGAAACTATCCAAGATCGAGATTACGAATTTTCGCTGCTTCGAGAAGCTCCGGATTGAATTTCCGCAAGACCTCGCCGTTTTGGTCGGCAATAATGGTGCCGGCAAGACCGCGATTCTGGAGGGCATTGCCTATGCCTTGAGCCGAATCCTGACCCGTCTTCCACAGATCGAAGGCAAACAGCTTCGTCCAGAGGACATCAGAATTGGGGCGCGTGGCGCGCAGGCACCGTTCGTCCGCGTGGAGGCTGAGAGTGTGGAAGGCACAAAGTGGACGCGCACTCTAAAACGCGACCCAACCAGACAGACGGCAGCCGACGTGCCGGATGCCATCGGCGACAAAGCGCTCTTTGAGTTCCTCGACCCCACGATTCACGCCATCGCCGATGGCCGGGATGCCACCCTACCCGTATTTGCCTATTATGGAGTAAGCCGGGCAGTGCTCGACATCTCGGAGAGGCGGCGGAACTTCCGGAAGGAGTTCCGTCGGTTTGACGCTTTAGATAACGCTTTGGAGCCGACCACCCGCTTCAAAGACCTCTTCGAGTGGTTCTACGCCCAGGAACGCGACGAGATGGAACGGATAACTCAGGCGCTCTTCACCCCCGAGTTTCAAGCCTGGCTCAAGAGCGCAAACGGAGGACCGCCGCCAGCAACAGCGGAGGCGCCGAAGTTACCGGGCCCCCTGCCGGTTCTTCAAGCGGTCCGCGATGCCCTTGCGCAAGTCATTCCGGGGTTCACCCTTCCACGCATCAAAACCAATCCCTTGCGCATGGTTTTGACCCAGCATCTTGATGACAACACGGAGCGTGAATTATCGCTCCAGATGCTCAGTGACGGCTACCGCACCATGCTGGCTCTGGTCATGGATTTCGCCCGCCGCATGGCCCAAGCCAATCCGCACCTGGACAAGCCGCTTGAAGCCGAGGCGATCCTCATGGTGGATGAGATTGACCTGCACCTGCATCCAATCTGGCAGCAAACGGTGATCCCGTCGTTCCGCCGCGCGTTCCCCAACGCCCAATTAGTCGTCTCCACCCACAGTCCGCAGGTTGTAACTACGGTGGAGTCCGAAAGGATATTCATCGTGGAACCGGGCGGGGTACGCAAATGTCCAGCGCCGACCTACGGAGCCAGCAGCGCGGATGTGGTTGCCGAAGTGCTTGGCCTGCGCAGTCTTCGTCCCCCAGACAATCCTATTTCCGATAAGATCGCCGCGCTATTCGACGCGATTGATAAGTCTGACCTCCCAAAAGCGAAAGCGATTCGGGGTGACTTGAGCGATTGGGCAAAAGGATTCCCAGAACCGGCGTTGATGCGTGCCGACTTGTTGATCAAGCGGCTGGAAGCCAAAGCAAATGGCAACAATGCGGCAAAACCATGAAGCGCGTAGCAAAACTACCGGAAGAGCCCGCACCTCTCTCCGCTTACAAGGATTGCTACAAAAACGCGCCTCGG
The DNA here is from genome assembly GCA_964355375.1 of uncultured Verrucomicrobiota bacterium. Taxonomy (GTDB): domain Bacteria; phylum Verrucomicrobiota; class Verrucomicrobiia; order Limisphaerales; family SIBE01; genus CAYHFE01. The sequence goes on from CAYHFE010000139.1 coordinate 5,124, forward strand.
CTGCCCAATTGGAAAGAATTCAAGGGCACAGCGGTTAAACAGGAAGTCCAGAAACAGCTTCGGGAGGACCAACGGGGCCTTTGCGCCTACTGCGAGAACGAACTCATTCCCGAGGATGAATCCGTTGAGCATTTCATTGCACGCGACGCCGATCACAGCAAGGAACTGGACTGGAATAATCTCCTGCTCTGTTGCGCCGGTGGCTCACGTCCGCTCCCAGAAGATGTTGAGGACGCCGATGTGCGTTACGATCCGCATGACGCAAGAACCTGCGGGCATGCCAAGCTGGGAAGCCGCGAACTAATTCTTAACCCACGAGACGTTCCGGCGGCTCCCAGACTTTTCCGGTTCAAATCGCTTACGGGCGAGATTGAACCGGACGAGGCAGAGTGCCAGCGTGCAGGAATCGCCCCGGCTTTGGCGAACCGGACCATCAGCGTTCTAAACCTTCACGCCGGGCGGCTGAATCGAGCCCGGCTTAGCATCCTGGTAACTTTGGAGGAAGAATTGGGTGGGGCGGGAAGCACGGTGCCTCTCTCCTTTGAACGGGAACGCGAACTGGCAATGAATTTCTTCCCCACCGCTGGGCCATGGCCAGCGTTCTTCACGACCCTGCGATTCAGTTTGGGGGATGGGGCGGAAGCTCATCTGGCCTCCCTCAACTACCAAGGATGATGCATGGCTGAAGCGCCCACAATCAGGAAGAAACTCATCGAGGTGGCCTTGCCGTTGGAGGCGATCAATCTGGCTTCGGCACGGGAGAAGTCCATTCGGCATGGGCATCCCTCGACCCTGCATCTTTGGTGGGCGAGACGGCCGCTAGCGGCGGCGCGGGCGGTGATCTTTGCCCAAATGGTGGATGATCCGTCGGCCAATCCCGATTTGTTTCCGACTGAGGAGAAACAGGAAAAGGAACGGCAGCGACTGTTCAGGATCATCGAAGACCTGGTGCAGTGGGAGAACACCACGAACGAGACGGTGCTGGAACGGGCGCGGGCGGAAATCTGGCAGAGCTGGCGGCGGGCCTGCGCGCAGAACGTCGGCCATCCGCGCGCCAAGGAGCTGTTTGATCGGAACAAGCTGCCCGGCTTCCACGATCCTTTTGCCGGCGGCGGTGCCCTGCCGTGGGAGGCCCAGCGGCTAGGATTGGAAAGCTATGCGAGCGACCTCAATCCGGTGGCGGTGCTGATCAACAAGGCGATGATCGAAATTCCGCCCAAGTTTGCCGGCAAGCCGCCGGTTAATCCCGCCGCCCGTGACGGACAATTGGGTATCCGGATTGGGAAAGGCGCACAGGGGCTGGCTGAGGACGTGCGCTACTATGGCCAATGGATGCGCGATGAAGCGGAAAAGCGCATCGGGCAACTCTACCCGAAGATCAAGATCACGCCGGACATGGTCAAGGAGCGACCTGACCTGAAACAGTATGCGGGAAGCGAGTTGACCGTGATCGCGTGGCTTTGGGTACGGACGGTCAAAAGCCCCAATCCGGCCTACGCCCAAGTGGACGTTCCGCTTGCCTCCACCTTCATGCTCTCCACCAAGCCGGGCAAGGAGACATACGTTGAGCCGGTGGTCGAGGGTGACCACTATACCTTCACCATCCGTACCGACAAGCCGCACAATGCCGACGCGGCCAAGAACGGTACCAAGCTTGCACGCGGGGCCAACTTCCGTTGTCTGGTCTCTGGAGCACCGATTGCCTCAGAATACATCAAGTCCGAGGGCCGGGCTGGCCGTATGGGTGCGAAACTCATGGCCATCGTGGCCGAGGGCGATCGTGGACGTATCTATCTCGCGCCTACGGAGGAACACGAAGTCATCGCCCGGCAGGCGAAGCCAAAGTGGAAGCCGGAACTGAAGGTTCCAACGCCCTGTCACGATGTTGACCGGCTGCCCATGTACGGCATGCCAACTTGGGGCGACGCTTTCACGCCTCGCCAGCTTGTCGCGCTGACAACCTTCGCCGATTTGGTACAGGAAGCTCATGAGCGCATTAAGCGGGACGCGGCCGCCAATGGCCAGCGCGACGATGGGAAGCCCGTCGCCGAGGGCGGGATGGGCGCCACCGCCTACGCCGACGCTGTGGGTGTGTACCTTGGGCTTGGGGTTAGTCGATTGGCTGATGCGCAAAACTCGCTTTGTCAGTGGGGGCCAAGTGCGGATCAGACCCAGCATCTGTTTCGGCGACACGCAATACCAATGGTTTGGGATTATGCCGAATCGAGCATATTCTCGGGGGCTGCCGGGGACCTCACGACCAGCCTTCATACCATGAGCAGGGTGCTTGAGCATCTCGGTAATGGCTGCGCCGGACTAGCGAGCCAGGAGGATGCACAAGGTCAATCTCTTTCCGCAGCAAAGATCGTATCCACCGACCCGCCGTACTACGACAACATCGGCTATGCCGACTTGTCGGACTTCTTCTATGTCTGGCTGCGCCGTTCGCTGCGATCTGTCTTTCCGAAGCTCTTCGCCACGGTGGCTGTCCCCAAGGCCGAGGAACTGGTGGCGACGCCCTACCGCCATGGGAGTAGAGATAAGGCAGAGGCCTTCTTTCTCGATGGCATGACGCAGGCAATGCACCGCCTGGCCGAACAAGCGCACCCAGCGTTCCCGGTTACGATTTACTACGCGTTCAAACAAGCGGAAACCAAGGAGGATACTGGCGGAGCGGCTGGGGCTCCCAGCACCTCCTCCACAGGTTGGGAGACCTTTCTCGACGCGGTTATACGGGCTGGCTTCGCCGTCACTGGCACATGGCCGATGCGCACGGAGCGTAGTTCCCGCTCCATCAGCATCGGCACCAACGCCCTCGCCTCCAGCATTGTTCTTGTCTGTCGTCAGCACGATCCCCAAGCGGCTGTGACCACACGACAAGCCTTTGTGGCAGCGTTAAAGCGGGAGCTGGGTCCGGCGTTGAAGCATTTGCAGCACGGTGGGATCGTGCCGGTGGATTTGGCACAGGCGGCCATTGGACCAGGCATGGGTGTCTATACTCGCTACGGAAGAGTACTGGACGCCGCAGGCAAGGCGGTGACGGTGCGAGAAGCACTCGCGCTGATCAACCAGGCGCTCGACGAGGTTCTGACCGAGCAGGAGGGGGATTTCGACGCGGATACGCGCTGGGCATTGGCCTGGTTCGACCAATTCGGCTTCAACGACGGCCCGTTTGGTGTAGCGGAAACGCTGTCCAAGGCCAAGGTCACCAGTGTGCCCGGCATGGTTGAGGCGGGAATTCTGCTTTCCAAGGCCGGCAAGGTCAGATTGTTGCGGCCTGACGAATTGCCCACGGATTGGAACCCCGCGACAGACAAACGCCTGACGGCGTGGGAAGGCGTCCATCATCTCGTTCGCATGCTCGCCTCGGACGGCGAGAGCGGGGCGGCGGAACTGGCCCGAAAACTGGGCGCGGAAGCGGAAATCTCACGAGAACTGGCCTATCGCCTCTACACCGTCTGCGAGCGCCGCAAACGGGCTGCCGAAGCGCTGGCGTACAACGGCCTTGTGCAGAGCTGGCCGGAGATTACGAGGCTGACGCGGGAGGATTTAAAGCCGAAGGAAGTGGTTCAGAGTGAATTGATTTAGGAGAGACGACCATGAGAAACGTGCGCTACGTTGAGATCGAGAACTTCAAAACCTTCGGCGAAAAGATTCGCGTGGATTTGGGGCACCCTGCCGTCCTCATCGGACCGAATAATGCGGGCAAGACCAGCGTGATCCAGGCTCTTGCCATGTGGAGCCGTGGCGTGCAGGCGTGGTATGAGCGCAAGGGCAAACCGAAGCAGAAGGAGGCGCGCGAGCGGCTCGCCGCCGGCATCAACCGACTGAACATTCTTGAGGTTCCGGTTTCGGAGACCCGTTTCTTGTGGAACCGAATGCGGGTGCGCAAAGGCAATACACCCATCCGCCTGACGATCAACGTCGGGGTGGAGCACAGTGGTTTGGTGAAGGATTGCCGGATGGAGTTCACGCAACGTGACAATGAGATCATCTATTGCCGCCCGTGCGCGGAGACGCTGAAGGACGATGCCTTGATCGCCCATGCGGGGACAATTCCCTTTCACCTGCTCTATCCCATGTCCGGCATTGAAACCGTTGAAACACTTGTCCCCGAGGGGCGGGTGAATGTCCTGCTGGGCCAGGGGCAGACGGCGCAGGTTCTCCGCAACCTCTGCTATGGGGTGGTGGAAAGCGACAAGGAAAAGGGGAGCAAAGACTGGGACAGCATCAGTCACCTGATCGACAGGTTGTTTGGGGTTGAGCTGAGCAAGCCACACCTGGACGAAAAACGCGGCGAACTGGTGGTGCGGTATCGCCAGCCGGATACCGAAGCGGACATGGACATTGCGCTGGCCGGGCGTGGCTTTCAGCAGATGCTGTTGATTCTGGCCTACCTCTACACGCATAAGGGTAGCGTTTTATTGATTGATGAACCGGACGCGCATCTGGAGGTCCTGCGGCAAAAACAGGTCTATGAAATGCTCAAGGACGTGGCGGCGGAGAACCACAGCCAGGTGGTGGTAGCCACTCATTCGGAAGTTATCCTGGACGATGCAATCGAAACCAACCTGACCCTGCTCATCAACGGGGCCGCCGCAGACCTGGCAACGATGCAGGATGTGCGGAACTCGTTAAAGACATTCGGCGTTGAACACTACTACAAGGCGCGCGTTTGCCCGCGAATTCTGTATATCGAGGGGTCCACAGATTATGATACCCTGAAAGCACTGGCGGCAAAGTTGGGGCATCCAGCGCATGCGGTCCTGACGGGCCGAATCAACTACTACTACACCCGGAATATTGTCCCCAGTGACACTCTCGACAACCGGTTGGACCGGCTGGGGGGCGCATTCCAGGAGGATATCAAGCGCCATTTCAATGCGATGAAGCGGCTGGTGCCGGAATTCAGGGGGGTGGCCATCCTGGACGGTGATGCGCGAAAGATCCCCGACGACAGCAGTGGCGGGTTGGACATTCTCCGCTGGCAGCGGTATGAGATCGAAAACTACTACATCATGCCTGGCCTCATATTGAGGTACGCAAAACGCATCTTCGATGCCGAGGGTGGGCTGTTCACGGAAGCGAACGTTAGGGTCCTCCAGGAGGTTCTGAATGAGCGACTGCTGGACACGGTCTTCAACGGCGACCGGGAACAACTCGCGGAGTACACGAAGGCCAGTGCCAGCTTGCAGAAGACGCTGCTCCAAAACCTCAAGATGAGTGAGTTCGCTGAAGGGGTATTCGAGGAGGTGGCGCGGCGGCAGAAACAGCCGGTCCTCCTGCGCAAGGGGGAGTACTACGTGATGATTGATGAGCTTTCTGCCAGCGATATCCCGGCAGAAGTGACGGAAAAACTGGACCGGCTGGCGAAAGTCTTCGAGAGCATTTCGCAGAACCAGACAAAGGAATAGACCATGGCGATTACCAACCATGAGCGAGTGGGGAAGGCGCTGGAGCTTTTGACGGGCGGTCTCCAGCCGTTCGTGGAGCGGGAACTGAAGAACGCAAATGCTCCGGACTGGTTCGCGGAGACCAAGCGCACCCTGGCCGAATCCCAACTGCAACTGCTGGGCACGCCCGAGAAACCCCAGTGGGATGCCGCGGCCATCCTGGTGACGATGTGGAACCAGTGGAACGATGTGTTCCGCAAGACGCTGGGATACGCCGAGCGAACGCTGGTGAGCGAATTGCGGGAAGTGCGGAACCGGTGGGCGCACCAGCGGCCCTTCAGCACGGATGACGCCTACCGGGCGCTGGACAGCGCGGCCCGGCTGCTGGCGGCGGTGTCGGCCTCCGAGGCCGACGAAGTCGAGAAGATGAAGATGGAACTGCTGCGGGTGCGGTTCGATGAGCAGGTGCGCAGCGAAAAGCGCAAGAGCGCGGGCAGCACGGTCGAGACCCAGGCGCAGACCGGGCTCAAGCCGTGGCGGGAAGTGGTGAACCCGCACAAGGATGTAGCAAGCGGGAAGTATCAACAGGCGGAGTTTGCGGCCGATCTGTGGCAGGTGCATCTGGGGGAGGGCTCGGACGAGTATCGGAAGCCGGTAGAATTTTTCCGGCGGACCTACCTGACCGAAAGCCTGAAAGGCTTGCTGGCGGGGGCGGTGCAACGACTGGGCGGAACGGGCGGCGACCCGGTAGTGCAGCTCCAGACGAACTTCGGCGGAGGCAAGACGCACTCGATGCTGGCGCTCTATCACCTGTTTTCCGGCACTGCGGCGGGGGAATTGCTGGGGGTGGATGAAGTGTTGAAGATCGCCGGGACGGCGACGGTCCCCGGCAAAGTGAAACGGGTGGTGCTGGTGGGCAACAAGCTTTCGCCGGGCAACCCAGTGGTGAAGCCGGATGGAACGGTGGTGCATACGCTGTGGGGCGAAATGGCCTGGCAACTGGGCGGCAAGGCGGCGTACGCCAAGATCAAGGCGGATGACGAGCGGGCCACAAGTCCGGGCGACCGGATGCGGGATTTGTTCAACGAACACGCGCCGTGCATGATCCTGGTGGACGAATGGGTGGCCTACGCCCGGCAACTGCATGACCAGGGGGACCTGCCGGGGGGCAGTTTCGAGACGCATTTCACCTTTGCCCAAGCACTGACGGAGTCCGCCAAGCTGGCCAAGCATTGCCTGCTGGTGGTGAGCCTCCCGGCGTCTGACACCACGGGATCGCCGCACACGCAGACCGACGATATTGAGGTGGGCGGCGAACGGGGCCGGGCGGCCTTGGATCGCCTACGCAACGCCATCGGCCGGGTGGAGGCGTCATGGCGACCGGCCAGCGCGGAAGAAGGATTTGAGATCGTGCGCCGCCGGCTGTTTGAACCGCTGATAGAGCAGGAACAGTTCGTGGCACGGGACACCGTCGCCAAGGCGTTCTTTGACCTGTACCGGACGCAGCAACAGGAGTTCCCGCCGGAGTGCCGCGACAGCGACTACGAGAAGCGGCTGAAGGCGGCCTACCCGATTCATCCCGAAGTGTTCGACCGGCTCTACAACGACTGGTCCACGCTGGTGAAGTTCCAGCGGACACGCGGCGTGCTGCGGCTGATGGCGGCGGTGATCCACAGCCTGTGGAAGAGCGGCGACCGGGGGCCGCTGATCCTGCCGTCGAACATGCCGATTGACGATCCGCGGGTGCAGTTCGAGTTGACGCGGTATCTATCCGACAACTGGGTGCCGGTGATCGAAAAGGATGTGGACGGGCCAAACTCCGTGCCGCTGCGGATAGACAACGAGACACCCAACCTGGGGAAGTTTTCAGCGTGCCGGCGGGTGGCGCGGACGGTGTATCTGGGGTCCGCCCCGACGGCCAAAGCAGAGAACAGAGGCTTGGAGGAGCGACGCATCAAGCTGGGGTGCGTGATGCCGGGAGAGTCCGTGGCGATCTTTGGCGATGCGCTGCGGCGGCTGAGCAGCGCGGCGACGTTCCTCTACCAGGATTCCGTGCGGTATTGGTACTCGACCCAGCCGACGGTGACGAAACTGGCCGATGACCGGGCGGAACAACTGAAAGGCGACCCGGATGCGGTGGCCGAAGAAGTGGGGAAATGGCTGCGCAACGACCTGCGCAAAACGGGTGAATTTAGCCGCGTGCATCCGTTGCCACGCTCGTCGGGCGATGTGCCCGACGACAAGGACGCACGGCTAGTGGTCTTCGGGATCGAGTATCCCCACACCAAAGACACCAGCAGCCCGGCGGTGGCTGCCGCGCAGGAACTCTTGCAGAATCGGGGCACGGCCCCGCGCATCTACCGGAACACGCTGGTGTTCCTCGCGGCGGACAAGATGCGGCTCCAGGATTTGGACGAGGCGGTGCGGCGGTGCCTGGCGTGGTCCTCGATCGTAAACGAAGCGGAGACGCTGAACCTGGACCCGCACCAACGGAAGCAGGCGATCACGCAGAAGGAGAACGCCAGCAGCGCGGTGGCGGCGCGGCTGCCGGAGGCTTACCAATGGCTGATCGTGCCGACGCAAAGCACCCCACAGGCAAACGTTGAATGGCAGTCCTTCCGGCTGACGGGGCAGGATGCGCTGGCGGTCCGGGCTAGCAAGAAGCTGCGGAATGATGAACTGCTGATCTCGGGCCTGGCCGCCAGCCGGCTGCGGCTGGAACTGGACCAGGTGCCGCTGTGGCGGCAGGATTTTGTGGGCATCCAACAGCTTACCGAAGATTTCGCCCGGTACCTTTACCTGCCACGACTCAAGGCCCCGAGTGTGCTGGTGGAGGCAGTGCGGAGCGGGCTGGGTCTGCTGACCTGGTCGCAGGATTCCTTTGCCTATGCGGAGAGCTTTGACGAGGCGGCGGGCCGGTATCGCGGGCTGCGAGGCGGACGGCAGGTCTGGCTGGATGAAGAGAGCCCGATGGGCCTGCTGGTGAAACCGGAAGCGGCCCAGCGCCAACTGACCGCCGAAACGCCAACCACGACTGGGGGGACTGGGGGGACAGGCCAGCCGCCAACCGGCGGTGGTGGGGGAACACAGCCTGGGCCGGGCACCAAACCTGACGAGAAGAAGCCAGCGCCTCCCGCCGCACCCAAGCGGTTCCACGGCACCGTGACGTTGGACCCGAATCGGGTTGGACGCGACGCGGGTCGCATTGCCGATGAAGTCATCGCTCACCTAGCGGGGCTGGTCGGCTCCAAAGTCACGGTGACACTGGAGATTGAAGCGGAAGTGCCGACGGGCGCGCCTGAGCATGTCGTTCGGACCGTCACGGAAAACTGTCGGACGCTCGAGTTTAGCAGCCAGGGATTCGAGACGGAGTAGTGTTAATTGCAGACGGTTCGGGAGCGCTATTCCATGCTCGAATTACTGACGAACGCGAGCATGCGGCTGTCGGGTGACCAGGAGGGAACATTGATCGTGCCTTGTCCTCCGTAAACATAGGCGAGGACTCGGGGAGCGCCGCCGCTGCTGGGGATCAGGCGCAGCAGGGTCTGCTTGTAGTAGGGGTGATCGGTCGGATCGATCTCTTTGGTGAACGTGATAAAAGCGATCCAGCGACCGTCGGGTGAGATGTGGGGAAACCAATTGTTGGAATCGTCACGCGTCACTTGCTCCGGCGCGCTGCCGTCGGGCTTCATTCGCCAGATTTGCATGGTCCCGCTCCGGCTCGAATTGAAGTAGATGTGCTTCCCGTCGGGCGTGAATTCCGGCCCGTCATCCAATCCCGGAGATGTGGTCAGCCGGATTTCCTCGCCCCCTTGCGCCGAAATCTTGTAGATATCGAATTCGTTGTTTCGCCCGCCGGTATAGACGAGGAAGCGCCCGTCCGGCGACCATCCGTGCAGGTAGGACGGAGTCAAGGGCGTGATGAGCTTCGGAGTGCCACCGTCGCTGGGGACCGTAAAGATGGCGGAGCGCCCGCCGTGGTTGGTGCTGTGGTGGCTGATCCCGAGCATCGTTCCGTCGAACGACAAGACGG
>CAYHFE010000140.1:0-5636 GCA_964355375.1 uncultured Verrucomicrobiota bacterium
GAAATGCATAAACCATTGGAAATCAACGAACGCATTTTGCGGTTCATGGGTAGAGTGGCGGAACCGAAATCGGATCTGGAAGAGGAGTCGCAGCGGGAATGGGCCGGGCTGTGCCTTGATCTCGGAACTCCGGTGACCAGCTCAAGTTGGTTCGGTGGCTGTGGTTGTCCGCCGAGTCAGCCATCCGGCCAGCCACGTTTCGACCAGCAGGATCGACAAGGCGGCGATCAAGAGCCAGCGCCAGAGCCGCTGCTGGCTTTCCAGTTCCGTGGCGAGCAGGTGCTGGCGGGCCTTTTCCGTCTGCCGAATCGGGGTTTTAACCAGCGATTTCTTCATCGGGACCCCGAACCGCTCCAGCTCTTCCACGGCCATGGGCGCCGTCCGGCTTTCGGCGGGGTCCAGGTTGACCGCGAAGCGCAGGGCGGGTTCGGTCGAGGTCACGGTGTAGATGCCCGGTTGGTCGGTCTGGGAAAACTTCTCCCCGGCGGCCAGATCAACCGCGGTCCCGTCCGGTTTGCGAATCGTCAGGCGGGTCAGGTTGGTTGTGGTCAACGGCACCGAATCGCCGACCAAGTATTGAGATTTTCCGACTTTGAGACCGCCGCCTTGTTCGAGGATGGAATAGAGCAGGGGAACGAACTTCGACGAGAGCGCCAGTTGGCTGTCCGCGGGATGCCATCCGGAGGTCAGCGCCAGGAGCGCGCCCTTCTCCGCGGGAAACTCCAGGAGCGCGGGCGCTTGGTCGTCGTCGAACCGGGCCAGCACGCGCGCTCGGCCCAGGCTGGACGGATCGATCCGCCGGTGTCGCCAGAAATGGATCTTGGTGAAATCACTGAATCGAGCATCGGCGAACGGGAGGAAAAGAGGGTGCTGGAAGTCAATCTCACCCAGCATGGCGTAGCGGCCGCCGGAGACGTCTTCGACCGTCAATCCGCTGATTCCCGCCAACCGGGCGAGGGTGGTGGCGGCGGCGGGGGATTTCAGAACGAACAGGGTGACGCCGCCCTTTTGTTGGAACTGGCGGATTTCTTTGGCGGTCTCTTCAGTCAGGGTTTCCGCAACGATCACGAGGTTCAGGTCGAGGAGATCGGATGGCGCCAGCGGTGCATCGGCCCGGCGGGCGACGATTTCGACGGTCTGCCGCCGCGTTTGCTGGAAAGCCCGCTTGAGGTAAAAGAGCGGCTGGGTGGAATCGGTCTCCGTTTCATTGCCCAGATAAAGGACGCGAATTCGCTCGGCTTTCGGTTCGATGAAATAGGCCGAGTTGTCGAAATCTTCCTCATCGCCGGTCAACACCAGGCGCTCACCCCACGGTCCGGAGGCTGGCTTGGGGGCGGGAAAGATGCGGCTTTGACCGGGCGGAACATAGGTTTCGAGCGGTGGAGTGCCCGACAACCCTTCCCATCGGACCTGAAATTGTTCGCGCTTGGCGTCGGTCGAATTTCCGATCCGAACCCTGGGGCCGGCATCAGCCAAGGCCTGGGAGCTCTCTTCACGTTCCGTCACGAGCTGCAAGCCGGCATTGGTCGGCCGCCGGGCCTTGACCGGCTCGAGCGTGACTTCAATGCCGCGGGGCCATTCGTAGCCTTGCAGGCCCTCCAGGCGGCTGCCTTCCTGGAGATCGCTGATGAGGATGATTCGTTTCGGGCCCGCCGCGAGGTCGGCCTGTTTGCTCTCTTCGAACACTTCCGCCGCGGAGGTCAAGGCCGTGCCGAGATGAGTTGCCGACCACGAAGGCTTGATCTCCCGCAGCCGTTGGCTGGCGAGCGCGGCCCGTTCGCCCGGATTCATCGCGGACCATTGGTCAAAGCCGAGCAGCGTCCGCGCCTGGCGATCGAAGATCAGAATCGCGGCTTGTTCGGAGGAAGGAATGCCCTGCAAAACCTCGTCAGCCTTGGCTAGGGCCGCCGTCCAAAGGCCTTCCCGTTTCATGCTGGCGCTGGCGTCGATCAGGACCACGGTTCGTTGGCCGGTCGCCGCGGCGGGCCGGGCGGGGGCGGGACGTTTGAAGTACGGGCGAGCGAATCCGAGGGCGAGCAATCCCAAAACCAGGCAGCGCAGGATGAGGAGAAAGATGTTCTCCAGGCGGCTGCGGCGGGTGACGCGCGGCAGCACCGGCGAAAGGAACATGAGCGAGCTGAAGGTCATGCGCTCGCGGGAAGTTCTCCGAATGAGATGAAAGAGGATCGGCGCGGCCACCGCCAGAGCGCCCAACAAGAACAGGGGAGCGAGGAAGTTCATGATTTGGACCGGGTCGTGCCGGTGCGTTTGAGCTTCTTGCCCCGATGCATTCGCTCGCGCAGGAATTCGAAGAGGGCCAGCTCCAGCGGACGGTCGGTTCCGAAACGGTAGTAGGCGATCCCGAGTTTCTGGCACATCGCCTGGGCGGCTAAATTATGGGCTTGCAGGCGATGTAAGTAGTCTTTGCGAATCTGCGCGGGATCGACGAAAAGATCGCGTCCGGACTCGAGATCCTGAAAGACGACGGCTCGATCAAATTGAAAGGTGAGCTCGGAGGGATCGAGCACTTGAAACAGAACGACCTCATGCCGGCAGGCTGTGAGGGCGAGCAGGTTTTTTTCCAGAGTCTCGATCGGAGCGAGCAAATCGGTCACGAGCATCAGGAGCCCGCGCTTGGTGACAATCTCCGCGATCCGTTGCAACGGCACCGCCAGGTCGGTGGCCGCTCCCGCCGCCGGTTTCTCCAGGGCGAGCATCAGATTGCGCAGGTGGCCGGAACGATGGCGAGCCGGCAGATATTCTCGAATCTGTTCGTCGAAGGTCAGCAGGCCCACCGCGTCGCCCTGCAAATTGAGAAAATAGGCCAGCGTCGCGGCCAGGGTGTTGGCGTATTGCGCTTTGGTGTAACCGGTCGAGCCATAGGTCATGGATCGACTGTTATCGACGAGCAGGTGGCAGCGGAGATTGGTCTCGTCCTCGAACTTCTTGATGTAGTAACGATCGGTGCGCGCGTAGAGACGCCAGTCCAGGTAGCGGGGATCATCGCCGGGCGTATAGGCGCGATATTCGGTGAATTCGACGGAGAAACCGTGATAAGGACTCCGATGCAATCCGTTCCAGAATCCCTCCACGACAATCTTGGCCCGCATCTCCAAGTTGCGGATCGACATCAGCGCTTGCGGGTCGATCAGACGGGCGGTGCTGGTCGCGCGGGAGGAGGAATCGCTCGTGTTTGGGACCGCGGCCAGAGTGGACATGAGGTCGGTTTCCGCGGTTTCTCAAGGCGAATGCAGTCCTCTCCGTCCGCGCCGTGGCGGCCGAGTTACTTCTTCTCGACTTGGTCTGGCTTGATGATTTCGATCTTGGCGCCCTTCTTCAGCTCTTCGGCGGAGGGCACCTTGATGATATCACTGGTCACTGGCTGGCTGAGGGCCGGCTGGGGCGGGGCGACAGGCGGCTTGATGGAAAGAAGTTCCATCTCGAAGGTCAGGGTGGCGTTCGGACCGATCTTCTCCCCGGCTCCACGGTCTCCATAGGCGAGGCCGGGGGGAATGAAGATTTGCCACTTGGAACCGACTTTCATCCGCTGCAGGGCTTCGGTCCAGCCCGGAACGACCCGGGTGACGCCGAACTCCGCCGGTTGCCCTCGGGTGTAGGAGCTGTCGAATTCCGTGCCATCGATCAGGGTGCCCCGGTAATTCACGACCACCGTGTCGTTGGTGGTGGGCATCGGGCCGGTGCCTTCCTTGAGGACCTTGCATTGCAGTCCGCTTTCCAGAGTGAAGACTCCCGGCTTGGTTCGGTTCTCGGCCAGGAACTTCGTCCCTTCTTCCTTGTTCTTGTCGCCGACAATCTTTCGTTTCTCCGTCTGTTTGTTTCGCAACTCGCTTTGATAGGCCGTCATCACGTCGCGAACCTCTTGTTCCGTCATCAGCGTCTTTCCTCCGGCGAGGCCATCTTTCAGACCCCGGACCACCAGTTCGAGATCAAGGTCGATTTCCTGGCGCTTCCAGGTGTTGCCGATATTGAGTCCGGCGCCGTAGCTGACTTTCGAGCGCTGGTCCTTCAAAACCTGGTTGTCTTGGGCGTGGAGAGGGCCGACCCAAGTGGCGGCGGCGAGAAATGTTAGTGATAATCCGAGCTTCATATTCGTTCTATTCTTTGTGTGGAGTCTTGCGTAAAGAACTTCGGGATTCAATGGAAATCACTCGGCGAACCATCGGCTGGCGAGCGGCCGTTACGATGGCGAAGTCCGCGTCGGGAATGTGCAGGATGGTCAGATCGTTCCAACCTGGTTCATGGCCACGATTCACGTCCAATCGTTGGAGGAATTTGTTCATGATCCTCCGGGACGTTTCCGGCGTGCCCGACATCTCGATCTGAAACCGCGCCGCGTGGGCGGTTAGCCCTCTTATTCGACCTTGCTTTCAAGTTGAGCGGAACGAACCCTCACCCGTCCTTCGGACACCCTCTCCCATCGGATGGGAGAGGGACGGGGTGAGGGACCGGTAAGTCTCAGCTTGATGGCGAATTGGAATTAGCGGCTCATTTTATCCACGCGCTGATTGAGCTCACGAAGGGCCCGTCCGAGTTCCTCGACTTGTTTGCGGAGCGCGGCAACGGCGTCGCCTTCGGGACGTCGAGGATCGGAGTCGCGGCGTTCGCGAAGCTGGCGCTGGAGTTTCTCGGCGTCTTGCGCGAGGCGCTCGGCGGGTTCGTGCCAGCCCGCGGCGTGAAGATTCTCGATGGCGATCTTGACATGCTGCCAGCGCCGCTCGATGTCGCCGGGGCCTTCCGGTTGGCCGGGGCGGTCGCGCGGAGGTTCCGGGCGTTGCAGGCGAGCCTTGTCGGGTTGAGGCTTCGGTTCCGCGCCGTTCAACTTCGAGATCAGGGCGCGAACCTTTTCTTCGAGGCGCTCGGCTTCGTCGCGCCGGCCCAACTTGGCCAGTTCGCGGACTTCGGCTTTCATCTTCTCGATTTGCTTGCCCAGCTCGGCGCGTTCATCGGCGGTCGGACCGCGGCCCGGCATTCGCGAAAGCTCGGCGATTTCCTGTTTGACGCGGGCGGCGTCGTCTTTTCGGCCGGCGGCCAGCAAATCCTGCAATTTTGCGCGGAGCTGATCGATTTTGACGGCGCGCTCTTTGTCGAGACCGGATCGTGGGTTGCCGCGTTCAGCCGAACCCTTGGCCAGGCGGATGGCCTTTTCTTTGAGATTATTGGCTTCGTTGGCGAGTTGTTGGGACTTTTCCATGGCGCCTTCGGCTTTGAGCGCGTGGGCCTTCTCCATGAGTTGTTGAGCTCGCGCGTGCAGTTCCTGAGCTTCGTCGGCATGGGCGCGATTGACGGCCCCGCAGGTGAGGAGGAGAGCGCCGGCCAAAAACACGGCGGCTCGCGAGCGATGGGTGAATAGGGAGGGGTGATCGAATTTCATTTTTAACCTTGGTCTGGCGTGCTTCCGAAACGAGCACTGGGTGATGTGAAACCGGGAACGGACCGGAAAGCTGAAGTCAACCGAACACGTCTGGCACGATCCACCCTCGAATCCAATGTCGGGCGGGGCATCGTCCCGTCGGATGGGCGCGGCCACCTCGGGTACTGCTTTTCAGTCATGGGCAGGAGAACGGTACGCTCGCCGGGTCTGGTTTCCAAGCTTCAATTTGACAGCTTCAATTTGA
>CAYHFE010000140.1:5736-14452 GCA_964355375.1 uncultured Verrucomicrobiota bacterium
TAATCCGCCACCGTCACCGGGAGAGAAGTGGGGCTTCTCACGTTTTCGATGAAATATGCTGGCGTCACCCGGAGAAAAGTGAGTCTCCTCACGTCGTCTCCTACTTTTGAAACAGGCTCTGAACGGTTCGATCGAGATTCGAAGGCGCGCGTGCTACCCAAATCCCACGGTCAAGTCACGACTCAACGAGAGTCCATCCAATGCCATTGATGGGGCGACAAGGAAACCGATTGGCCGGACAGACGAACCGTGATTGGGTCATCGCGGAAGTTGTAGAGACAGCGCGCCCGGTCAAAGAGGTAGAGACCAACGCCGGTCGGGCCTTGCAGATCGGCGCGAAACGGCGCGAGAAAATGGCGGCGCAGTTCGTCGGCCAGTTCTTTGGGAATGTCGGGAAGTCCGCGGGGTCTCGGACACAAGAGCCATTCTCCGACAGCCCGGAAGTCCTCCTCGGAAAACGTGCGCACATTAAGGACGAAGATTCGGCCGCGACCTTCCCGGCGGAGGGTGAGGAAAGGAGGCGCGTCTCGAAGGGCTCCCGCGCGGATCAGAATTCTTGCGCCACCGGAACGAACTCCGGCGTCCAACTCGAGCGGGACCGCGAGTGGGACGGATTTCTTCCCGATTTGCACTTCGCGGCTGGTGACGGGGATGCTGTTGGTTTCCACCTGCAGACCGCTGAGCTGGGCGGCTCCGGCTCCAGCGCGTCGGACAAAGGCCGGGGTGACGATGACCAGGCCGCCGCGTCGCAGCAGGAGTCGGGATTTTGTGAGGATTTCGGGGTCGGACGCGGCTTGGGCGCCGAGAAAAACGGCGGGTCCATCCGCGGGAAAAGCCGCGTCCGGGAGGATGGGCAAGCCGAGCATTCCGAGGTAATCGGCGAGATAGAGATTGTCGTCGGCGGGACTTCCGGGCGGTTTGTAGAAGACGAGTCCGCGGCGCGGGCGTGGCTCGAGCTTCTCCGCCAGGTCGATCAATTCCGGCCAGCGTCGCGCCAAGAGGGCGTCGCCGGGGTGGCCTTCGGCGATGTCGCCGAGGCGGAACAAGGTCAGTTCACGCGCCCCGGCCAGGACACTTTGAAAGGCTTGATCGATGAAGTTCTCCGGGGTGCATTCGATGTGATCGAACCAGGCGCCGCGAATCTTGGGCCCGGCGAGGGAGGCCAGCCAGCGGAAGTTCATGTAGCCTTCCGTCGGTTGGACGAAGCCCATGCGCTGGGTTTTGGGATTGCGCACTTCGGTCCCGACCCAGACCTGATCGAAGGCCGGGATCATGCGGGGCGGATCATAGCCGAAGAGATGAAATCGGTCGTACCATTGGGGAAACTTGATGATCAGTCGCACCCCGGGATGGGCCTGGCGCGCCGGTTGTAGAATCATCGGCGGGATGAGCGAGACGAGCAGGTCACGCCGATAATCCGGCCACTCGCGTGAGCCGCGCGCTTGGTCGGACTCCGGCGACGTATCGGCCGTGCAGTAAAAGTCGTCCACGATGAGCTCATCAAAGATCGGGGCGTTCTCGAGGAAAAAACCGGCGACGTCTTGGCGGGTTTTCTCATTCTGCCAATTGAGCCAGCCGAGCGGCCCCTTCTGCTTCACGCCAAACCGGCTGCCGGGCACGGTGGCGATGCCTCCGGCGCAGTGCAGCCCGCGGCTCTCCAAGAATTCGCGAACCTCGCGCAAGGTGGCCGGGGGCACATACTCGTCACCGCGGCGTCCCTCGAGGAAGACTCGCGAGACGTGCATTTCCCTGAGCCGGCGGGCGAGCGCGTCCCGTGATTCCGCCGGCGCCAAGTGTCGGAGAATATCGCCGGCCGTGGCATAGACGGAGAGCGCGAGGGCGGGGCGGTTTGAGGCGGGGCGATCGTGCGGGGCGCGTGGGGCGCCGGCTCCCGGAATCGCCGCCTTCTCGCGGTCGGCCGAGCGCGGGGTCGAGGGAGGCGGAGCCGCCGCCAGCGCGCCGGTGGCCCAGAGGAGCGCCGCGACTTGGAGGGCGGGGATGGGATAGGCAAAAGTTTTCATCTTCGAGGCGACAGGCGATCGTGTCCGCGAAGGTAGCCGCTCTTCGGGGGGTGGCCCATTGACCTGTGTCAAAGCTTCGGCGTGGCGCTCGGCTTATTCGTGGGGCCATGAAAACGAGAGTGAATTTAGAACTATGAACACATCGATCACCCTTGGTGTTATCGTCGGCAACCGCGGCTTCTTTCCCGCGCATCTTTGCGATTCCGGTCGCCAGCAAATCCTGGCCACGCTGGAAAAGTCTGGCCTCGGCGCGGTGGTTCTAGGCACCGAGGCCACGAAATTTGGCGCCGTGGAATCGATGGCCGACGCCCAGAAATGCGCCGAGCTGTTCCAAGCGCAGGCCGGGAAGATCGATGGCATCCTCGTCACTCTTCCGAACTTCGGCGATGAACGCGGCGTGGCCAACGCTCTTCGCTGGTCGGGCTTGGGCGTGCCGGTGCTGGTCCATGCCTTCAGCGACGACGTGAAGATCATGACCATCAAAGATCGGCGCGACAGTTTTTGCGGGAAGATGTCGGTCTGCAACAACCTTCGACAATATGACATTCCCTTTACCCTGACCCGGCTGCATACCGACGGTCCGGACACGAAAACGTTTCTGCAAGACCTGGAGGACTTCGCCGTGACCTGCCGGGTGGCGCGGAGCTTGCGGAATTTGCGCATCGGCGCGTTGGGCGCCCGGCCGACGGCCTTCAACACGGTCCGGTACAGCGAGAAACTTCTGGAGCAATCCGGGATTAGCGTCGAGACGCTCGATCTGTTCGAGTTGTTCGGATGGATCGGCCAGATGAAGGATAGCGACGCGCCGGTGCAGTCGAAGTTGAAAGAGATCAGCGCCTATGTCGTGGCCAAAGGCATTCCCCCGGCAGCCTTGCTGAAGATGGCCAAGTTCGGCGTGGCCGTGGACCAATGGATGAAGCAAACGCGCCTTCAGGCCACCGCCATTCAATGTTGGACGGCCATGGAAGAGTTTTTCGGGGTCGTGCCCTGCACGCTCATGAGCATGATGAGCAATCTCGGCCTGAGCAGCGCCTGCGAGGTCGATATCATGGGGACGGTCGCCATGTACGCCATGGCCCAGGCCAGCGGGCGGCCGAGCGCGCTCGTCGATTGGAATAACAATTATGGCGACGATCCGGACAAGGGCGTGATTTTCCATTGCAGCAACTTGCCCAAGGATTTGTTCGTCGAGAAAGGCGAGGGCAAACCGGTCATGGATTACCAGGAAATCATCGCCGGAACCGTGGGCAAGGAAAACACCTATGGCACGGTGGTGGGGCGGGTCAAGGCCTCGCCGTTCACCTACCTGCGCGTGAGCACCGATGACGCCAGCGGCTGTGTGCGGGCGTATCTCGGCGAAGGCGAACTAACCAACGATCCACTCAAGACGTTCGGCGGCTATGGAGTGGTCCGAATCAAAGAGTTTCAAAAATTGCTCGCCTATATTTGCGAGAATGGCTTCGAACACCACGTCGCCGTCAATCCGACTCGAATTGCGGCCGGCTTGCGGGAAGCGTTGGACAAGTATCTTGGCTGGGAAGTTTATCACCACGTATGAAACCAGGTATGAAAGAAAACCATAAACGGAGCCGCAACTACTCAGTTGTGAAGGGGAGCGCATGCGCCCTCGCGTGCCGGGGTCGGCGCCCTCGCCGACCCCATTGGGGTGTTCGCACGAATCACCGTTCAGTTGCCGCATCGGGACTCCAATCCGACCGGCGAGGCGCCGGTCGGGACACGCGAGGGCGCGTGTGCTCCCCAAGACCGACTCCTCACGGGCCGGTTGGTATTCGTTCGCTCCTTGGGCTGATCCTGCTCCAGCTTGCGGCCGTTTCCGGCAACTGGGTGGAAGCCGCCGCCGCTCCCCTGACCAAGCTCCAGGCGGTTCCTTTCACGAAGGTGGAAATCAACGATCGATTCTGGGCGCCGCGGCGCGAGACGAACCGGATCGCCTCCATCCCGGTCAATCTCGATAACCTCGAGAAGTCGGGCAACATCCGCAACCTGGAATTGGCCGCGGCCAACGCCCGGACTGGGTTCACCGGACCGGTGTTCATGGATTCGGATGTGTACAAAGCGATGGAAGCGGCCTCGTATTCGCTCGCGACCCATCCCGATCCAGCGCTCGAACGACGCCTGGACAAGATCATCGCCGCTCTCGTCGGCGCGCAACAGGCGGATGGCTATTTGAACAGCTATTTTGTGGTCAAGGAGCCGACCAAACGGTGGTCCAACCTTCGCGATTGGCATGAGCTCTATTGCGCCGGCCATCTTTTTGAGGGCGCGGTGGCGCATTTTCAGGCGACCGGCCAACGCACTTTCCTCGACGTGGCCGTGAAACTGGCGGATCACATCGACTCCGTTTTTGGCCGCGGGCCGGGCCGGCGCCTGGGGTATCCCGGTCATCCGGAGATTGAGTTGGCCCTGATCAAGCTTTGGCGGGTCACGGGCGAGAAGCGTTACTTTGAACTGGCGCGGTTCTTCATCGAAAGCCGCGGCCAGAAGTTTTTCGCGACGGAACATCAGACTCCCCTCGAGCGCTACGACGGCGCCTACTGGCAGGATGATGTTCCGATTTGCGATCACACCACGATCAAAGGCCACGCGGTCCGCGCCGCCTATCTGTTGTCCGGGGCCACCGATGTCGCCGGCGAAATCGGGCACGCCGCCTTGCTCAAGATGATCCGCCGGGTCTGGCGCAACACGACCGAGAAGAACATGTATCTGACGGGTGGCATCGGGCCGTCCGCGCACAACGAGGGTTTTACGGAAGATTACGATTTGCCCAACGCCACCGCCTACCAGGAAACCTGCGCGACCATCGCCTTGGCGCAATGGAATCACCGGCTCGCCTTGCTCTACGGCGATGCCCAGTACGCGGATGTCGTGGAGCGCGCCCTCTACAACGGCGTCCTGGCCGGAGTCTCCCAGGACGGAACGCGCTTCTTCTACGTGAACCCGCTGGCCAGCCACGGGACCCACCATCGCTCGGGCTGGTTTAGCTGCGCGTGCTGTCCGCCCAACGTCGCCCGGACCTTGGCCTCGTTGGGTGGTTATGCCTATGCCACCTCCGACGACGCCCTCTGCGTCAATCTCTACATCCAGGGCTCGGCGCAGACAAAAATCCACGAGCAACCGGTGACGCTTCGAGTGACGACCGACTACCCGTGGCAAGGTTCCGTCGTCTTGAAACCGGAACTCGCCGAACCAACGGCGTTCGAGTTGCGCCTGCGCATTCCGGGATGGTGCGATGGTTTTCAAGTTCGCGTGAATGGCGAGCTCGTCCGAGAGCCTGCGCGCGAGCAGGGCTACTGCGTGCTCCGGCGCACCTGGCGGCGTGGTGACGAGGTGGAGCTGCGCTTGGAGATGGGCGTTCAACGGATCGCGGCTCATCCCAACGTGAAGGGGAACCACGGTTTGGTGGCGCTGCAGCGCGGTCCTTTGGTCTATTGTCTCGAAGCCGTGGATCAAACCGAGAAGCTGGCGCGGCTTTACCTCCCTCAGCAAGGGGCGATCCGAGCCGAGCGGGAGGAGGCGTTGCTCGGAGGCGTGGTGGTGTTGCGCGGGATGGCCGAGGTGGCTCCGGAAGTGGATTGGAGCCGGAAGTTGTATCAGGCCATCCCCGCGTCACGTCGGGTGCCGATCCAGGCCGTCCCTTACTACGCTTGGGATAATCGAGCCGCGGGCGCGATGCAGGTTTGGACGCCGTTGACTCCGCCGACATCGGCCGCCGGGGGAGTGGCTCAGCGCGGGCAAGTCACGGTCTCATTCGCGAATAACAACAGTCAGCCGGAAGGGATTAACGACGGCGTCGAGCCGAAGCGCTCCGGCGACCAACCCGCGGCGCTCTGCCACTGGTGGCCGCATCGGGGCCGGGAAGAATGGGTCCAGTACACCTGGAGCACACCGGTGGCCGTCGCCGGGGCCCGCGTTTACTGGTTCGATGACAGCGGCCGCGGCGCCTGCCGGTTGCCCGAGACCTGGCAGATTCAGTACCGCGATGGCGAGGCGTGGAAGCCCGTGCAGACGAAATCCGTGGACGCCGCGTCGTTGGATCGATGGTGTCAAATGGCCTTCGAGCCCGTTCGCACCACCGCCTTGAGGCTCGTCGTCAAGCTGAAGCCGGAATGGGCGGCGGGTGTTCATGAATGGCAGGTCCTCGAGGCGGAGGAAGAGTGAGAGCCGGGGCGTTTCGTTGGTTCTGGCTGCTGGCCTCGGGTCTTGCCCTTGCGGCGGCGCCAGCGGCGGGAAATCGTCATCCCGTTCCGCCAGAGCATCCGCGCCTGCTTGGCTCGCTGGCTGAACTGCGCCAGTTGGCCCAAGACCGGGCGCTGGACTATCAGCGGGTGGTCGGCGTGGCGCGCCAGCCGCAAGGCGACCCCTCCGCGCAGCTCATCTCGATGGCGCTGGTCGCGGCCATTGAGGACGACCACGAACTCGCCCGGCAGGTGCATGACCGGGCAATGAAATTCGTCACGGGTCCCATCCGGCAGGGGCATGTGCCGTTCGCCAACGACTTGGCCCTGGGCGGGCTGGCCTACGACTTGTGCTACGACGCATGGCCGGAGGCGGACCGCCTGAAGTTTCACGATTACCTCAACCAGACGGTGGACGCGAACGAGCGATCCGAGCCCCATGTCTTCCACAACGGATGGTACGGCTACAAGCACTGGGGCATCGGCCTGGCTTGCTACGCCAGTTACCATGAGAACGCCCGCGCCCCGGCCATCTTGCGCGCGTTGGAGGAGGAGTTCCGCACGCGGGCCGCGCCGGCACTCGAACTGGCCGGCGATGGTGGCGGCTGGGCCGAGGGCTACTACATCCACTACTGGCTCTACGAGTGGTTGTTTTTCTGCGAAGTCGCCCGGCGCTGCGAGGGAGTGGATTACTACGCGATGGCGCCGAAGTTTTTCAACAGCCGCGCCGTGGCCTCGATGTTCGAGATGTATCCCGGCATCGGCGAATACCACTCGCGCCGGCCGGTCCCGATGGGCGACGGCGGCGGGCGCCAGTTTGGCGGCGATCGCGACAAGGCGCTCTCCGCACGCCGCCTGCTGGTGAACTACTTTCGCCACGACCCGGCGCACCAAGCCGTCCAAGCCTTCAACGAAAGCACACCGCGCTCCAGCGTGGGCGGATACGCCTACAAAGATTTTCTCTGGCGCGATCCAACCGTGCCGAGCGCGAACCTGAGGGACTTCCGTCTTTCCCACTGCAGTCCCGGTCCCGGTTTCGTCTATGCCCGCAGTGGGTGGGACGATGACGCGACGTATTTCTTTTTCAAGTGCGGCGACCGCTTCACCGCTCACCAGCACCTTGATGTAAACCATTTCGTCATCTACAAGCATGCCGAGTTGGCCGGTGACGGCGGGCACTACGACGACTTTGGCTCGCCGCACGATGTCAACTACCACCTGCGCAGCATCGCTCACAATACGGTGCTCGTGCGCGATCCCGAAGAACGCTGGCCCGGCATCCGCGCCGGCCAGGTGGCCGTCAACGACGGGGGTCAACATCACGCCTGGCCGCACCACAACGGCGCCGTGGGTGACGCTGCTGAATGGCAACGGCAACCGTCGCTTTACGACATCGCCGATCTGTTGGCCTTCGAGGACGGCGGCGACTATCTCTACGTGGCGGGCGATGCCACCCGGGCTTATTCGCCCCGCAAGCTGGAACGGTTCACGCGCCAGATTGTGTATCTTCGGCCCGACACCTTCATCATCTTCGACCGGGTGAAGTCCACCCAGCCGGAGTTCAAGAAGACCTGGCTTTTGCAGGCCGCGCACACGCCCACGAAAGTCGGCGACCGATTCGTCATCGCCAACGGCCAGGGCCGGCTGTGGGTGCAAACGCTGCTGCCCAGTGCGGCCACAGTGAAGCTGGTGTCCGGAGAAGATCTCTACCGCTTCGGGGACCAGACTTATCCGCCGCGCCGCCCGACCGGCCCCGCGCCTGAATGCCGGATCGAAATCTCGCCGGACCAGGCTCGCGCTGACGACTTGTTCCTGCACGTCCTGACCGCCAGCACCGCCGGGGCGGCCTCGGTGCCGGTGGCCGAGATCACTCTTCGTGAGCAGCGCGTGCATCTGACGTTGGGCAACGCGCGGCTTGAGTTTCCGGTCAATGAAGTCGGAGGCGAACTCACCCTCAACGGCGCGACGCACCGGCTGGCCCCTGGCGTTCGCCCTCCCCCCTCGGTGGGGAAGCGTGGCAATGATTGAGCGCAGCATTCCTCGAGTTCAATGCGGGGCCGCTGCCGGATCGAAAGGAGTGTCGGACTCGAAGGGAAAACCGGCTGGCGCCGGAGCGTGCAGCCGAAGATGCCGCCTGTCAGGCCGCTCGCGGATTTCCATCTGCGCCGCGAACTGCAGCGTCGGGCCGACAACCCTTGGCAGTCCCGGAAAACCGAAGTTGGGTTGCAGGGCCGCCGAGGTGAGAATGAGTCTGCGGACCCGCGCCGGGTCGGTCACCGCTTTCCAATACTGATCCGGGATGCGCTGACCGCGCCGGCGGGTGGTCCGCCAGGCTTTGAGACGTTGGGCCAGTTGCGGGAGCGAAGAGAGAGAGGCGGGTTCTGGAGTTGTTTGAGCCTGTCATCATTCGCAGATGCGCCCGGACCGGGCGGTTTTCCGCAGCCGTTCTCATTTTGACTCAGGACACTGTCCGTTCCACGCATGGAGTCCCGGCTTCAG
>CAYHFE010000141.1:0-14397 GCA_964355375.1 uncultured Verrucomicrobiota bacterium
TGCGGGGTTCAGTTGAGCCTACTCGGCATTTCCAGGCACTCGGCATTTTGGCGCAGATCGTGGTGGGTGATCCGTTTCATCCCGACCACACGCGCGGCCCGGTCCATCGCCTTCTGGCATTCGTGGACAGCCATCACCGCGTCATCCGGTTTCGCATCCGGTCGGTCGGTCTGGATCTGTAGCAGGATTTGCGCGGCCTCCAGAATCAGCGGAACTTCCCGCGCGTCACCGTCGCCTTTCGTTCCCGTTTCCGGATGCCCCCGGACGGACATTTTGCCTTTCTTGAAATCAACGTCAGCCCATGTCACGTACTGCGCCTCAGTCTTCCGTAATCCAGTATATGCCAGAAACCTGACCAGTTCCGCGCACGCGTGCGAGAATCCACCGCCGCCCTGATCGATTTCTTGAACGAAGCGACTGAACTGGTCTGGCTCGGGCAGTGACAATTTCTTTGATCTCTCCGTCAGCCTCTTGACCTTCTTCACGGGGTTGTCGAACCTCGCGCCCAACTCAATGCCGACCTCAAAGATCTGCCGGAGAATTCCCAGCGAATGGTTGAAACTCGACGCGCTGTATTTGGACGAGAACCGCGACGCCCATTCAAGGCAATCGTCGGGCTTTACGCTCCGCAGTTTTTGGCTTGCGGGCAGCGGCCAAGCTTTGACCAAGGCGAGGTATCGCTCCCGGTGGTAGAACTTGGTGCGGGGTTTGAGCTTGGGGTTCAGCTCGATCCTCTCCAAGTAGATCTTCCCGGCCTGCTCGAACGTGATTTGACCGTCACCCGCCGCAATCAGCTTCCGCTCGGCATTGATGACGTCCGCGAGTTTGAGCTTGGCCGTGGTGGCGACGGCGGTGTCCAGACTGCGCCAGACGAGCTTGCCATTGAGTCTGAAACGGGCGTAGAATGTGCCCGATGACGCGTTACGAATCAGGTTTGGTGTCGATGTTGACAGCCATTTGGCTGAATTTATCTGGCTTGCTCTCTCTTTCATTGCGCCAGTATAGAAAAGCCGTATAGAAAGAGTCAATAAATGATACAAAAACCATTCGCAACTCGTTGATTATCAAGCAAATGCGCTCGTAGCTCAGTCGGATAGAGCAACTGCCTTCTAAGCAGTGGGTCGCGCGTTCGATCCGCGCCGAGCGCACCATTTTCACACCGCCTCCGGGCTTCTCGCGCGGAGGTTAGATCAATCCCCGAAGCTGTTTCAGAATGGGGGGGACAGCTTTCCACGGATCCTCGGCGGCTTCATACTCCAGCACCAAATAGCCCTGGTAATTGGCCTCCTGAAGAATCTTTACGACCCGAGCCGGATCGGCCGCTTGCTTCGGTTTTCCGCGGGGTTGGATCTCCACTTTATACTGCACATTGACGGCATAGGGCGCGCATTTCGCGACGTCACTGTAGGGATCTGTGGTCTGGAAATTTCCGGTGTCGAGATTGATCCCGAGCCACGGGCTCTTGACCGCGCGCACGATGTCCAAGACAGTTTCGGCTTCCGCCACGATGCCGCCATGGTTCTCCAAGCCGAGGATGATTCCCTTTTTGCCCGCATAATCACAGCATTCCTCAAGCGCGCCGATGCAACGCTTCTTCGCTTCCTCCGGCGTCGTGCCCGCGCTCGTTCCGGCGAAGATGCGGATATGGGACGTTCCCAGAATGGCCGCCCGATCCACCCAAGTATTGACCAAAGCGATTTGCTCGTCTCGCTTCGGACCGGGCGGATGGGTGAAAGTATTCCCCACCGCCGTTCCGCTCAATGCCACGCCGCGGAGAAAGGCGTGCCTCTTAAGTTTCAACAAATACTCGGTCGTGATCTCCTGGGGAAAATAATAACTGGTCACCTCCGCGCCCACGCAACTTTGATCCGCGCAATAATCCACAAATTGGAGCATATCCATCTGTTTGCCGGAATCCTTCCTGGCGGACCGCGGTCGCCCGGATTCGGGAAGGTAATCGCGAAAGGAATACGCGGCCAGACTCAACAACATGCGGGAAGAACCGGCTCGCTGGAACGGTTCGATCGCCTCGAGCACCGCAGGCGTCAAGGCGGCCAAGCCCGAGAGAGCCGCGCCAGCGGAAAGGGAGGATCGGAAAAAGCCACGTCGGGAAATGATGTTTGGCATAGGATGATTCTTCTCGGATACCACGAGTGACCCTGAATGGAAATGAAATTCCCATTTCCCCCCATCGCAGCCTATAGTGCGATCCATGTTCAGGACGGTCTGTCGAATGGGAACCCGGCTGGGATGTCCGACTTGCACGTCGCATCGGAACGGAAGCGGGTTGCGCCATCGCCGATCCTTCGAAAACGAAGAGCCGTCCTGAGCGCAGAATGAATAAGAAACGATCCAAACTTGCGATCGCCAGTCTGGTTCTTGGATTGGCCGGGGCTTGGTCCGGGTTGACGCGCGCCGGACAGCCGCCGGTGCTGTCGATTCTGTTGGGACTGGCCTCCGTCGCCAGCGGTGTTCTGGCGAGTTGGTCGATTCGGCGGTCGCGCGGCTCGATCCGTGGAATCGGAATGGCTGTCTCGGGCGCGGGTCTGGGCGCGGTGGTCACCCTCGTCAGCTTCCTCGTGGTGCGAGCGATGGTCTTGCAGCAATTCGGCCAGCAGCGGGGCTGGCAACAAGACCAGGACCAATTGAGGCGCGTCGAACGCGCCGTGTCTCGCAATCGCATGCCGGACCAGGGGGCCGCCTCCTTCACCTCCAACCTGCCCATTGTCCTGCTACAGACGGCCGGACCCTCGATTTCGAGCGAGACTCCGACCGTCGCCGATGCCCAGTTTTTCGACACCGGAGGCGGGCGCGCCTCCCTCGGGGCTAAACCGGATTATGGCGGTTGGGTCACGATCCATCGGCGCGGCCACAGCTCGCTTTATTTGCCGAAGTCTTCCTACACATTTCACACCGTGGACCGGCAATCCAAGCAGATCAAAGTGGCGCTGCTCGGATTGCCCCGGGAAGAAGACTGGGTGCTCTACGCGCCGTTCGAGGACAAGACCCTGATCCGCGACGTGCTGGCCTACGAACTCGCCCGCCGCATGGGCCACTACGCGCCCCGCACCCGATTTGTCGAACTGTTCCTGAAGACCTCCAACCGACCGGTTTCGATGCGCGATTACGCTGGGGTTTACGTGCTCATGGAGAAAATCAAGCGCGGCCCTGACCGCGTGAACATCGCGAAACTCGAGCCCACGCATGAGGCGGAGCCGGAAATCACGGGGGGCTACATTATCAAGCGCGATCACGGCGACCGGCCTGAAGATCGCTTCCGAACCACCCGCGGCGGACCGTACTTCTATGTTTATCCCAAGGCCGAAGACATCACGGCGCGACAGAAGGCATGGCTGACCCAGTACTTCCACGCGTTTGAGTCCGCGCTCTCCGGCCCCGACTTTGCCGACCCGCAGACTGGCTACGCCGCCTACCTCGAGGTCGATTCGTTCATCGACGCGCATTGGCTCATTGAAGCCAGCAAGAACGTGGATGGCTTCCGCTACAGCGCTTTTCTCACCAAAGACCGCGGCGGCAAGCTCAAGCTCGAGCCGCCCTGGGATTGGAACCGCTCCTTCGGCAACGCCAATTACTACGACGGCTGGCAAACTCACGGGTGGTACTGGACCCACTTGCGGCCGCAAGAAATCTCCTGGTACCGCCGGCTGCAGGAAGATCCCGACTTCGCCCAACGATGCCAGGCGCGCTGGCTGCGCCTCCGCGAGGATGTCTTTGATCCGAAGCGAATCCGAAAGCGGATCGACGAACTGGCGGCCTTGCTCGACGAAGCCCAAAAGCGCAATTACCAGCGCTGGCCGGTGCTCGGCCTGCAGGTCACGTGTAATTTCTACGTCGGCCCTTCCTACGAGGCGGAAGTCCGCTGGCTCAACGATTGGATGGAGCGCCGCATCGCCTGGATCGACAGCCAGGTCGGCGGGCCGACGAACCTGTGACGTTGCGACATCGCGCGCCGAATCGTCCGCGGGTGACCCCTTGAATCTTACTCGGCAGCGGCCAACGCTGCCTCGAGGGCCATCGCCGACTCGATGCGCCGGGGAGAACTCTTCTTTTCCACACTGTCCGAGAAAGTCCAAGTAAGGACGGCGGCGACTGAGCTCGGTGCATTGACACTCCCCTCCCCCCCTCGTAAGTTCGCCCGCAATGTTCGAATTGGTTTCATCCTACCAACCGGCCGGCGACCAACCTCAGGCGATCGCGAAGCTGGCCGAGGGAATCCTCGCCGCGGCCCGGCATCAAACGCTTCTGGGTGTCACGGGTTCCGGCAAGACGTTCACCATCGCCAATCTCATTCGCAACGTCCAAAAGCCAACCCTGGTCATTTCGCATAACAAGACCTTGGCGGCCCAGCTCTACGCTGAATTCAAGAGTTTCTTTCCGCACAACGCCGTCGAGTATTTCGTGAGCTATTTCGATTACTATCAGCCCGAAGCCTACATCCCTCGGACCGACACCTTCATCGAGAAGGACTCCAGCATCAACGAAGAGATCGAGCGACTGCGGCTCTCGACGATGAGCTCGCTCTTCGCCCGGAGAGACGTCGTGGTCGTCGCCAGCGTCTCCTGCATCTATGGCATCGGGAGCAAGGAAGACTACGAGGCGATGGTCATCCCGCTGCAGGTTGGACAGGAGATCAGTCGCGACCAATTGCTCGGACGACTCGTCGATCTGCAGTACTCCCGCAATGACATCGACTTCAGCCGGAGTCATTTTCGGGTGCGCGGCGACACGGTCGAACTCTGGCCGGGCTACACGGAGGACGCTCTGCGACTGGAATTCTTTGGCGACCAAATCGAGCGCATGGCGCGCTTTGAACCGTTGACCGGGCACCCACTGGAACGGCTCAACGCCATCACCGTTTACCCGGGCAAACAGTTTGTGACCCCGCTCGAGAAGCTGAAGCGGGCCGTCTTGACCATCCGCGAGGAGCTGACCGATCGGATCGCCTGGTTTGAAGCGCGGGGCAAACTCTTGGAAGCGCAGCGCGTGAAGATGCGCACCGAGTACGACCTCGAAATGATGATCGAGATGGGATTCTGTTCCGGCATCGAGAACTACTCCCGGCACATCAGCGGCCGCCCTCTCGGTTCGCGGCCCTGCACGCTCTTCGATTTCTTTCCCGCGGATTACCTGCTGGTGATCGACGAATCCCACGTCACCGTCCCGCAGATTGGCGGCATGTACGAAGGGGATCGCTCGCGCAAAACTGTCTTGGTGGAACATGGTTTCCGCCTGCCCAGCGCCCTGGATAACCGCCCGCTCAATTTCGAGGAATTTCAACAGTTGCAGCGCCAAACCATCTACGTCAGCGCCACCCCCGCACCGCGCGAAATCGAGTGGTCCCAAGACCGGGTCGTCGAACAAATCGTCCGGCCAACCGGACTGGTGGACCCGTCCGTCACTGTCAAACCGCTGAAAGGCCAGATTGACGATCTGATTCATGAGGTCCGCCAGCGCGCCGAGGGCCGGGAGCGCACTCTGGTCACAACTCTGACCAAGCGCACGGCGGAAGAGTTGACCGATTACTTGCGCGAGATCGGCATCAATGTTCGCTACCTCCACAGCGAGATCGACGCCATCGAGCGCGTGGAAATTCTTCGGGCTTTGCGCAAAGGAGAATTCGACGTCCTCGTTGGCATTAACCTGCTCCGGGAAGGGCTCGATCTTCCCGAAGTCTCGCTGGTCGCGATTCTCGACGCCGACAAGGAAGGCTACCTTCGTTCCGCGACCAGCCTGATTCAGACCGCGGGCCGAGCCGCCCGGCATTTGAATGGCCACGTCATTCTCTACGCCGATGTCATGACCAAGAGCATCCAGAAATTTCTGGCGATCACGGAGTATCGACGACAAAAACAACTGGCCTACAATCGGGAATTCGGCATCACCCCTCGCAGCGTCAGCCGCCCGATCGAGGAAAGCCTGTCCTCGCAAAAGGAGAGCGCCGCCCGGTCGGTGATCAACGATGCCGGCGGCAATTTCGACGTGACCGAAACGCTTCGCGAATTAGAGGCGGAGATGCTGGAAGCGGCCAACAACCTGGAGTTCGAAAAAGCCGCGCTGCTTCGCGACCAAATCCGCGAACTGAAGCGCGGCACCGGCGGCTCTTCGACGAGCGCGTCTTCCGCCCGAACCCAGCCCCAGCTCTATAAAAAAACCAAAGCCGCCCAGCGACGACCGCCAATCGGCGCCCCGCCATAACAAAGCCCTTGCGGTTGGAGAGCCCACGCCCCCCGCGTGCTCCGACCGGGGCCTGCGCCGGGCGGCTGGAGGTCTCGAAGTCACGAGACGGTGACACGCGGCCATTCTCATTTTGCGGAGCGCGACTGCGGCTGGTCGGGACGACACAGCCGCGCTCCAGGTCAAAATGAGCATTGCGGAGTGACCTGTCCGAACACTTGACCTGGAAGACGGCCGTTGCTTAACCGCAAAGAGCGCAACGGAATCCAGCGGTGTCAGTTCCACGACAAGTCGTCGGGAAACTCGGCCAAGAGACGACATTGCCAGCTTTTGGTCCGCAGGACCTGCCGCCAGAGCTGGGCCGGGTCCGCCGCAAAGACCACCTCGATGGAGGCTGGATTGACCACCCAAGCCTTCCGTTTTATTTCATCCTCCAGTTGGCCCGACCCCCATCCGGCGTAGCCCGCAAAAACCTTGATCTGTTTGGTGATGGAGAATCCCTCCCCAATCTCGATGAGATTATCGACCGCATGGCCCAGGTCCAGGTTGGCCATGACGTTGGCCTGCGGCAGATAAGTGTCCGTATGCAAATAGCTCAACGTATTGGGGGCGACCGGCCCGCCCAAATAAAGCGCCTGTCCCTTCAATGAATCGGGCAAAGCCGCGAGCAGGACGTCGCCGACCTTGTTCTCACTGGTTCGGTTCAGCACCAAACCGAACGCGCCCTCGGGATCGTGTTGGCAGATCAACACCACCGATCGGTGGAAAAAGGAGCCGCTGAGTTGGCCGCTGTCCAACAGCAACTGTCCTCGCAATGACTCGAACGTATCTGGCATGCAAACAGGTTAAACTAATCTGCTACAAGCTTGCCCGGCTGACAATCTCGATTAAATTGACTCCATGTTGAAGCTCTGTTTGATCCTGTTGCTTCTCGCGACGTTGTTGTCGGCGGGCTGCAAGACCCACTCGGGCAGTCGTGAGTTCATTCCCGGCAAAGGCTGGGTGCCGAATTGAATTGCTCCGGCGGCGGACGGACGGGACGAGCGGGCCGCCTGGGCCGCCGGACCTGGCGGCCGCGTCCATCGCTCCCGACCCGCGCGAATCTGGATGATGGGCGTGGCCTTCATTGGATTCCGCAGGTCTGAATCAACACCCGGAAGGCTCGTCCCAAATGTTCGGGATGGGTCAATGTCTGGAATTGCCGGACGCGCGCGCGGTTCCACGACCCGAACAACTCCGGCGCCTTCCAAGTGCCTCGGGCGATTCCGCTGAGGAACTCGGCCTGTGAAACCATGGCTTCGGTGCGCAACCCGGCCGCCTCGCCGGTCCGCTGAAGCCGGCTGAAGTTCACGTCCGCCGTCAAATCCTGTTCGCCCGGATTCGCCAGCCAGCGCGGGGCCTGATGATGTCGATGGTAGCCCCGGAGTGTGCCCCCAGCGCGTTGGGGCATGAAGAACTGCTCGGCGCTCAAACCGTAATCCAAAGTCAACAGACGGCCCAGTTGCAGAGCCTCCGCGGCGCGAGCCCACCACGCTTCGGCCGCCGGGGCGACTTCGGTGGTGAATTGATCTGGCAACACCGCCAAAAGCTCGCCGGGCCAGTCCGGCCAATCGCCCGCAGTCACGGGCGGTTTCGTCAGCCGAATCCACTCGAACCCATCGCCGCCGGTTGTCACGCCCCATTCAAACCAAGTCTTGCGGCTTGCATCCCAACCCAGTCGGTGAACCGGCAGCGCATCCAGGAGTTCATTGGCAAAAACGACGCCCCGCACACTGCGATGGGGGATCTCTCCCCAACTCTTCCGCCAGGTGACTCGCCCGGGGGCTGCGGCCAGGGTCGCCGCCTGAACCCGATGACGCGCCGGCGACGGCTCAATGATCACATACTCCAGATGATTCAGAAACTGCGCCTCATGCCGTCCGCACCACTCGAGGATGTCCAAAGCCAGACGACCATCATGAGCACCGGCTTCGACGATCTGCCACCCCGATGGATCGCCCAAGTCGATTGTGGCGCCAGACATGTCGTCACCGACTGGACTCGGCTTTCGCGATGAACCGCCGAGCTCGAGTGACCACTCCTTCATCCACCGCACGAACTGACAGGCGAGCAATTCCCCGAAAAGGCTGCCGACGCTCACGCTCGTGTAATAATCTCCCCGCCGGCCTGTCTGAGACACGCTTCGCTCATAGTACCCGAGCTGAGGATGGTAAAGCGCCAGTTCCATGAAGCGAGCGCATGAAATCGGGCCTGTGGTTCGGATCTCCCGCCCGATCACCTCGACGAGTTCAAGCACGGCGTGGGAGCGGTCGTCCATTGATTGGCTTGCAGTTTCCTCTATTCTGGGCTAAGCAACCCCTGCGGCTCAAATCAAAAATCGTATGGCCAAAATCGACGCCTTTTTTAACCTGATGTTCGAGCAGAAAGCCTCGGATCTGCACCTTTCTTCAGGCAATCCGCCGATACTCCGAATCAATGGCGAACTGCAACGGGTGGAACATCCGCCGCTGGAAAGCGATAGTCTGAAGGCGATGCTTTACGAAATCGCGCCGGAGTACAAGATCAAGGTTTATGAAGAGACGGGCGACGTCGATTTCGGCTACGAGATTCCCAACGTGTCCCGCTTCCGCGCCAATTTCTTCAACCAAAAGAACGGCTGCTCGGCGGTCTTCCGCCAGATTCCTTCCAAGGTTCTCTCCTTTGAAGATTTTGAGAAATTCGATGCGCCGCTGCCAGCCGTCCTGAAGAAGTTTGCCATGAAGCACAAAGGGCTGGTCGTGGTCACAGGTCCGACCGGTTCCGGCAAATCCACGACCCTGGCCGCCATGGTGGATTACGCGAACAAGAATCGCCAAGACCACATTCTTACCATCGAAGACCCGATTGAATTCGTCCACGAAAGCAAGAAATCCCTGATCAATCACCGCGAAGTGGGCATCCATACGAAGTCGTTTGCCTCGGCTCTTCGCGGCGCCCTGCGCGAGGATCCCGACATCATTCTGGTTGGCGAATTGCGCGACCTGGAAACCATCGAACTGGCCTTGACCGCAGCCAGCACCGGGCATTTGGTGTTTGGCACGCTGCATACGCCCAGCGCCGCCAAGACCGTCGATCGCATCATCGACGTCTTCCCGGCCGAACAGCAGAACAAAATCCGAGCCACGTTATCCGAAGCTCTCCTCGGGGTGGTGGCGCAAAACTTGTTCAAGCGCATCGATAAGAAAGGCCGGGTCGCGGCGCTGGAAATCCTGGTTTTCACCACCGCCATCGCCAACCTGGTCCGCGAAGGCAAGACTCACCAGATCCCCGGCATGATCCAAGTCGGAAAAAAGCTCGGCAACCAACCGCTCGATGACGCCATTATGGAACACGTCCGCATGAAACGGATCTCGCCCGACGAGGCTTACGACAAATGTCTCGATAAGAAAAAGTTCCGCCCCTTCCTCGCCCACCCACCCGAAGATGACGAGGGCTGACCAGAGAAGTTCCGGGTGGAGAGTTGAGGGATGCAAACCGAAACTTGCTCCCGCTCTCAACTCTCGGCCCACAACCCGCCCTAGCCATGCGCCGCAACGAAC
This sequence comes from uncultured Verrucomicrobiota bacterium, assembly GCA_964355375.1. Taxonomy (GTDB): domain Bacteria; phylum Verrucomicrobiota; class Verrucomicrobiia; order Limisphaerales; family SIBE01; genus CAYHFE01. The sequence goes on from CAYHFE010000141.1 coordinate 9,774, forward strand.
TTGATTACATCCTGGGGACCATGCTGGATTCCCAGAAGGACGTCTCGGACCTGAATGTCACCGTCGATAAGCCTTTGCAGGTGGAGGCATCCGGCCAGTTGGTCCCGGTGGCCATCGAGCCGCCTTTGGAGAAGCTCACGCCGTTTCAGACGGAGACGATCGCCTTGAACCTGATCGGCGGCAGCCGCCGGTTGACCGATGATTTGCTGCGCACCGGGTCCTGTGATTCATCGTACAGCCTTTCGGGGAAAGCGCGTTTCCGGGTCAACATTTTTTCGCAACGCGGGAATTACTCCATCGTCCTGCGCAAACTCAGCACCCGGATCCCGACCATGGCGGATCTCAAGCTGCCGGAGATTTTTCACCAGGTCGCCAAAGAAAAGACCGGACTGGTTTTAGTGACCGGCGCCACAGGTTCCGGCAAATCAACCACCCTGGCGGCGCTGTTAAACGAGATCAACGAATCGAAATCGATCCATATCATCACCCTGGAGGACCCGGTTGAGTTTGTTCATCCGCAGAAGAAAGCCACCTTCAACCAGCGCGAAATGGGGACGGATTTTAACAACTTTGCCAGCGGCTTGCGCGCCGCTCTCCGGCAGGCTCCGAAGGTCATTCTCGTCGGCGAAATGCGCGACCGGGAAACGGTCGAGATCGGCCTGAGCGCGGCCGAAACCGGCCACCTCGTCGTCAGCACTCTGCACACCATCGATGCCGGCCAGACGATCAACCGCATCCTCGGCATGTTCGAGCAGGAGGAACAGGAACAGATTCGCCTGCGCCTGGCCGACACCGTGCGCTGGATCGTCAGCCAGCGCCTGGCGCCGAGAATCGGCGGCGGCCGGGTGGCGCTCCTGGAAATCATGGGCTCCAATCTGCGCATCAAAGACAGCATCATCATGGGGGAAAGCGAAGGGAAGAGCTTCTATGAGATCATCGAGGCCAGTTACACGTTCGGCTGGCGCACCTTTGACCAGGCGTGCCTCGATGCCTACGAACAGGGCTTGATCACGGAGGAATCCGCTCTGCTCTACTGCACCAAGCGCGGGCCGGTGACGCGGGGGATCGACAACATCAAGAAGAAGCGAGGCGAATCCACGACCGACGTCACGCAACTGCAGATGAAGAAGGAAGAAAAAAAACCGGAAGCGCCACTCTCACCCAAAACTCTGAAACTGAAGTAGCCGATGGCCACCGAATTCGAACTTCTCAATCCGACGGACAAGCCCGCCCTGCTGGCGGTGACCACTCCGGAACTCCTCCAGGCCTGCCAAACCGCCCTGGCCGAACTCAGCTACAAGGTCCACGCGGCGAGCGGTTCCGAGGACTTCTTCAACCGTTTCGCCCAGGTCCAATACGAGATCGTGATCGTGGAAGACTTGTTCCAGGCCGCCACGGCGGCGGAGAATGTGACTTTGCAGCGCTTTCAAACCATGCCCATGAATCTGCGGCGGCATGCGACCACCTTGCTCGTCGGGAATGCCTTTCAGACGCTCCATCCCATGCAGGCCTTCCAGCAAAGTGTGCATGGCGTCGTCAATCGAGCGGACCTCTCTCGCCTGGCCCAGATTCTTCAGAAGGTGGTGGCGGACCATCGACTGTTCTTGAATGTCTATCGCGACACTCAGCTCAACCTGGCCCAGGGCAAAGCGTAGCCATTCACCCTCTGAAATCGTCCGTCTCCAACCTCACGTCCCGCGCCCCCGCCTCGCGAGTCGATCAAGCCCTGGTGGAACGTGGCCTGTGCGAGAGCCGGGAAAAAGCTCAGCGCGCCATTCTCGCCGGATCGGTCCGCATCAACCAGCAACTCGCTCACAAACCCAGCGATCGGGTCCGGCCCACCGATCAATTGGCCCTCGCCGTCGCCGACAAATACGTGAGCCGTGGCGGCGACAAGCTCGAACATGCTCTGCGGCATTTCGGCGTGAAGGTCGCCGGCCTGACCGCGATCGATCTCGGCGCTTCCACCGGAGGATTCACCGACTGCCTTCTCCAACACGGCGCGGTCCGGGTCTATGCCGTGGACGTCGGCCAAGGCCAACTCGCCTGGAAATTGCGCCAAGATCCGCGGGTCACGGTCCTGGAGAAGACCAATGCCCGAACCCTCACGGCTCGGCCGTTCCCGGCCGGGTTCGTCCCGGCCGATCTCATCGTGATCGATTGTTCCTTCATTTCCTTGCGCAAGATCATCCCGCCCGCCCGGGCCTTGGTTCGGCCGCTCGGCCAGCTCGTGGCTCTGATCAAGCCCCAATTCGAAGCGGGCAAAGCGGAAGCGGACAAAGGAGCGGGCGTGATCACCGATCCGGCCGTCCACGCCCGCGTCATCTCCGAACTCGAGAGTTTCGTCGCCGACCTGGCCGACCTGGCCTGGCGGGATTCGACCCCATCACCCTTGCTGGGACCGGCGGGCAACAAAGAATTCTTCGTCCTCCTTGAAAAAAAACACTAAAGACCTGAAACGGATCGGCATCATCGCCAATTCGTCAAAACCTTCGTCCCGCACCCTCGTCCAACGGGCCGCCCGGTTGATTGCTCGGAGTGGACGGTCGGTCCTGTGCGACGCCGCGACGGCCGAGCTGGCGGCGTTGAAAGTCCCGGTGTTTGCCGACGCGGTGGATCTTTCCCGGTCGGTGGACTTGATCCTGGTCTTTGGCGGCGATGGCACGATGCTGCGCGCGGCCCGTGAGCTGGACGGATCGCGCACTCCGCTCCTCGGCATCAATGTTGGCGCGCTCGGATTCCTGACCGACGTCTCCTCGGCCCATCTCGCCCGAGCCCTCGAGCAATTGTGGCGGGGCGATTTCACGCTCGAAGCCCGCGCCTTGATCGAGGCCACCAGTCATTCGCAAGACCGTTTCATCCGCTCGACCGCCTTGAACGATTTCGTCATCAGCCGAAGCATCGTTTCCCGGCTCGTCGAATTGGAGGTGAGCGTGGATGGCCAGATTCTCACGCGTTATCGTGGCGACGGTCTGATCGTCAGTTCGCCGACCGGCTCCACGGCCTACTCGTTGGCGGCCGGAGGCGCGGTGGTGTGTCCCAACGCGGATGTTTTTGCGCTGACCCCGATCTGCGCGCACACCCTCTCCAACCGATCGGTCATCGTCGGCCTCAGTTCAACCATCGAGGTCAAGGTGATCAGCGACAAGCCGCAGACCGTTCTCAGCGCCGACGGCCAGAATGAAAGTCAGTTGAGCGCCGGGGACGTTGTCGCCATTCATCGCAGCCGCCATTCGGTCCGTCTCATGCATCTGGGTGGGACGTCCTTTTTTGAGACCCTGCGACGAAAACTCAATTGGAGCGGGTCGAACGTCATGGCCAAGTAGCTTCGAATGAGCTGACCCTTGATCCATGGTTCCGTCTTCGGTCACACCGGCCCGGAGGCCCGGGCCAGATCGGAGGCCACTGCTAATTTCATCTTATGGTTCGACTGAAAGATATCGCCGAGCGCGCCGGAGTCTCGGCCATGACCGTGTCAAAGGTGATGCGCGATGCGCCCGATATCTCGGCGAACACCAAGGCCCGCATTCGTCTTCTGGCTCAGGAGATGGGGTACCTGCCGAATTCACTCGCTCAAGAGTTGCGCAACCGGCGGTCCAGACTATTCGGGCTGGTCATTCCGAGTGTGGCCCATCCCTACCTCTCGCGAGCCGCCATGGCCATCGAAGAGCGGGCCTCGGATCTCGGATACGACGTGCTTCTCGCGCAGTCCATGAACTCGCCCGAGCGCGAGGAAATCTGCCTGAGAAAGCTTCTCTCGCGTCGAGTCGATGGCTTGTTCATCTCACCCGTCTATCGACTCGATCCGTCCGCGCCCATTTACGCGGAAATTCTGCGGCGCGGCACGCCGACCGTGCTTTTGGGACATCGCGCGGCCTTCTGCAGTCAGTTCACCGCCATCGAAACCGATGACATTCTCGGCAGTTACGATCTCACTCAACACCTCCTCGGTCTGGGTCACCGCCGCATCGCGTTTTTCGCCGGACCGGCGGGAACGCCGTGGGCGCAAGAGCGCTATGAAGGTTATCGCCGGGCGTTGCGGGAAGCGGACATCGAGGTGGATGATCGACTGGTCTTCGCCGCCGGCATGACCCCGGAAGACGGAGAGAAGGCGGTCCTGCAGATGCTCGACGAATCGACCGGCGCGACCGCCGTTCAAGCCGTCAATGACTTGGTCGCCATCGGCGCCATGAGTGTATTGCAGCGCCAGGGCCTGCGCATCCCGCAAGATATCTCCGTGACGGGTTTTGGAAACGCGCCCCTGAGCGAGCATTGGAACACTCCGCTGACGACCGTTCGACAGCCCAAGCGACGCTTGGGGTTGGCCGCCCTGGACGCCATGCAGAAACTTCTCCTCGGTCAGCGACCCGGAGTTCAGCGTCTTCCCACCAGCCTCCTCGTCCGGGCCAGCTCGGGACCTCCTCCCGGGTGAGTCGTGACGGTGCAGTCGTCGAGACGAGAGCTCCTCTACCCATGAATCGTCGAAAGGTAGGGACACGCGGCTCGCGTGTCCCTGCTTGGGCCGCTGCGCGCGGCGCGGACGAGCCAGCGGCTCGTCCCCACCTGGGTTCACGGCCACGATTCACGTCCAATCGTTGAAGGTTTTCCGCTACCCATGAACCGC
>CAYHFE010000142.1:0-14223 GCA_964355375.1 uncultured Verrucomicrobiota bacterium
ATGGCTTTAAGAATGTCAAGCGGGCAGAGCGGTTTTCTTTCCGTTGTTTCAGGGTTTTGCTTTTACAGTTACGGAGTGGCCTGTTGAGTGGACGGGCGTGGCGTTAACGACGGTGGATCATGCTGACATGCGTAAGTTCACACAACCCCGCAGGGCTGTGCTTATCACCAGCACCACAGTTCGAGACGCGGCGCTTCCTCTCTCTAGGGATGCTGGCCGAAGGCGTCTCGCACGAGGAAATCCTCCGCGACTTTCCCTACCTCGAGCCGGATGAGATCAAGGCGGCGCTCGCCTACCGGCCCGCCAGTCCGACCACGCCGTCCTGCAGACGACGTGAGCTTCCTCATCGACGCTCAACTCCCGCCCGCATTGGCGCGTTGGATTGCCGGGCGAAGTCATCAAGCCACTCACGTCTCAGAAGTGGGCCTGAATCCAGCCGATGACGGCTTGATTGGGGAATTGGCGCAAAAGAGAGAGCGGTCATCAACTGACGGCCTGAACCTACGAATTTCTGTTGGTTGACACCACCATTTGTCGGACGCCCGCCTTGCGGATCACTCCACGTCGAGAAGCTGCTGACATAGCGCTTGCTGCCATTCTCAAGAACTGACCCCTTTCCGACAATCCTACAACGGTCGAACCCAGATATTGCGGAAGCGAACCGGACAGCCGTGCCCGCCGAAGGCCAAGGGCCCCTGGTTCACTTTGCGCCGGAAGACGGGCAACGCCCGATGTGCCACCTCACCATGGATTTCTTCGTTGAGATGCACCAGGACGCCGTTGTGGAACATGGTTAGGCGTGGCGCTCGCACCAACTTGTCGCCCTCAAAGAGCGGCGCCGTGAAGATGAGGTCGAAGGTCTGCCATTCTCCCGGCGGGCGGGTCACGTTCACGAGCGGGGGAGTCTGGCCGTAAATCGAAGCCGCCTGGCCGTCGGGATAGAGTTTCTCGTTGAACGAGTCGAAGATTTGAATTTCGTAAACGCCCATCAGCATCACGCCGTTGTTGCCGCGATTTTCCCAGGGCCCCTTGAAGTCTTTCGGCGCCATCCATTCCACGTGAATCTGGCCACTCCCGAAGCTGGCCTTCGATCGAAAGCCGCCGGCGCCCGCCACGATGCAGCCGTCCTCGACCGTCCATTGGGTGCTTTGCCACTGGGACAAGTTCTTGCCGTCGAACAGCACGATGGCATCGGCGGGCGCGGGCGCCGGGGGCTGGGCTGGGCCGGGATTGATGCGTTTGGGCTCGGGTCGATCGCAATCGTGGACGAGCCATTCGCACCAAGGGAGCTTGGGTGTGTCTTTGTAACCGAAAACGCCCGAGCCATCTTTGGCGTAAACCAGTTCGGCGGCAACCGCGTCACTGGCGGTCCAGATGCTTCCAAGGAACAGGCTCAGGACGATCCACCGCCGTGCAGGTTGGGTATTCATGTCGGGATTGCTTTCGGTTGATTTGTCTCACTCGCGCGATTGTTGACGTCTCAATGACGACGGTCACGAAAGCGTTCGCATTCAATCGGCCCGGATGGGCGACCCTTCGCTCCCACAGAAGAAGCGACACGGGATTCGTCCCGTCAATCTTCGCGAACCTGGGAATCGTCCCGTCTCATACCCGGGTCCGATGCGCCCGGCGTTGCCTGAGTTGCAAGGATTCAGTTGAAATGGGTGGATCGGCCCACTTGGCCGTGCTCGACGGCAAGCTGCGGCTGAGCCTGGCACGGCCATTGGACTCACCGTTTCCGTGAGACTTCTGCCTGCGAAGCCTGCGGGCTGGTCGCTCGCAGGAACGGGCAGGTTGCCCGTTCCACCCTGAACCCAACTGCATACCTACGGCTGGGGCCAGAGAGATTGCCAGTAGCGGCGGTCGGTTTCGTAAACGTCAACGGGATCATCGGCGGCGTGACTCGGCGCGAGGATGCCGTAGCGCTTCATCTCGCGGATGTATTCGGGTTCGGGACGGAAGCTGGCCATGTTGAACCGGGTGATCGACTCCAAGTGCGTTTTGGCCTCGTGGATTCCGGCGAGCAGCGCCCGGTAATCCGGATCCTCGGTGCCACAGAGAATATCGCCGCAAATCCCGTAGCCGCCCGCCGATTGGGAGAGAGGCGCCAGGAGTTGCAGAGATTTCTCGGGGCGCGAAAGGTTGTAGAGGACGTGCCGGGAGAATTGCAGGCGCGGGTCGGCATACTGTTTCATCCATTCCTCGGAACCCGGCCGGAGCGAGCCATCGCCGTAGGTTTTCAACCAGGGCGGATCCCAGAAGCGCGGAAGTCCGCCGCCATATTCGAGATGGTGCAATCGCAAATCGAGATCGTCCGCGGGTGACTCCGGAAGCTTCAGGCGTCCGGTGTGACAGGAGGCGCAACGACGGGCCAGGGCTTCTTTGGCGCCTTTCAGGCCGGGCCAGCGCAAGTAATCGATCTTTGGTTTGGTGCCATACTGCGAAGCCGCGTAGGAGCCGATCATTCCGCTGCCGAGGGCGGCGTAGGTTCCGGGAAACGTGGCCGACGCGTCGATCCACAGTTTCACCATTCTCAGTTCGTGGGCGGTCAGAGTCACGTCGTGATGGGAACCGTTCACTTTGTCCAGCAGAGAGCTGGCCGAGCTGCCAATGGTATAGGGAGGGTAACTGCCGCGGCCCAGGTCGCGGCCATCCGCGATCTGCAGCCGCGCGGAAAGCGTGAAGTAACTGTGCGTGAACATCGGCCCTTGATCGCCCGTCAGCAAGGCGCGGCCCGCGTATTGGTCGGCGTCGTGGCACTTCAAACAATGCGTGTCCCAGATCGGTTGGATATCGCGGGGATAATCGAAAACGGCGGGCGTGTCCGGGATCGGAATGATCTCATGGGCCGGACGCCGCGCGGCTTCGACGACGCCGTTGCGGTTCGGGGACAAAGCCCGGTTCTCATGGCAGCCGCTGCAGGAGACGACTTCGCCCGGCATAACCGTGAAGAAGCTGAGCATCCGCTTGACCGAAAGATCCTGCTCGTCCAAGGCGACCAATTGCAGGCTGCGGAGCGCGGGCACTTTGGCGTTGACCGACCCGTCGGTTTCGACGGGGACCGTTCCCAGAACCCGGTTGAGCGTGTACGAGCCTCCGTATGTAATCGGGTCCATCGAGCCCGTGTAATTGACCGGCTTGGGCAGGTTTTCCAGGATCAGGAGGTTCTTGATCGCGCCGCGCCGAATCCCTTCCATGTTCCGGCCTTGGTAAATGTCCGACACGATGATTTGGCCGGTGGGCTCGCGCCAGTTGACCCGCGACGAGAGGACCGGCTCTCGGGGGCGCGGGCGCAGGGGACGGGGTTCGTGCAGCCAGGCGCCGCCCTGCGCCAGCTCGCTGGAAAGCCGATAGATCTCCCGCGTTTCGCCCCGGCCATTCATCAAGAGCATTTTGTCTTGCTGCGCGACGAGAAAGGAATCCTCCGACAGTGGATAGGGATCGCGGAAGGTCTCGCGTGGATTGATGATCTCCTGAGCTTCCCGAGCGTCCGGGCCGAGATCGTGACGGACCAGGGCGATTCGTCCTTCGTGTTCCGCCCGACCGTGATTGGGTGAGTTGACCATCACAATTTTGGCGCTGCCGGGCACCGGCTTGGCATCCAGAAACACGTCGCCGGGATGCATGTTTCCGAAATAGGCCATTTGCCCGGTGCCGTCGGGATTCATGGTCCAGAGATGGTGAAAATGTTCGCGCGACCGATCGACGTATTCCCAGCGAGTGTAAAGAACGCGACCGTCGGGCAAAACCCAGGGCGTGTTGTCCTGTTCGATGTTGGACGACAAAGGGCGGATGTTCTTCCCGTCGCCGTCGCAACGGTGGAGGGTGGCCACCTGCACGTACCAGCACGGCACGTAACGATTGCAGCGGCTGGAACAAAACACGATCCCGCCGTCCGGCAGGTAACACGGCTCGAGGTCGTCGAAGGGACCGTCCGTGAGTTGTTTCAAACCGCTCCCGTCGGCGTTGATCTCATGGAGATGATAGAAGGGAGACCCTCCCTTGCGATAGGAAAAGAGGATTCGCCGTCCGTCATAATGAACCTGCGGATCGCGAACGCTGCCCTCGGGATCATCGAGCAAGAGGGTCACTTGGGCGGTGTCCACATCCAACCGGCAGAGCCGGCCCCGCGAACCGTAAGAGATCTTGCCGGGATCGGTGATCTGATGTCCAAAATTCTCATACCAGTGTGGCCCCTTGGGCTGGCGCACGGCAAAGACGACTTCTTGGGCCGGAGCGTTGACGAAGGAAAACAGCAGGCCCCAGAAGACCGGAAGAACCGATCGCAAATTCCTCAACTTATCGAGGCCCATTCGCCGAGGATACGGGTTTTCGTGGCCAGTTGAAAGAACCGATTTCGGACCGCTTTTGAGGAATCGAACTGCCTTTTTTGTTGTCTCCGTTTTCGGTCAACCCTATTTTCCCGCGAGTGTCGGAACAGCCGAGTCTGGTCGTGTCCTCTCCGCCGTCAGGAAATCCCTGGCCGCCCCGACCCAAAACCAGGTTCACGACTCATGAAGCAACGCTTTTTTTTGTTTGCCATGCTCGCGCTCTTGGCGGTGCCCGCCTCCCGAGCGGTCGATCGCGGACGGATCGGCGTGCCCAGCAAGGAAGACTTCCTGACCGGCGACTGGGGCGGCCTGCGCCCGGCCTGGTCGGCGCGGGGCTTTGATTTCGGCCTCACCTATACGGCCGGAGCCTATGCCAACGTCGCGGGGGGGCGCGAACGCGGTGCCATCGTCGAGGGGACGGGGGAATTCAGTTTTGACCTCGACCTCGCCAAGCTCGCCCATTGGCCAGACACGCGAATCCATGTCAGTTCGGTGGCGGCGCACGGACCGAGCATTTCCGGGAAGTATGTCGGCGACGTGAATATCATCTCTGATTACGATCTCTACGATGGCCTCTACCTGCACGAGGTTTGGATCGAGAAAGGGTGGTTTGACAACAAACTCAAGCTGCGAGCAGGCAAGATTTCCGCCGACATGGAATTTCCGATCTACAGCTACGCCGACGCCATTCCTTTGCCGCTCTATCCGACCGGGGCGCCCGGCGCGCGGCTCTACTGGGCGCCGAACACCCTGGTTTTCTTTCAGGGCGCGGTTTACGCCGGTGATCCCAATGAACCCGGGCGGAACCTCAATCGTCACGGCACCTCTCTCCGCCTCGCGGAACATGATGGTGCCACGCTCATCGGCGAGGTTGGCCTCAATCTGGGTTACGCCAAGGATTCGACCTTTCCGACGGGCCTCTGGAAGTTGGGTGTTTACCACAGCACGCGCCGTTTCCCGGACGTATTGACCGGGACGATGCATCACGGCGATCAGGCCTTCTTCCTCAATGGCGATCAGACGATTTGGAGCGAGAACCGGCTAAAGAAGAACGATCCGCAGGGCTTGGCCTGGTACGCGGTTGCCGAATACGCGCCGCCCGACCGCAACTCCTACCACTATGGAATCGGCGGCGGTCCCTACTACACGGGCCTGTTCCCCGGCCGGGACGCCGACATGCTCTACGTCAATTTCCTCTACACCCGCTTCAGCCCAGACTACGCCCGGGCCGTGGTCGCGGCGGGGGGCGACAATCCTATTTTCGAAAACGCCCTCCAGGCCTACTACCAGATCGTGCTGAAGAAATACTGGTCGATCACACCCGAGGTGGACTACGTGATTCGGCCCGGCGGAGCCCGCGTGGACGGACGTCCGCGCAACGCTCTCGTTTTTGGAATGCGCCTGAACCTGACCTTCTGATTCGGCCGCATGCCCGGTCCCTCCGAAGACACCACCGAGGACCCGGCCGAGGCAGCGGCCTCCGCCGCGATTGGTCTCGGCCACTTCGGGCGAAGGATGCTCGCGTGGTTTCGCCCCGATCAATTTTGAGCCTTGACCTGTGTCAAAGCGTAAACCTCGCGGACCCGGTCGAATGATCCCGAATCCGCACACCTCCAACCACGCTAGGAAAGAAACCACCCCATGAAACAAAAACCTTCGGGACACCTCATCGCTCGCCGCGAATTTCTCGGCCGGGCCGGGATCGCCGCCGCCGCCTGTTCGATCGTTCCAGGGCATGTTCTCGGCCTCAATGGGGCCACCCCGCCGAGCGAGAAACTCAATATTGCGGGCATCGGCGTCGGCGGCCAGGGCGGCTCGGACATCGAAAGTCTCAAGAGCCAGAACATCGTGGCCTTGTGCGACGTGGATTGGGCGCGCGCGGCTGGAGCTTTCAAGCGCTATCCGGACGCGAAACGGTACAAGGACTTTCGCAAGATGCTCGACGAGCAGAAAGACATCGATGCCGTGATCGTGGCCACAGCCGATCACGTTCACGCCGTGGCCTCGATCACTGCCATGAAAATGGGCAAACACGTCTATTGCGAGAAGCCCTTGACCCACTTCGTCTATGAGGCGCGCCGCGTCGCCGAGGTCGCGCGCGAGCGCAAGGTCGCCACCCAAATGGGAAATCAGGGGCAGGCCTCCGAAGAAACCCGCCGGTTGTGCGAGTTGGTTTGGGATGGAGCGATCGGACCGGTGCGCGAAGCTCATATCTGGACCGACCGGCCGTCCAATGGATTGTTCAACGAGTACTGGCCGCAAGGGGTGGAACGTCCCAAGGACACGCCGGCCGTTCCTTCCACGCTCGACTGGGATCTCTGGCTCGGGCCGGCGCTCTCTCGCCCGTATCATCCGGCCTATCTGCCGTTCAAGTGGCGGGGTTGGTGGGACTTTGGAACGGGGGCCTTGGGTGATATCGGCTGCCACTCGTGCGACCCGGTCTTTCGCGCCTTGAAACTTAAACATCCGATCAGTGTCGAAGCCAGTTCGAGCCGCGTGAACAAAGAAACATTCCCGCTCGCTTCGATGGTGACCTATCAGTTTCCGGGCCGGGGAGAGATGCCGCCGCTCAAGCTGGTCTGGTACGATGGCGGTTTGCGGCCCGCTCGCCCCGAGGAATTACCGGAAGGCGTGGTCATGGGGACCAATGGCCGCCTGCTCGTCGGAGATCGAGGCAAGATTCTCGGCAACCGCATCATTCCCGAAGCTCGCCGCAAGGAATACACGGAACCGCCCAAAACTCTGCCCCGTTCGCCCGGCCACCACCAGGAGTGGATCGACGCCTGCAAGGGCGGCAAACCCGCCGGGTCCAACTTCGATTGGGCCGGACCACTCGCAGAGGTCGTTTTGCTCGGGAACGTGGCGCTGCGCCTGCAGTTGCGAGAGGAGTTGACCCGAGCCCGGCTGCTCTGGGATCCGGTGAACCTGAAGATCACGAACGTGCCCGAAGCCAACGAATTCCTGCGCGGCGAGTACCGCGAAGGGTGGACGCTCTAATCGTGCTATGAAACCATTCCTCGTTCTCACGTTATTTGCGCTATCGCTGCAAGCCGCCGAACCGAGCCGCGAAACCTGGCTCACCCATTGGCGCAAAGCGAATCCGATCTGGCGCGGCATCCAGCTCAGTGTCTCGGACGACGCCGCTGCGAAATCGCTCATCGCGGAAGTTCCCAAACTGGCCGCGATCGGCATCAACAGCCTGGTCATCGAAGTGGATTACGGCTTCGCGTTCGATTCCCATCCCGAGCTGCGCTTGGGGCGAGCGCTGAGCAAGGAAGCCGCCTCCAAGCTGGCCCAAGCCTGCCGCGAAAAAGGCATCCGCCCCATCCCGTTGTTCAATTGTCTCGGCCATCAGTCGTGGAGCAAGACCACGTTTCCCCTGTTGATCAAGCATCCCGAATTCGATGAAACACCGGGACAGTTTGCCGACAACCAGAGCATCTACTGCCGAAGCTGGTGCCCGCAGCACCCGGAGGTGAACCGCATCATCTTCGCCCTGCTTGACGACATCATCGCGGCCTTCGCCGCCGACGCCGTGCACGTCGGCATGGATGAGGTCTTTTTGATCGCTTCCGAACATTGCTCCCGCTGCAAGGGCGGTGATCCGGCCAAGTTGTTTGCCAAAGTCATCAACGATTTGCACGGGCACTTGGTCGGCCAAAGGAAGACCGAAATGTTGCTCTGGGCCGACCGTCTGATCGACGCGAAAACCACGCGCTACGGGAAATGGGAAGCCGCCGACAACGGCACGCACCCGGCCATAGAGCTCATTCCGAAAGACATCATTCTGTGTGACTGGCACTACAACAAGATGGCCGAGTATCCTTCGATCCCGCTTTTTATCGGCAAAGGCTTTCGCGTCTGGCCGGCCGGTTGGAACAAAGTGGATGGGACCGTTGCGTTCATTGAAGCCGCCCAGAAAAACCGAGGCGAGAAGATGCTTGGTCACCTTTGCACCACCTGGGGTTCGGTCAAAATTCCGCAACTGGCGGAATGGCCGCCCATCGTCGAAGCGATGAAGCTCTGGGCCAAGTGAGACGGGTTCAGTTCGCTTCATGAAAACGCCGCTTCCCTTTTGGCTGGTCCGGTTAGCCTTGGTCGGACTCGCCGTCACCTTTCCCGCCGCTCGTTCCGCCGGTGCCACGGGCGATGACTTCGGAACCATCTCCATCCTCGCCACGGGCGCCAAGGGAGACGGCGCCACCGACGATACCGCCGCGATTCAAAACGCCCTCGATACCGCCGGCCAAGCCGGGGGCAAGGTCTGGGTGCCGCCGGCCCGTTTTCTGGTCAAAGGCAGCTTGCGCATCCCGCCGGGCGTGACCTTGCAGGGGGTGATGGAATCGCCGGCCTGGAGCGACCCGCTGAAAGGTTCCATCATCCTCGCGACCGGCGGACGCGATCGGGAGGACGGGCCGGCGTTGTTCGAGCTGGGACATTCCTCGGCGGTCCGAGGAATCACCGTTTACTATCCCGAACAGGTTACGACCGAGATTCATCCGTATTCGTGGACCTTTCACTTGCAGGGACACGACAATACGGTCGAGAACGTGACGCTAATCAACAGCTACAACGGGATCCGCATTGGCCCGGAAGGGAATGTCCGCCATCGCGTCCGCAGCGTGTCTGGCTGCGTCCTGCGGCGTGGTGTCCTGGTGGATTCGTGCTCGGACATCGGCCGGATCGAAAACGTCCAGTGGCACTGCCATTGGTGGTCGGCCCCCGCCGTGCGGGGCGAATGGAAACCGGTCCACGAGTTCATGTGGAAGAATCTCGAAGCCTTCATTTTCGGGCGAACGGACTGGGAATACGTGAACAACACGTTCGTCTATCCGGCGAACATTGGCTACCGCTTCATCAAGACCAAGAGCGGCGCGGCCAACGGTCAGTTTTCAGGCATCGGCGCGGATGAGGCGCAGATTTGCGTGAAGGTCGAAGAAATCCAACCGATGGGTCTGCTCATCTCCAACGGCCAATTTGTCTGCATGCAGGGCGATATTCGCACCGAGGTCGTGATCGAGAACACGTGTCGCGGCTCGGTCCGACTGGTCAATTGCGCGTTTTGGGGGCCGGCCCGCCAGAATGTGGTCTCGCACAGCCGGAGCTTCGTCTCGCTTTCGGATTGTTACCTGAGCAGCGAAGGCCGCCGCAAGAACCCGGGACTCGCCCTGGTGGAAGCCGACGGCGGCAAGCTCCAGGTCCGCGGCTGCAGTTTCGGGTCGGACGAACCGAGCATCGCTTTGAAAAAAGGCCTCGAACACGCCATCATCAGCGAAAACAACGGCGTCATCGGGGTGGTCGTCATCAACGAGATTGGCGACAAAGCGATCCTCAGCCTGAACGAGCCGGCGGCGGCCGCAAGCAAGTAGCCGGGGCGAGCCACGCACGGCAGCAAGTTCATTTCGATGAGAAAACGATTTAACCGTGATTGGGCGGCGGGGATTGCCCTGGCCACAGGGATGTTCCACGCCGCGGCAACTGCCCAGAATCTTCTTCCGAACTCCGGTTTCGAGGAAGGCCGCAACCAGCCCACCGGCTGGCGGCTGGCCGATGGAGCCGGAGCCTGGAGCGATTCGGCGCACCAAGGACAACGCGGTCTCTCCGTCGAGGGAAACGGCGACAACCAGAGTTTCTGGCGAGCGGAGAATTTGTCGCTGCGCCCGAACGCCCTCTACCGCTTCGAGTTTTTCGCGCGTCACGAAAAAGGCGCCGGCGCCGGATCCGTCGTGGCAGGGCCGAGTCGCGTGAATCGCGACTTTCGCGTCGATGAAACCTGGCGTCGCTACCATTTCATCGCCAGCCTCCCGGCCGACGCTTCGAACGACTTTGTCCGCTTGGGACAATGGCATCTCAAGGGACAAGTCAGCTTTGATGACGTTTTGCTCGCTCCCGTGCTGGTCACGCATTTGCCGCTGGGCAACGGCGGGCAACTCGGCGAGGGGGAAAGCCTCCGCGATGGCGTGTACCGATTTCGCCCCAAGTTCGGCTGGACCGGCGCGAATTATCATCGAACGCTCTTCCTCAACCGGGCGAGTTTTAATTCCGACCGCTGGGTCTTCAGTTCCGGCAGCGAGCTGGTTTACCGTCTCGGCGTGAACGGAGGCACGCAGAAGAGCGCCAAACTCCGAGTGTCCATCAATCATTACGTCGCCGGAACATTGCGCGTCGAAGCCAGCCGCGAGGGCGCGGCGTGGACCGCGGTGGGCGAGTTCGATGGCCAACAGCGCAGCGGCGAGCGCGAGTTGCCGGAGACGCTGTTTCCCGCGTCGGAGATTTTCGTCCGCCTGTCCTGCGCGGGGCCGAACGGCAGTTTGCAGGTGAACGCTTTTGACTACCAAGCCGCACTGCGAGAGGTCCTGCCCAACGCCGAAGGCAGCACCTGTTTTTTGGACGTGCTGCACTCCAGTCCGGAGATCTCCGCTCAACTGCGCGGGCTGCTCCCGTCCGACGACCAGGGCCGGTGGCGGTGGCGGATCGCGCTGACGAATCGATCGATCGCGCCTTTGACGGTTCGAGGCCGCGTCTCCCTCGAATCGGATCCGACGGCCGGCCCCGCCCCCCAGGTCGTTCGATTGGCCGTGGGCCAATCCGCGGACCTGGACTTGACCAGCCCGGATCTCCCGCCGGGCCAACACCTCCTCAACATTTCTCTGACCGACGACACGGCCAAGCCGCTGTTCGCGGGGCGGACGGAAGCGCAGGTGGGTTTCCTGAACGACCGCGCAGCGGGCTACTGGTTGCCGGGCACAAATGACCTGGGTGTGTGGTGGTGCGAAAGCGGGTGGAAGATCGGACGCGAGCGAGGTTCGCCAGATGCTCCGAAGGATGGTCGCGCCAAGCCCGTATCGATCTCCGCGGCGCGGGGAGAGGATGAAGCGGTTCAGGTGATTCTGCGTCCGCGGAAAGATGCCGAATTGGTGTCAGCCCAGGCTGGTCCTCTGCGCCACGGTTCCGGTGCCACCGCAGCCATCGGGATTCGGATCGATGAGGTGGCCTACGTGCAGGTCACGCAACCAACCGACGCCTCCTGCCTGCCCGGAAGCTACCCCGATCCGTTGCCGCCCTTGCGCCCGCCCCTGAAACTCGCGGCTTATCGAAATCAGCCTCTCTGGCTCACGTTTCACGTTTCACGGGACGCGGCGCCAGGCGATTATCAAGGCGAACTGGAAATCGCAACCACGCTGGGTTCGGTCCGCGTGCCGTTGTCGGTTCATGTTTATGATTTTGCCTTGCCGGACGAAACGCATTTGAAAAGCGCGCTCGGTTTAGGCGCCGGATCGCTCAACCGCCATCATCAGCTCAGCCGCGCCGCCGATCGGGAAGCCGTCTTCGAAAAGTACCTGCGCAACTTTGCTGAACATCGAATCAGTCCTTATTCCTTCTTCGATTTCGCCCCGATCGACGTGCGGTTCGTCGGCGAAGGGGCCAGCAAGGCGGCGCGCGTGGATTTCACCCGCTTCGATCAGGCCGCGGCCAAGTGGCTTGACGAATTCCATTTCAGTACTTTTCGATTGCCGTTGCGCGGCATGGGCGGAGGCACGTTTCACAGTCGTCATCTGGGAGAGCTGGAGGGATTCCAGGAAGGCACCCCCGAACATGCGCGGCTCTTTCGCGATTACCTGAGTCAAGTGGAACGGCATCTCCGGGAGCGCGGCTGGCTGGAGAAGGCGTTCATCTATTGGTTCGACGAGCCGGACCCGAAAGACTACGAGTTCGTCGTCGCCGGCATGAAACGAATCAAGGAGGCCGCGCCCGGTCTCCGGCGCCTGTTGACCGAACAGCCCGAGCCGGCGTTGCTGGGGCACGTCGAGATCTGGTGCGGGCTGACTCCGGAATGGACGCCCGACAAAGTGCGGGCTCGCCGGGAGGCGGGCGAGGAAGTCTGGTGGTACATTTGCACCGGCCCGAAAGCTCCTTATGTCACCGAGTTCATCGATCATCCCGGAACGGAACTCCGGCTCTGGCCCTGGCAATCCTGGCAGTACGGAGTCAACGGCATTTTGGTTTGGGCGACGATTTACTGGACCAGCCCGGCGGCGTTTCCTTCGCCGAAGCTCCAGGATCCGTGGACCGATCCGATGAGTTATGTCTCCGGCTACAGTTATGGCGCTGGACAGGTGGGCTATTGGGGCAATGGCGACGGGCGCTTTCTCTATCCGCCTCGGTCCACTTCAAAGGCCACCGACGAGCCTTGCCTGGATGAACCGGTCAATTCGCTGCGTTGGGAGAACCTCCGCGACGGCATGGAAGACTACGAATACTTCTGGCTCCTTCAGCGAGAGATCGAACGTGTCCAAAAAGCCCAGGGCGAAACGGACTCGGTCAGGCAAGCCCGCCTCCTCCTGACCGTGCCGGCGGAAGTCTCGCAAGATCTGACTCACTTCACGACCGACCCGCGTCCGCTCCTGGCCCATCGCCAACGCCTGGCCCGGATGATTGAGGCGCTGCGACGTCTGCGTTGACGTTCGTTTCATCCCTATCCGCGTTATCCGAGTCATCCGGGGTTAAGTTCGGTTCCGGCTGGGCCGGGCCGGTGCGGTGCGGTGCCGCCCCTGAAGCCGCACCGCTGGTCAGGAGGTTTCAGCCAGCGGCAGCACCAGGCTCACGCAGGACCCGCGATTCCACTCGCTTGCGAGAGCAAACTGTCCGCCGTGGATCTCCACCAACCGTTTGGCGATGGCCAAGCCGAGCCCACTGCCCTGTTGCTCGTAGAACTTCCGTTCAAACTGCATGTAGCCGCCGATGGCCGCCAGGTGCTCCGGTTTCATGCCCCGGCCGGCGTCGCGGATTTCGAGCTTGAGGGATCGCCCGGCGGCCTGAGAACTGGCCACGACGGGAGTGCCGGCTACCGAGAACTTGAAGGCATTGTCGAGCAGCTCCGAAACGATCTTGCGGAGATGGTCCTCAGAAACCGCAAGAGAAGCCGGACACAAGTCCAGTTTCAGGTCATGGGACCGGCCCGCTGCTAGGGCCAGGGAGCAGGCCAACTTGGCCAAGATTTGCTCGGCGCGGTGGGTTGGACCATGCGGGAGCGACGCCGTCCGTCCAGGATCGGTCGCGATGAGTTCGAGTTGAGCGTAAATCAGAAAATTCTGAATCAGTCTTTGCAGGCGAATCCCCGATTGATGGATGGCCTGGGCGAACTCGGTGATCTGGGACCGGGAGAGCGATTCCGCGTCTTTGGCGATCAACTCGGCGGCGCCCAATACTCCCGTCAGCGGCGTGACCAGTTCGTGAGGCAACATCATGCTGATGTTCGTCCGCAACGACGCCAGTTTCTGGTCCGCCAATTCCCGCAATCGATGGTCCTTCTCCAGCCGACTGCTGACCGCCGTGAGCAGTTCCGAAACGGTGAACGGCTTGGGCAAGTAATCGTCGGCCCCGAGCGTCATCCCTCGGCGCATGCCCGTCAAATCGGCGAACCCGGTCATCAGAATAAACGGAGTCGTCGCCGTCGCCGGATCTTTCCGGAGATCGCGCAGCACGTCGTAGCCGTCGATACCCTCCATGACCACGTCGCAAAGAATGAGGTCGGGAAGAAGATCCCGCGCCAGTTTCAGCCCGGCCACTCCATCCGCCGCGGTCGCCACAGAAAAGCCCTGCATTTCCAAAGCTTGACCCACGATGAATCGCAGTTTCTCTTCGTCGTCGATGACCAATATTTTAGGCATGGGACCAACCCGGGGAGCGCCTGGTGAAGACCGTGGCGCAGCTCAGCTCAGCTCTCGAACACGCGCTCGAACCGAGGCGATCTTCCGCTCTGAAAAAGGAAAAGCAATGCCATTTCCGCACCAGGCCAGGCGGCGGGTGCATCCCGTATCAGTTGTCGGTGAACTGGCGGGGGCAGAAGTTCCTCGCGAGGTTGCGCCGATTCTGCCTCCGGGTCGGATCG
>CAYHFE010000143.1:0-14205 GCA_964355375.1 uncultured Verrucomicrobiota bacterium
CTGAGTCAAAATGAGAACTGCTGCTTCCCCCTCGTTCACTTTGACTAGGTGCGCGACCCCGTTGGCAGCGGCGTTCGACATGGATTCGCCCACGCACACGAGGTCGGCGCTGTGTTCCCACGGCTACCTTGAGACAGCCCGATAGAACTTGGCGGCCCCCGACAGCGGGACTTTATAGGGGTTGGTGGCGCCCGCAACATCGGTGAAAGTTCCCGGGAGCGCGGTGGTGGATTGAAGCGTCCCGGTAAAGGTAATGGTCAGGTTTGCGCCAGTCCCCGCGATGCTCAGTTGCGGCGGTGCCGTACTCGCCGGCCCGTCCATTTGGACCGTCGCCCAGGAACTAGGGTTGTAGGATGGACCAGGTCGCATGGTCAAGGAAAAGGCCTTGTCCTGGGTCGGCAAGGCTGGATCGTCACCGTCATTGCCGAAAATGCTGAATCCGACGAGTTGGCCGGGGATGATACGATTGGCGATTCCGTTCGGGCCGACGAAAAGCGCCCAAGGAATACGCACTTCGAGAACGTAGCCCGCGGGGCGCCCCGCCAACCGGTCCTTGACCACCAGATTGTTGACAGCCAGGTAGGGCGCCTGGTCAGCCCAGATCACGGCCGCTTGCCAGAGTTCCCAGATGGGATTTGGTCCGGCGCTAAAGCACCAGTGGAAATCCGTATCGACGATATAGGCCGTGCGCGCCGGATTGGATTGGTTGAATCCGAAAAAGATCTCGGCGCCATCTCCGTTCCAAGCTTGGCCGGGTTGATCGAGATTGATGCGGATGAGGTCGTCGGTGGTATCGAAGCCGGCGTACAGGTAGTTCGTATCCCAAGTGAAGCGCACCATCGCCGAGTAATCATTGGTTCCCGTCCATTTGCTGGGCCGGATGACGTCTTGTGCCCCACTATTCAGGAGGAAGGCCTGGGCGGATTGCCAAGCCGCATCATCGAGGACACCGTCCACCTTAATCGGGTTCGAGGTGTACTTGATGTGAAAGGCCGTCGGCTCGGTCTTGGAGACGGTCACTTTCCGGATGATGTCCGGACCTCCGCCATCGACCGGGCCGCCATTGTTATCGACTGTCCAATCGTTGATCCGAAAGTCGGACTCGCCGGGCTGCCGTTTGCCGAAATAGACGTTGTTCAGGACGAACGTGTAGCTCAGCCATTGCTTGGAATTGTACTTGTAGATCAAGCCATTATTCACCGCCCCGTTGGACACCGTGTACGCATCCACATCGGGGTTGGGGTTGTTCGGATCAGGCTGGGCGTCGTACTCCAACCGGAAGGCGTCCGTCCCCTCGTCGAAATACTCGACCGTGACCCAGAGATTGCTCGCGCTGCCATTATTGGCGAACGCCGGGGTGGTGGCGAAGTAGATGAATTGCCCGGCCTGGCCCGCCGGCGGCGCGGTGGAACGCGCGGCGGAGCCGCCCGCCGTCACGGCGGTAGTCGCGCCGCCATCGGGCGTCTTCAGCGTCAGACCATTCTGGACATTGTTGGCGCCCAAAGTGATACTGACGCTGTCCTGAGCGAAGGCCTGACTCCAAGGCGTGCTGGAGGCCAGAACACAGAGGACCGCACAACGAAACAATTTGAGTTTCATGGGCATGTAGAAGTAAGACCAATGCTTGGTGGGTTCCGATCACATCAAGGCTCTTGCGGCCGTAAACATCGCGGCGCGTAAGCGGAAACGATTATGGGTACGTTTCACGAAGCAGGCATCCTAACCCGTTCAACTTTTGCTCGTCAACAATTACCGAACGTGATTTTGGCTTGAGCTTCGCACAAAACATGAACAGAAGCGTGTGGATGCTCTGGTGGCTGTTGAAAGCGGCGGTTCCCTGCGTCGCCACCGAGCAGCCCCCCGAGTGGCATGAGGAACACGGCTACCGTTGGACGGAATTGGAGGTGCCAAGAACGAACAAGTCCGGGTTCACGCTGTTCTCTCCCGACCAAACGGGAATCCTCTTCACCAATCTCCTCGCCGAGGAGGAAGGCGTGGCCAACCGGGTGCTTTGGAACGGTTCAGGAGTGGCTTTGGGTGATTACGACAACGACGGTCGGCCCGACCTCTTTCTCTGCGGCCTGGATACTCCCAACGCGCTTTACCGAAATCTGGGGAACTGGAGGTTTACCAATGTCACCCGGGAAGCGGGCCTGGGTCGGCCGGGTAAGTATTTCCGGGGCGCCGTCTTTGCCGATCTGAATGGAGATGGTTGGTTGGATCTTTTGATTTCCGCCGTTGGCCAGGGTGCTGTGTGTTACCTAAACGACGGCCACGGGCATTTCACGGACGTCACCGCCGCCGCGGGCACCGGTAGCCGCTTTGGCAGCGCCACCCTGGCCTTGGCCGATATTGACGGGAACGGAACCCTGGACTTGTACATCGCAAATAACCGCACTACCGACATCCGGGACTACAGCGGCCAAGTGGCGCTCTCGACGCGCAACGGGCAATTGGCGGTCCCACCGCAACTCGCGGATCGTCTCATGATCCGGAACGGCCGCGTGATGGAATTTGGCGAACCCGATCAACTGCTGCTGAACGACGGCCAAGGGCATTTCCGCCCGGTGAGTTGGACCCAGGGCGCATTCCTGGACGAAGAGGGCGCGCCGTTGCAGAAGGAGCCGCTGGATTGGGGCTTGACCGTGACGTTCCGGGACATCAACGGCGATGGCGCACCGGACATCTACGTGTGCAATGATTTCTGGACGCCGGATCGGCTCTGGCTTAATGACGGCCGCGGGCACTTCCGGGCCATTGCCACGCTGGCTCTCCGCCACACCAGCGCCAGTGCCATGGGCGTGGACTTTGCGGATATTGACCGGGACGGCGCGCTGGATTTCTTCGTGCTCGACATGCTCGCCCGGGACCACCGGTTGCGGCGCCGGCAAATGCTGGCCCAACGACCGATGATGACCGCGGTGGGGGAGATCGCCAATCGCCCGCAACTCGTGCGCAACACCCTGTTCCTGAACCGCGGGGATGGCACCTTCGCCGAGCTGGCGGATTATGCCGGCGTGGAGGCCTCCGATTGGTCGTGGTCCGTCATCTTCGTGGACGTGGATCTGGACGGCTACGAGGATCTGTTGATTTCTTCCGGCCATGCCAAAGATGTGCAGGACCTCGACGCCAACGCGCAAGTCCAAGCCCGGCAGCGCTCCTATCTGGCGATCGCCAACCCGGCTGAGCGACAGCAGGCCTTCCTGCACGATAAGCTGATCAATGCCCGCTTCTATCCGCCCCTGGCCATGCCCGTGGTGGCTTTCCGCAACACCGGCGACCTGCACTTTCAGGAAATGACTTCGCTCTGGGGGACGGACTCGCCGGGAGTTCATCAAGGCATGGCCATGGCCGATCTGGATGGCGACGGCGACTTGGATTTGGTGGTGAACAATCTTGGCTCACCGGCCGGCGTGTACCGCAACGACACCAGTGCCCCGCGCGTGGCCGTGCGCCTGAAAGGGCTTCCCCCCAACCTCCAGGGCATCGGCGCGAAGGTGAGACTTCTCAATGGCGCCGTGCCCATGCAGAGCCAGGAGATGATTTGTGGGGGGCGGTACTTGTCTGGCTCCGATCCCATGCTGGTGTTCGCGGCGGGCCGCGCGAAGGAAGGAATGACTCTGGAGGTCGCGTGGCGAAGCCGCGGAAGAAGCGAGATCCAGGACGTGCGCTCGAACCGGCTGTATGAGATCGATGAGTCGTCGGCGGTGGGCCGTCCGTCGGCCGTGGCGGGTGATCCGTCATCGGTGGCAAGCAGTCCGTTGGCCACGGGCGACGGGCCGACCCTCAGCGAATCCACACGACCCGCGAACCACGAAGCACAAACCACCGACCACGGTCAACCGACCACTGGCCAGGCGAAACTGACCACGCCATTATTCCGAGACGTGAGTGAACGGATCGCGCACACCCACACGGATGAACCCTACAACGACTTTGGTCCGCAACCTTTGTTGCCCAGGCGGCTGAGTCAGCTTGGCCCCGGGCTCGCCTGGGATGATCTGAATGGGGATGGGCATGAGGATCTCGTGATCGGCAGCGGCCAAGGAGGCGCGATGGCCGTTTTCCTGGGCGATGGCCGAGGGCGCTTCCAACGCATTGCTTCGGCCCCTTTCAACACGTCCGTGGCGAGAGATCAAACCGGAATTGTGATTCTGCACCAAAGATCGGGTGAGGCTGTCATCCTCGCCGGGACGTCCTGTTACGAAGAAGGCGGCGCGCCGGGTCCGCCCATCGCCCAGTATGAGTGGCGGCGGCCCAATGTGGACGAACCGCTGCCGGCCGCAGTGTCCAGCACCGGGCCGATCGCGTTGGCCGATCTCGATGGCGATGGCGAGTTGGACTTGTTGGTGGGAGGGCGGGTGATTGCTGGGCGCTGGCCGGAAGCGCCTTCGTCTCGGATCTATCGGAATCTGGGCGGCAAGTGGACCCTCGACGAGCCCAATACGAAGGAACTTGGGAAGGCCGGGTTGGTGAGCGGGGCGGTTTTCACGGATCTGGATGGAGACGGATGGCCGGATTTAGTGCTCGCCTGCGAGTGGGGGCCCATCCGGCTCTTCCGGAACAGGAGAGGCAGCCTGCACGACGAGACCGCGGCGTGGGGATTGGCCCAGTTCACCGGATGGTGGAACGGCGTGGCCGTGGGCGACTTCGACGGAGATGGCAAGCTCGATATCGTTGCTTCCAACTGGGGTCTGAACAGCCCTTACCATGCCTCAACACAGCGTCCGGTCCGAATTTACTACGGGGATTTGAATGACAGCGGCCGCGTTGATTTATTGGAAGCCGCTTTTGATCCCTATCTCCGAAATTGGGCGCCGATGTGGATGCGCGATGTTCTGGCCGGGTCGCTGCCCTGGATCGCTGACAAATTTCCCAGTCACAGAGCCTATAGCGAGGCTGGCGCGGAAGCGATCCTGGGGGACCGGCTTGGCCGGGCGTCGCGGCTCGAGGCCAATACCCTGGCTTCCATGGTATTCTTGAATAGGGGCAGCCGATTTGAACCGATGGAATTGCCAGCCGAAGCCCAGTGGGCGCCGGCCTACGCAGCCACGGTCGCCGATTTCGACGGCGACGGCTGCGAAGACGTTTTCTTGAGCCAGAATTTCTTCGGCCCGGAAGCGCCAGTGCCGAGGCTGGACGCCGGTCGTGGGCTTCTCCTCCACGGCAATGGGACGGGCAAGCTGACCGCCGTCCCTGGGCAAGACTCGGGTCTGCTCATCTATGGCGAACAGCGGGGCGCCGCGGTTTGTGATTTCAACGAGGACGGCCGCGCCGACCTGGTCGTGACGCAGAACGGAGCGGCCACACGACTGTTTGTGAATGCCGGCGCAAAACCAGGGCTGCGAGTCCGCCTGCAGGGACCGCCATCGAATTCAACGGCCGTTGGAGCAACGGTCCGACTGCGTTTCGGCAACCGGCTCGGCCCGGCCCGAGAAGTGCATGCCGGCAGCGGCTATTTTTCCCAAGACAGTCCGGTGTTCGTCCTGGGTACGCCTGATCAGCCGACCGGGATTATCGTGCGATGGCCGGGCGGCAGAACCACCGAACACCCGATTCCGAACGGCACCAACACCATTGCATTAAGGGCGGATGATTGACCTTATGGCCTGGGAAAGCTAATGCGCTTGGGTGCGCCGCATCATGCGGTTGATCGATCTTCCTCGATCAGGTTACGCCTGCGTGTATTCCCCCGAAACGCCCGGCACCTACCAGACCTCCGACCATATACATCTTGCCCGAGCACCCAAGGGCCGGATAACTC
Source organism: uncultured Verrucomicrobiota bacterium (assembly GCA_964355375.1). Lineage (GTDB taxonomy): Bacteria > Verrucomicrobiota > Verrucomicrobiia > Limisphaerales > SIBE01 > CAYHFE01. The sequence continues at coordinate 5,765 of CAYHFE010000143.1, forward strand.
TGTTTCACACATGAAGAGCAATTGGGCCATCGCGGTTTTGGTGGCGTAGTTGTCTTGCCCGAGCGTGAACGCCGGCACTGCCGAAGCCGTTTCCGCTCTCAGATCTACGTTGAGGCGACTCGCTCGAACTATGACCCCACGGGCCGGCTGTTGCCCCTTGCCTCCCATTGGGGTTCTTCGATGTTTGCGTTGGAATGAACAAATGGCTGGCGGCACTTGACTCTGGATCCGGGAGGGATCAGCGAAGGTAGCCGGAGGTTGAGCGCAGCGATACCCCCGGATCGCGTGGCCAAAAAGACGGCACCCAAGAGGGGTGCCAGATGCTTCGTGCCATGATATGTTCTGGCACCCCTGCCGGGGTGCACTTCCTCAAAACGCGTTTCCCCGGGGGTATCGCTTTGCTCAACCCCCGGCTACCCTCTTTCATCCCTCCGGGATGCCTTCCACAATCTTAGCCACCGAAAGTAGTGACGAACCGTGAAACGTGACTTTGCCGCCGCTGGCATGCTTCCCATGCTTCAGGCCCGAGCGGAGCATCCCATCCCGGCTGGTAAATCACCGTACCTTTCAAGCTGCCGACAAACTCTTTCATTGACGGTTTAGCCTGACTGGGCGGTGTCACGACCGCCACGACCTTGCCGTGATCCGTCACTTCAACGTGCTTCCCCCTCTTGGCCACCTCGCGCAGAATTTTAAGACACTCTGCCTTGAATTTGCCGACGGGAACTTGGGTCGGGTTGATGCGGACAATCTTCCGCAAGGGCCAGTTGCTGACCATCCTCAAGCCGGATTTCGAGGCCAGGCACTGGCTGGCCTTGACCGGTAAGATCGCTGATTCGCCTTTCCTGGACACCTGCCGCGCGCAGGTTGAGGTGGCTTTGGACGCTGACACCCAGGACGTGGCCAGAAACCTCCGTGGCTTCCATTGCATGCTGGCCTACGGCGATTACGTCCGCGAGGTGGCCTCCGCGGCCGGGAAAGTCGGCATCAAAGTCCAAACCCTGCCCAAAGCGCAGGCCTGAGAGCGTCGTCAGCACGGCTGGCTCAGGTGTTTCCTGTCAGGGCCAAGCCGGAGGTCAAGCGGTGATGAACATCCGGAGCCGTGAGTCCTTGGTCGGATGGGGAGCGCACGCGCCCTCGCGTGCTGTGGTTGGCGCCCTCGCCGACCACACCGGGGCGCTCGAATGAGTCACTGTTAAGTGACTGAATCACGCTCCCATTCCGACCGGCGAGGCGCCGGTCGGGAACACGCGAGGGCGCGTGTGCTCCCCAATCCTGACTGCATCCTTGCGGCTTTGATGTGTCGTCGCGCAAGTTTTCAGTCTCGACAGGCTGCGTCGAAGCTGGCTCTCAACCCACGCCATTGTCCGCCACCTCCACCCGCAGACGGTTGGACTCGCCCCGGGCCACGCGCAGGATGAGGCGGCGGCCCTCGGGGCGGTGGTCGAGGGCGTCCTTGGCATTGCTGATGAGGTTGAAGAGGATCTGCAAGACCTTGTGCCGGTCGGCGAGCACGGGGGGGACAGCATTGAACTCGCGCACCACCTCGATTTTGTGGCGCGCGAGTGCGGTGGAGGCCATACCGAGCGCGTCCTCGACCAGGTCGTGGAGCGTGAGATTTTCCAGCGCGCCCGAGACTTGGGAGTAGGGCTGCTGCTGGGCCACGATCTGCTTGATGTGCTCAATGTTCCGCCAGATGCACTGCGTTTCCTCGACGAGCCCGGCTTGTTCCCGGGTCAGTTGCTCGGAGATCGCTTCGAGGAAGGTCGGAAGCATTCGGCCTTTCGGGTCGTGGGCGAGGCACTCTCCCACATCGTCTTTGTGTGCTCGCAGCAATTGCACGGCCTTGGTCAGGTTGACGGTCTCTCAGCCTCCCAAACGATGCCGTGAATGGAATTGACGAGAGACTCGAACTTCTCGTGAGAGGCCCGCAACTGGGCTTCCGCCTCTTTGCGGGCGGTCACATCGGTGTGAGAGCCAGCCATCCGGCTTGGTCGCCCGTCGGTGTCCCGCAAGGCAGCCCCCCGGGCCAGGATCCAGCGATAGCTGCCATCCTTGTGCCGCAGGCGGAATTCGACTTCATAAATGGACCGCCGGCCTTCCAGGTAATCGTTCAGGACGGAAAGGGTCCGATCCAGGTCGTCCGGGTGGAGGTGCCCGCGCCAGCTCTCGTAGGCATCTTCCAGTTCGCTGTCGTCGTAGCCGATGATCCGTTTCCACTGCGAGGAAAAGAAGACGGCGTTGGTCTGGAGATCCCAGTCCCAGACGCCGTCGCGGGCGCCGGCGAACCATTCCGCCGCCTGAACCATGATGCGTCCTTCAGCAAACCGGCGAACCAGCCGGTCGGCGAGCGCGCCTCCGAGCGGCTGGAAAACGGGCGATCCGGGACTGGGCCCGAGCGGTGGCTGGCTGCTGCCGTCGTCTTCAAATCAGGCCCCAGGCTTGAAACAAACCACGAAAGTCCGCGACCAGCTTCTGGTGCCGAACCCTGGTGGCCGGAGATACGATGGTTTTGGGGTGTCCGGGCACCAGTCCACGGGCCTCGATGAGGGCGGCCACGTTGGAGGGAAATTCCAATTGTTCAACCAGCGTCCCGATCGTGCGCATCCGGTCGATGGCGACGGCCGCGTCCGCCGGAGCGCCGCCCTGGACTGCGCGGAAGATGGATGTGACGAGGTCGGGCACCGCATTGGAGAGGCCGCTGACACAGCCCGCCGCGCCCATGGCCATGGCTTCAGGAAGGTGCGTATCCGAGCCGGAAAAGACGACGAAGTTCATCTCCCGACCCAATGCGACGAGAGCCCGGTGATACTCGAACTCAGCTCCGCTTTGCTTGACGCCGGCGAGGGGAATGCGTTCGGCCACGGCGCGGATGGTTTCCAGGGCGATACGATTGCCGGTGCGCTCGGGAAAGTTGTAGAGGAAGAGCGGGATGGAGGAGTCTTCTCCGGCTCGGACGAAGAATTCGACGAGATCCGATTGATTCACGGGGTAGAAATAGGGCGGCAGAATGGCCATCGCCGCCGCGCCGATCTCTTGGGAGAATCGGGCCAGCTCGGCCATGACCTTGGGGCGAATATCGCTGATGTTGACCAGAACCTGAAGTCCGTCGGCCGCCGCCGTGACCTTTTCCAGAAACGATTTTCTCTCCGCCAAGTCGAGGTGAAGAAATTCTCCGGTGCTTCCGAGAGCGAGGACTCCCCGGGCCCCGCCGCGACGGATAAAGTCCAAATTCGATTTCAATTCGTCGCCCAGCACACAACCCGACGCATCTGTCGGCGTCCAGAGCGCGCAAATGACCCCATCCCATGGTTTAAGCATGAGGCGATTGAACCGGACCGAATTTGGCTCGTCAAGGTTGAGGGAAACCTTTATGGAACTGGCCAACTTTTCCTGATCTATGCGTTTGAAGTGCTTTCTTTGGGTGGTCCGTTGTCTGTGCTTGGCTGAGCTCTCCTGGTTTGGCGACGTCCTCGCCGCGAATGCCGTGGCCAATCGGCTGGTCCATTTGGACGAAAACGACCCCTTCTATGTTGGTTTGAACTTTCCCAAGCTCACCACGCCGCAGTGGGTCGGAGAGCAAGACGTCGAAGCGGTCGTGATTCTTGCGATCGATGATCTGCGCGAACCGAGGCGCTACGAGACGTGGCTTCGGCCCGTGTTCGAGCGTTTGAAGGAGATCGATGGTCGGGCGCCGGTGAGCGTATTCTGCAATGCCCTCGATCCCCAGCAACCGCAGTTTCAAGCCTGGCTGAAGGAGGGGGTTTCGCTGGAAGCGCATACCTTGAATCATCCCTGTCCGCTCTTGGCCAAAGGCGATTTGGCGGGAGCGTCGAGGGCCGTTCTTGAGGGGCTCGATTTGCTGAATCGCATTCCCAACAATCACGCCGCGGCCTTTCGCATGCCTTGTTGCGATTCCATCAACAGTCCGAGCCCGCGCTTCTTTGCCGAGATCTTCAATGGCGTCAGTGCCGCGGGCCAGTTCCTGACGATTGATTCCTCCGTCATGAACCTCACCACCCCCAAAGACGAAAACTTGCCTCGGGCGCTGGTCACCGATGCCGACGGTCGTGAGAAATTCCGAAAGTATGTGCCATTTCCCTCATTCGTGACCACGATCGAGGATTACCCGTATCCCTACGTGATCGGCAAACTCTGCTGGGAGTTTCCCGCGATGGCGCCGAGCGACTGGGAGGCTCAGCACATCCAGGGCACCAACAACCCCGTCACGGTGGCGGATTGGAAGGCGGCCTTGGATGCGACCGTGCTCAAGCGGGGGGCCTTCACGTTTATCTTTCATCCCCACGGCTGGATTCGACCGGATCAGATTGTGGAATTCATTGACTACGCCACTCGGACCCATGGGAAAAAGGTCAAGTTCCTCACGTTTCGCGAAGCGCAGGAACGGTTGGACCGAAATCTCCTGGACGGCCAATCGCTGCGCGCGGCCAATGGCCAGGACAACGGCGTCCGCTTGGCCGACCTCAATCACGATGGCTACCTCGACGTGATCATCGCCAACGAGACGCGGCAACGAACTCGTGTCTGGAATCCAAACGAGCGCGGGTGGAAGGAAACCGGTTTCCCAACACGGTTAACCGAGGCGGACGCGACGGGCCAACGGCACGACCGCGGCGTGAAGTTTGGAGTGGTGCGGAGCGACGGCGGTGCGACGGCTCTGGTGGTCAACGAGTCGGTCCGCAGCGCCTGGCATTTTGTCCAGGGACAATGGGAGGAAGACGGCTCGCTCTTGCGCGGACTCGAGACCGACGGCCAGCCTGTTTTCACGAGCCTCCAGCATTTGGATCGCGGCGTGCGATGGCGCGATGTGGATCTGGATGGCCAGGGCGAATTGATCGTCGGCAATGCTGAGCAGAACGCGGTTTTCGGATGGTCGGCGGCGGAAAAAACATGGAAGAAGCGGCCCTACGCTCTGCCCGGGTCGGCTCCGATCGTGGATGCGGCCGGGCGCGACCAAGGCGTGCGATTCATCGATGTGAACGAGGATGGATACGACGACGTGATCTGTTCCAACGAAGAGCGCTTCTCGTTGCATCTCTTCGTCCCGAAACTGTATCTGGGATTTCAACCGGGATGGTCCCGGGAAGTGCTTGCCGGAAAACGGGGCGAGCCGGGTGAAATCCCCGGGATCGTGCGGGGGGGAACGAATCGAAATAACGGCGCTTGGTTTCATTCCCGATCCTTGTGGGTTCAAAATGAAGACACCGCGACGCTCAAGGATTTGGTGGATCGCCGATCGTTTGACGATCTTCTCGGGGGATTGAAGCCGGCGCCCAAGTCCCCTCAAGCCGCCCTCGCGTGCATTCGCGTTCGGCCTGGATTCAAGGTCGAGTTGGTCGCGCACGAACCGTTGGTGAAAGATCCGATCGCGTTGGAGTGGGGAGCGGATGGCAAACTGTGGGTCGTCGAAATGGGAGATTATCCGCGCGGCGTGGATGGACAGGGCCGGCCCGGGGGCGTCGTGCGATTCCTCGAGGATACCGACGGCGACGGGCGCTACGACCGGTCCACCGAGTTCTTGACCGGTGTGAATTTTCCCACGGGCGTGATGCCGTGGCACAAGGGCGTGATCGTGAGCGCGGCACCGGAGATTTTTTACGCGGAAGATACGGATGGCGACGGCAAGGCGGACGTGCGCCAGACCCTTTTCCAGGGTTTTGTCGAAGGCAATCAGCAACATCGTGTCAATGGCTTCGAGTACGGCCTGGACAACTGGCTTTACGGGGCGAATGGCGATAGCGGTGGAGAAATTCGGATGGCGGGCTCGCTCCGGACACGCGTCGGTGGAACGGCCTCAGAGCGGAGCGATCGGTCGGTCATGCTGAGGGGCCATGATTTCCGTTGTCAGCCCGATGAGGGCCTGTTCGAGGCGGTCGCCGGCCAGACGCAGTATGGGCGCCATCGGGACGATTGGGGAAACTGGTTCGGCAACAACAATCCGGCCTGGCTCTGGCATTTCTTCATCCCCGAACATTATCTGGCGCGAAACCCCCATCTCGCCGTCAAAACGTTGCGGCGTTATCAGGCCAATTACCCGAACTCCACTCTCGCGTACGCCACGAGCCGAATGGTTCAGCGCTTCAATGACATTGGGATGGCGGGTCATGTCACCTCGGCCAACAGCCCAACTCCGTATCGCGATGATCTGTTTGGACCGGATTTTGCCCAGAGCGTTTTCGTGAGCGAGCCGGTCCACAATCTGATCCATCGCGAAGTGCTCGAACCCGACGGCGTCAGTTTCACGAGTCATCGTGCGCCGGATGAGACCGATCGGGAGTTTCTGACTTCAACCGATAATTGGTTTCGGCCGGTCATGATGAAGACGGGACCCGAGGGCGCCCTCTACATCGCCGACATGTACCGTTTTGTCATCGAACATCCGGAGTGGATTCCGGCCGACACCCAGAAGCGGCTCGATTTGCGGGTCGGCGCGGACTTGGGGCGGATCTATCGCGTCTATCCCACAGAGGCCCGGCTCCGCGCCATTCCGCGGCTCGACCGCCTGGATACACCGGGCTTGGTGGCGGCCCTGGACAGTCCGAATGGCTGGCAGCGTGACACCGTCCAACGTCTGCTCGTCCACTCGGGCGACCCGTCCGCCGTCCCGCTCCTGGAGAATCTGATCGGGCGAACTCCCCATGCCAAAGCCCGGCTCCAGGCTTTGGGTGCCTTGGATGGGCTGCGAGCGTTGACTCCAAAAATTTTGGTGACGGCCTTGGCCGACCCGCATTTTGCCGTGCGAGAACACGCCGTGCGTTTGAGTGATCCATTTCTCGCGGATCCAATCCACGGATCGGTTCCGGATCGCGCGGCTCTGGAGAATGCGCTCTTGGGGCGAGTCGAAGATCCGAGCGTTCGGGTCCGTTACCAGTTGGCCTTTACGCTGGGCGAATGGAAAGACCCGCGCGCGGGAAGCGCTCTCCTTCGGCTGGCGCTAAAGGACGTGGAGGATTCGGATGTTCGGACCGCCATCTTGAGCTCGGCCACTCCCCATGTCGCCACGATGATGGAGGGTTTGTTTGCCGAGCGCACCGGATCGCCGCCGTCGAGAGTGCTTGAGCCACTCTTGAACCTGGCGACTTCCTTGGCCGATGACCGGGCCGTGGTCACCGCCCTGCGAGAGATCACGCCATCCGTTCGGCCGGCCGGTTCCTGGCAATATGCGGCGGTCGGCGGGTTTCTCGACGCGGTGGAAAGGCGGGTCGGTTCTTTGGCGAGCTACCAGAGCCAGGCGTCACCGGGCGTGAGCGAAGCGGTGCGACAATTGGAAGGGCTCTTTACCTGGGCGCGACTGCTGGCGGTTGATACGCAAGCGGCCGAACCGGATCGTCTGGCGGCGATCCGTCTTTTGGGACGCGGCGGATCGGGGCGGAGCGCGGATCTGGAGACGCTGGGCCGTTTGCTGAGCCCGCAGACGCCCCGCGGGCTGCAGCGGGCGGCGTTGGGCAACCTCGGCCGAACGAAGGAGCCACGGACCGCGGACGTGCTTTTGTCGGGTTGGCGTGGGTTTGGACCAGACCTGCGGGGCGAAGTCCTGAGCATTCTTCTCAGTCGAAAGGATTGGGTCATGCGCACGCTCACCGCGATCGAAAGCGGGGCGATTGCGCCAGCTCAGGTGAGTCCATCGCATCAGCAAACTCTGCTGAGTTCGAGTGACCCGCTCATTCGCCAAAGCGCCCAACGAGTGTTCGCGGCCCGGTCGGATCGGAAAAAAGTCCTGCTGGACTATCGGTCGGCCCTCACTTTGGCCGGGGACTCGGCCCGGGGCGCGGCGCTCTTCCGCCAACATTGTGCGACTTGCCACCGATTTCGCGGGGAGGGGACGGAGATTGGGCCGGATCTCGGAGCGCTGGCCAATAAGGCCCCAGACGCCTTGCTGGCGGCCGTTCTGGATCCCAATCAAGCGGTGGAAACCCGTTATATTAGTTACACCGCGGAGACGAAATCCGGTCGCGAATTGAGCGGAGTGATCGTGGCGGAAACGCCGAATAGCATTGCCCTGCGCGCTCCCAACAGCCCGGAGGAAACCGTCCTGCGGACCGAACTCAAGGAGCTGATCAGTTCCGGGCTGTCGCTCATGCCGGAAGGGTTGGAGACTGTCCTGAAACCGCAGGATGTCGCGGACCTCATTCATTTCCTGACTCATCCCGCGGGGCTGTGAACGAGCGCGTGGCCGAACGAAAACCGCGCCTGTTCGGCAGAGGAAACCCCTCGCCCCGGCCTTCTCCCCATCTGGGGAGCGGGGGAAAAATCTTCCCCCGACGGGGAGATGAATCTATCCCACGGCGGAGTCTCACCCCACCTCGGTTCATGGAAAGGGAACACCTCCCCAATGGGGACGTGAGTTGGGGCCATGAACCTGAAAGTGCGATGGGGAGCGCGGGCGTCTCGCCTGCCGGGTTCGGCGTCCCGCCGAACCC
>CAYHFE010000144.1:0-3656 GCA_964355375.1 uncultured Verrucomicrobiota bacterium
AGGGAGGCGGAGGTGGACTCAAAGGTGATGTCTTGCTGGGTGATCTGTTTGCGCAAGTCCGAGGAATCGAGCTCGACGAGGACCCGGTTCGTTCGAATGTCCTCTTCCGTCACGAGGTAGCCCTCCTCCACGATCTTCAGAATCTTGATGCCCTGATATCCGACTCGCGCCTCACATTTGGCCTCCTGCGATTCCAGGGCCTGCAAACTCCCGCCTTCGAGCACGGTGATGGCGAGCGGCCCCCGCCGCGCCGCAAAGGTTGTTCCGTTGGTGTCGGTCTTGGAGCCTCCTTTGAGGAAGTAGAGGCCGCCGCCGACGACGGCGATCAGAAGGCCGATCTTCCAACGTGGATTGGCGCGGACAAGTCTTTTGATATCAATTGGGCTTTGCATTCTTGATCTCCTCCCATTGCCCGTTTTCTTTGATGAACAGAATCCCCATGCTATTCCAAAACTGCAGGCGCGCGATCGTGTGGCTGACCAAGGCCTGGGTCAACTGCGTCTTTTGACCGAACAAGTCGTTCTGCGCATCGACCTGGTCCTGGGCCTTGGCCCGGCCGATTTCCGCGAGAAGATCCTGTTCCTCGACTCGCCGCTGGCTCAGCTTGAGGGCGATCTCGCCGATTTCATAACTCCGTTTGGCTTGATCAAGGGTCCGCCAGGCATTGCGCACTTGCAGCTTGATCTGATCCTCGGTCTGCTCCAATTGGCGTCCGGACTGCTCATGCACAATCAAGGCTCGGCGATAGGCATTCCGTTCCTGCTTTCGTTCCAGGGGCAAGTCCAGATTGAGCCCCGCGTTCCAGCGATACCGACTCGGGTCCGGAACCGCGAAGGTTAGGCGCGACTCTTGCGGACTGCTGAGGGCGGCCTGCGCGGTCAGATCGACCTGCGGTTTCAGCCGATTGGCCGCCAACTTGATTCCGCGCGCCGTATCCTCGTGCTGCTCCCGAACGTTCACAAGATCCAGCCGGGTCGCCAAGGCAATCTGCGTGGCTTCCTCGCCGGTCATTTCGGGATGAACAATCTTCAGTTGCTCGAGTTCCGCGTCAGCGAGCACGACGGCGGCGTCCGTGGAAAGACCCAGTTGGATCTTAAAATCGTCGAGATCCTGTTTATAGGCGCGAATGGCGTTGACCCAGGCGCTCTCGCGCGCGAGTTCCTGTTGCTCCAACCGGCCCAAATCGGCCTGCGTCATGCGGCCTTCGCGAGCCAAGGCGCGCCCTCGCTCCGCGCTCTTCTGCGAGCTCTGTAAACTCAGAAACCCGTTGCGGACCGCGTCCCGAGCCTGCAGAACTCCGTAATAAGCCGACGCGATCTGGACGCTGAAATTCTTCCGATAAAGTGAGAACTCGCGGAGTTGATAAAGCAAATTCCGCTCCGCCAGGGTCAGGTTCTCCATCTGAGCCTTGAATCCGGCGTCACGCCAGAGCGGACGCGTGAACGTCATCGCCACCTGCGACGACGTCAAAGCTCGCGGGTCACCCGTCAGGAACCGGAAAAAGTCGGTCGTGAACGCCGCCGAGATTCGTCCCACGTCACGAATCAGCCACCCGGTGTTGACCGACCCGCCGCCGCTGATCCGATGCTGCTCCACCAATTCCTCGCTCAACTCGGCCTTGGGCTGCCCGGTCAAAGCATCGATGCCCACTTTAACAGCCTTCTCGGTGTTCACATCATATTTTGCCTGGGTCCCCGCGGAAAAGAGCGGCGTCCATTGATGCCGGGCCAAAGTCAGGTCCAGCGCCTGAAGGTAGAGTTGCTCCTTCCGGCTCCGGTAAAGGCGGCTGTGGCGCACCGCAATCTCCAACGCCTTATCCAAAACGATGATGCGCGCGCCCTGGTCAGCCGCGGCGGCGGGCCCTAAATAGACTTCCACGTTGGTGCAAACGGGCAAGCCCTCCAAAGATAGCGGGTTGGCCGGCTCAATCGTGAAGTGCGGATCCATGTTCGGCACTTTCGGGCTCTTCTCGGCGATGACCCCAGCCGCTTCCCGATCAGCCGATTTGCGGTAATGCGCCGTGCTGCAGGCCGCGAACATAACGATAGCACCAAGCCCCATCAGGCTCGCAAGTCTCAGATTCATGGGCCTTGCCATTTTGGTTTAAGTTGGAACACCGCCATCGGCTCAAAGTTTTCCGCACGATTTCAGCCGCTACTGAACCGGCCCAGCCCGAACAGCGCGGACCACCGCCTTGCTCAATCTGGCCCGGCGCGCCGAGTGACGGGTCACAGTTCTGCGGAATCTCTTCTCCTGGTTAGACCACCGACCACGCCAAATGTCACAAAATCAATCCCGAGGCCGGAGATGCACGATCGTGGCTCCCCCACCGCCGTAATGCGCGCCGGCCAGCGAGTAGGATCGGACCTCCGGCAGTTGGGCGAGCAACGAATGAACGGTTTGACGGAGTTGACCGATCCCTTTGCCGTGAACAATGCGCACCTGCAGGAGGCCGCGCTCGCGGCACGCCGCCAGATACTCCGGAACGAGGTCCTTGATCTCTTTTGGACGAAAGGTGTGCAAATCCAACTCACCCGTAATGGGGAGCGGAATCGGCTCAGAGCCATCGGTCTCCGGATCGGGGTCAACGTTGACAGTCACAGCGAGAGATTGAAACCAATTCCATCCAAAAGCGACAGCCTCTTCTTCTGAAATTCCCCATGAGTCACTAATCTCGATTTGTTGGGCAAGAGACAATTAAAGAAAGGCTTTTCCGTTAGGAATGAGCGCCGGACAATTCTATACTGAGCCACTGCTATGAAGTTTCTCTTCACCTCCAGGAATACCCTTAAACTCACCACTTCGCTCGGGGCGGCAATTCTCGTTAACACCGCTATCGCGCCGGCGTCGGGACAGTTGACGAGCCTTGCCGCCCCAGCCGCCAGCAAGACCGCCGATGGCGATTTGGATCGGAGCTTTGATCCGCCCGAGCCTTTCGTCCGAATGCCTGTGATCCGTTTCCTGGTCAGCCAAACCAACGGCTCCTGGCTGGCGTGCGGCGATTTTGACTCCTTCGACGGCGCCCGGTGCGCTTCGCTGGTTCGATTCGTCGGCGGCCGCACTCTGGATACCACCTTCGCGACGCCGGGAATTCCCGGTTCCTACCCGTATCTGGCGGGTGAGATCCGAGCAGCGGTCCCACTGGCAAACGGAAAAATCGTGATCGGCGGCCGCTTTGCCATCTACGTGAATGGCTCGGGAGACCAGCGTCGCCAGGTGGCTCTCCTCAATGCCAACGGCAGTATCGACACGAGCTTCTACAACGCTCTCGACACTTCCGGGGCCGTCAACGCACTCGCGGTCCAGACGGACGGACGGATCCTCGTCGGCGGTTACTCGCTGATCGTCTCCGCCAATCCGCCTGAGACGAACGCCTATCAACTGGTCCGCTTGTTGTCCAACGGCGCGGTGGATCCCGGGTATCCGAAACGGTTGGACACCGGAGGCTACGTGAGCTTGCTCCGCGTTTACACCAACGACCCGACCCTCCCGAATCGCGCGATGGTGGGAGGGATGATCCCATCCTCGGACCAGACCGTGACCAACGTGATCACGCACCTCCGATCGGACGGCTCACAGATCAATTCGATCCGCGGCTTCAACGGCGCGGTGACGGCTTACGCCGCGCAAGCCGACTCCAAGATTCTGCTGGGTGG
>CAYHFE010000144.1:3756-14176 GCA_964355375.1 uncultured Verrucomicrobiota bacterium
CTGCCGGGCATCGCCCGCTTGCTGCCGGACGGCGCGGTGGATGCCACATTCAATCCCGGAGCAGGCGTGGACGGCTACGTCCAGGATATTTCCCTGCAGGCGGACGGAAAGATTCTGCTGGGTGGGTTTTTCGGTCAGGTGGACGGAGCCGCGCGCACCAGTGTCGCTCGGCTGGATGGGGATGGACTGCTCGATCCGGCCTTCGTCCCGCGAGTCACTCGATTGGACAACTCGCTCAGCACGGTGCAGCGGATCTTCGCCATCGACGCCGCGAAGATTCTAGTGCTCGGCCACCTCCGACAGGTCAACGGAACGGCTCGCGACTACCTGGCCCGGCTCACGTCGAACGGAGATCTGGACGCCAGTTTCAACCCGCAATTCGTCATCCAAGGTTTCGACGCGTTCAGCGGAAAAACCCTGGTTGGCTCAAGCCCCATTCCGTACGCCGCCACCGTCCAGCCCGATGGCAAGACGCTCGTGGGCGGGTCGGTGGTTTGGGATGCCCTGGCCCGCGGATACGTGCTGCGTTTGGATTCGACCGGGAAGATGGACCGAACGTTCGTCCCGGAATCGATTGCGACCAACGTCATCTTGTTGAACAGCACCGCCAAACGCATCCGGCTGACGACCTCCACCAACATCCTGGTCTGCGGCGATTTTACGGAAGTTCGAGGCCATCCCAGCCGGCCGCAGCGGGGTGGCGTGGCCCGCTTCGGCGCGAACGGCGCGTTGGATGACTCGTTCATCACCCGTATGGGCGCGAATCGTCCGGTCGAGGACATCGCTCTGCAGCCCGATGGAAAGATCCTCCTGGCCGGGTCGTTCAAGCGATACGAAGTCTATGATTATCCGGGCAGCGACAATTGCATCCGCGTCGGGCGGTTGGAGGCCAATGGCACGCTGGACGCCAAATTCAGTTCCGGCATTGGGCCCAATGACACGGTTTCCACGGTGATTTGGATGCCCAACCACTGCGCCCTGATCGCGGGCGCTTTCACAAATTACAACAACACGCTCCGTCCTGGGATCGCGAGGATTTATGCGGCCAGCGACGGCGGCGCTGTGGTTCCAGCGCTCAGCGTCACGCTCGAAATGGGCCGTTCGGCAACCTTCTTCTGGCCGACGAACGCCGTTGGGTTTGCATTGGAGTTCACCGATAAGCTGGGCCTCGGCTCGCCCTGGCAGATCGTGACGCAGAGTTTCGGAACCAGCGGCAGCCAATACTTCTACACGGCGCCAGATCGAGCCGGGACGCGGTATTTCAGGCTCAAGAAACCGTAGGATTAGGCCCCACCCCTGCATCCCTCCTGGGTTTCGCGGCTAAGTTCAGGATGCTGTTCAAGGCTTTCGCAGTCGGAAAAACCGATTTGGAGTTACCGGTGCATTGGTCAGAACATAATTGACGTTCAGGATTGCCGGACTGCCCGATACGGCCTCCCACTGGGGAGTTCCGGCCAGAGTCGCTGTGGACTCCAGAAGGAAGCCTGTCGCATTAGTCGGCCAAGACAAAAGCATCCGGTTCTCCAACAGCAATTGCATACTCAGTTGAGTCTCGCGGATGGGAGAGATCAGGGAACCAATCTTGGCGATAAAAAGATCATGGTGTGTGCCCGGATTCATCAGCGTAATTGTGCCAAAGGAGGCGGGCATCTGGAAGTTGCCCACGATATAGCAGTTCTCCTTGGCATCGAATCCGAGACCACTTGCCACGGTCACATTCGCGCCACCGGCGCCGGCCGCCCACAAGACATTCCCATCGGGAGCGTATTTCGCCAGGTAGAGGCTGGCCGAACCTCTATTGGTTAGCGTCGTGCCGCCGAACTTGATCGTCGGTGAATTGAAGGCGCCGGCGACGTAGATGTTATCCATGCGATCAACCTTCAGGGTGCATCGGCCCGATCCCGCCAGGAAACTGGCATCACCCAACAGTTCCTGCACCCACTGCCATTCACCGGAGTTACTCAGTTTCGCAAAAAAGCTGCTCGTGGAACGGGTGGTCACGGAATGAGCGCCGAAAGCCGCCGTCCCCTCGAACTCGCCAACCACGAACAGATCCCCTGTCTTGCCGGGCGCGATGCTCAATCCTCTGGTTCCTCCCGCTGCTCTTGCCCAGGTAACATTGCCGTCTCGGTCGTATTTGGCGACGAAGAAGTGATTCCAAGCGTCGGGCGGCACGAGCGTATTGGTGCCGAAACGAACGGGTGCTCCGTAGTAGAACCCAGTGACAAAGACGTTGGCCTCGGAATCGACGGCCAGGGCCAGGCTTTTCACCCCGCCATCCCTGGTTCCAGCCGTTCGAGCCCAGATGACCTCTCCCTTGGGCCCATACTTGACGAGGAACATCGTATCGGCATACCGGGATGGGTTGGCGGTGGTTGGACCATTCGTGAACTGGAACGATCCGAATCTTGCCCAATCCATGAAAGACCCAGTTATCAAGAAGTTCCCTTCATGATCGGCCACCAGACCACTCATCAAATCGTCTTTCGGTCCCCCTGCCTGGTTGACCCAGGCCAGATTTCCCTCAGCGTTGTATTTGGCGAGAAACAAGTCTTGTGATTTGTCAATCGAGGTCAGGACGTTGGGGCCGAACGTTTCTGGCGATTTGAAGCGACCGGCAATGGCGAAGTTGCCTGCCGGATCCGTGGCCAAACCTGCGGGAAGATATCCTTGGCTGGCTCCAAGCTGCCGAGCCCAAAGGCTGTTCCCTTCCAAGTCAAACTTGGCCACGAAATCGTCGTAGCCGGATTCGGGAGGAGTCAAAACGGTGTTCCCAAACGCAATACGACCGCCTTCAAAAGTCCCAACCACGAGACTGTTTCCATCGGGATCTGTGGCGATGTGGTAGCCCCTGTTGTAGGTTGCCGAGTCATCGGTGTGGGCGGGCTTGCGCGCCCAAAGCCACTCCATTTTGCCTTGAGCTTGGATGACGGTCAAACTGACGGAGCGACTGACTGCAGTTCCCAGGAGATTGCGGACCGTCACATCGTAGCTCCCGGAGTCACTGATCTGGACATTGCTCAAGGTCAAAGTCGCGTTCGTCGCCTGTGGAATGGCCGCACCGTCTTTTTGCCATTGGTAGGTCAGAGGGGCTGTGCCGGTCGCGGTCACCGTGAGCGTCACGCTGGTCCCCACAGAAACCGTCTGGCTTTGCGGCGCCAAAGAAATGACCGGGACACCGCTGCCGGGCCGGCATTTACCGGTGCTGCCTGCGGCGTAGATGGCCGCAATCTCATTCGACGACAAGGCGCGGCTGTAAATGGACACTTCGTCAATCAGACCGGCCCAACTGGAACCCCCGACGCGGTAGCCCATAGTGAGATCATTCGCATCGAGAATAGTGTTGAGGGTCTTGGTGTTCTTGGTGGCATCCAATTGTCCATCGAGATAAAGCCGGATGGCTGAACCATCGTAAGTGACAGCCCCGTGATGCCAAACGTTGGGTAGAATCGTGGTGGTCCCAGCCAGGTCGTCGGCATGTCCGTAGAAATAGAGTTTGCCCGGGGCATTGACCGAGGTGATGAGCCCAAACATTTGCCAGGTGGCGGGGCTGCCGTACTGAACCAAGCCCGATTCCGCTGAACGGGTCAAATCCTTCGTGGTGAGGAACCACAGTTCGATCGTTCGGGCCGCGTTGCCCATCGGTAATCCTTGCGGTGACGAAACCTGAACGTAGTCATCCACCCCGTCCAAGCTGAACGCCTGTCCGATCTTGCCTGGGGCAAAAGTCGCGCCCTTGAGCAACACTCCGTGATTGGCCCCGACCAAGTCGTTGGCCTGTCCATCGCCCGGCCACCAACCGATCAAACCTGAAGGCGATGTCACGCAACCGCCGGTGTTGACGGTCAACGTGGCTGCGCTGCTCGTGGTTGATCCCGCCGCGTTGCTCACCACGACCGTGTAGCTGCCCGCGTCCGCAGCCTGCACATTGTTCAAGGTCAAGGTCGCACTGGTCGCTCCAAGCAGGTCCTTGCCGTCTTTGCGCCATTGATAAGTCGGGGACGGATTGCCGCTCGCCACGACCGTGAGCGTCACTGCCGTCCCCGCCGCCACGCTTTGACTTTGGGGCTGAGTGGTGATCGTTGGCGGCGTCGAGGCCTGTCCGGCACCCGCCTGCAAAATCGTGCCGCCATTGCCCACGATCACGAAGCTGTTGTTTCCGTATGCGATGTCGTTCAGAATTCCTTTGCCCGTGGCCTTCTGTTGCCAGATCTCCCCGTTGGCCGAGCTGAAGATGCTTCCGCTGTAACCAGCCGCCACGAACGTGCCATTGCCATAGGCCACGCCGCTGAGGTGCTCGTTCCCGACTCGCGGCTGCGTTTTCCAGGCAATTCCGTCGCTCGACGTCCAGACATTGTAGCCCCAATCCATGTTCCCCACGGCCACGTAGCGGCCGCCACCGAAGGCGATGTTCCACACCGTCCGGCAATCGCTGATCGACCCCTCTGTCCACACGCTCCCGTCCGCATTCGAGTAGAGGACTTTGTTCTGATCCCGGCCCGTCACGAATTTGTTGTCGCCGAAAGCCACCGTGTAATTCCATGCGCTCGGCCCGTTCCATCGTTGGGTCCAGGTGATCCCGTCCGGCGAATTGAGGATAATGTTCGCGTCCGGACCCGGCGGATTGGACATCCAGCCGACGGCGACAAAGGTGTTGTTGCCGTAGGCCACGTCGAAAAGATAGAATGTTGTTCCAGACTTCTGCGTGCTCCAGGCCACTCCGTCCGTCGAGGTGCACACCACTCCGCCGTCCCCGACCCCTACATACTTGCCGCCTCCGTAAGTAACTCCCACCAGCCGGTTGGCCGTGGGCGAAGTCTGCTTTGTCCAGGTCGCTCCCGTGGCGGATGACAGAATGGTCCCGGAACTGCCGACCGCGACAAAGGCATTATTGCCGTAGGTGATGTCCTGAAGGTCTTGGGTCGTGCCCGAGGTTCGGGGGGTCCAGGTGTCCAGGGTGATGGTCGGGTCCACGGGAACGGTGGTCGAAGGGTCGGTTTGGAGAAAGCCGCTCCAATCCACGTATTCGCTAACCTTGTCGCCTTTGCCGTTTGGATTCATCTGGTTGCGGCCATCGGTGTTCGAAGTGTCCAGTGGCCCGCTGGGATCCCCCCAGTAGTTCCCGCGCGCATCCACAATCTTGGTGGTGTCGAAGTTGCGCACGCCGGACTCGATGTTGCCGGAGATCGTGCTCTTGCTGACGGTGGGCAGAATGGCACCGGCAGTGCGAACTCCATCGCGACCGTTCTTGCTGATCGAGCAATTCGCGATCACGGCAGAGGAATAGGTGCAGTTGATGCCATCGCCGGAACTGTTCCGGATCGTGCAATCGGAAATCGTCGCCGCGGCGGACGAGAAGACCAGCAACCCACCCCAAATCGTGCCGCCAGACTCCACCAGGCACTGGTTCAGGACCGAATTGGTGCTGGTGGACCGGAACAGGATCCCTCCCCATTGACCGGCTTGTTTGACCGCTTCCCCTGACGTGAACGTGATTAGCGCCCCCGCCGTGCCTCGCGCCACTAGCGTCCCATCCACCACCAACCCGGCGTTGGCATCTTGAAACTGCACGACCGTGCCCGGCTCGATCGTCAAGGTCTGCCCGTTGCCGATGAAGTTCTGTCCGACCACCGTGTAAGGCAGATTGTCCTTGGTCCAGGCACCACTGCGCGAGATCGAGCCACCAAAGACGCCGATGGCGTCGCGACCATTGCCCTGGGCCGTGTTGTTCCGCAGCCGTGGGAGCGAGTCGGCCCGCATGGCGATGGCGAAGACATTGGTGTTGGCCGGACCGTTGCCCGTAAATCGGCAGCCTTCCACCCGGGCATCGGAGAGATGCAGGCGGACAGCATCGAGCCGGTTGCTTTGAAACGTACAATTCGTGATGACGGTGGACGAACTTTCGCACAGCACGCCCACGGTGGGACTCTGCCCAATGGTCGAATTGAGAATCTCCGCCGAAGCCGATTGAAGCACCACCAAACCACCCCAAATCGTCCCGCCATACTCGACCAGGCAACGGTCCAGGACTGAATTGGTGCTGGTGGACCGGAACAGGATCCCTCCCCATTGACCGGCTTGTTTGACCGCTTCCCCAGACGTGAACGTGATCGGTGCCGCCGCCGTGCCACGCGCCACCAGCGTCCCATCCACCACCAACCCAGCGTTGCCATCCTGGAATTGCACGACCGTGCCCAGCTCAATCGTCAAGGTCTGCCCGCTGCCGAGAAAGTTCTGTCCGACCACCGTGTAAGGCAGATTGTCCTTGGTCCAGGTGCCACTGCGCGAGATCGAGCCACCAAAGACGCCGATCGCATCGCGACCGTTGCCCTGGGCCGTGTTGTTCCGCAGCCGTGGGAGCGAGTCGGCCCGCATGGCCATGGCAAAGACATTGGTGTTGCCCGCGCCGTTGCCCGTAAAACGGCAACTCTCCACCCGGGCATCGGAGAGATGCAGGCGGACACCGTCGAGCCGGTTGCTTTGGAACGTACAATTCGTCATCACGGTGCCCGAACTTTCACACAGCACGCCCACGGTGGGACTCTGCCCAATGGTCGAATTGAGAATCGCTGCCGAAGCCGAATGGAACACCACCAAACCACCCCAAATCGCGCCGCCATACTCGACCACGCACTGGTCCAGGACTGAATTGGTGCTGGTGGACCGGAACAGCATGCCTCCCCATTGACCGGCTTGCTTGACCGCTTCCCCCGACGTAAACGTGATCGGCGCCGACCCGGTGCCACGCGCCACGAGCGTCCCATCCACCACCAACCCGGCGTTGGCATCCTGGAATTGCACGACCGTGCCCGGCTCAATCGTCAACGTCTGCCCGCCGCTCAGGAAGTTCTGTCCGACCACCGTGTAGGGCAGATTGTCCTTGGACCAGGTGCCACTGCGCGAGATCGAGCCACCAAAGACGCTGATCGCATCTCGGCCGTTGCCTTGGGCCGTGTTGTTCTGCAGGCGCGGCAGCGAGTCGGCCCGCATGGCCATGGCAAAGACATTGGTGTTGGCCGCGCCATTGCCAGAAAAGCGGCAACTCTCCACCCGCGCATCCGAGAGCTGCAAGCGGACCCCATCCTGCCGGTTGTTCCGGATGACGCAGTTCGTCAGCACCGCACCCGAACTGTCGCAAAGAATGCCCGCGGTGGAACTGTCCGAGATGGTGGAATTGCGAATCTCCGCCGAAGCCGCGGAGAAGTTGACCAGACCACCCCAAATCGCACCGCCATACTCGACCACGCAATTGTCCAGGACGGAATTGGTGCTGGTGGAACGGAACAGGATGCCTCCCCATTGACCCGCTTGCTTGGCTGTTTCCGCCGAAGTGAACGTGATCGGCGCCAACGCCGTGCCACTCGCCACCAGTGTCCCATCGACGATTAACCCCGCGCCCGTGCCTTGAAAACGGACGATCACCCCCGGTTCAATCGTGAGCTGCTGGCCCGCGGGGACATAGATGTAGCCAGTCGCGAGATAGGGACTCTGGGCGCGGAAGAGCGTGCCGGACTGGTTGCCGGTGATCGCCGTTGGATTCAAGTTAGTCGGTGTGACGGTCAACGTCGCCGCGCCGCTGGTGATCGAACCCGCCGCGTTGCTCACCGCGACCGTATAGCTGCCCGCATCGGCAGCTTGGACGTTGTTCAAGGTCAAGGTCGCGCTGGTCGCACCGGCCAGATCCTTGCCGTCCTTGCGCCATTGATAGGTCGGAGCCGGAGTGCCACTCGCCACAACCGTGAACGTCACCGTCGCGCCAGCCCCCACAGTTTGACTCTGGGGATTCTGGCTGATCGTCGGGGCGACGTTTGCCGACGCTGCACCAGACGCAATGCCTTTGGCCGTCGGCCCGCCCAGCGCCGTCACGGCCTCGTCGCTCATGCGCCCGGCCCGGAACTGGATGCTGTTCACGTAGAACTCGCAATTGTCCCCATTGTCATCCCCGAACAAGAGCGCAAAGTCCGGATCGCCGCCCGCCGGCCAGAGCGCCCAGCGCTTGTCGAGCCCTTCGTTCAAGGTTTGCTCCCCCACCTTGACGCCATCGATGAACTTCGCGACCACACGCGTCGCCAAGTCCACGGCCAGCGCAATGCGGTGCCACGCCCCAAACGTGACTTTGCCCTGATACGTGCTGCTGATGCCAATGCCGCCCGACCCGTTGATGAAAAACTCGCCGTCATTGCTGTTGTCGGCCTCGGATTGGAGCAAGGCCTTCCATTCGCTGGCCACGCTCGTGGCATAGAAAAGGTCGAAGATCAGCGTGTACTGGTTGACCCCGAGCTGCCCGCCGCCATTTGGCCCGGTTCCGTGGCGCATGATGTAGCCACCCATCGGTTCCAAGTAGGGGACCTTCATGACCGCCGCCACCTCGCCGCCGATGTCGGCGATCCCAAAACTGCGGGTGGTGCCGAACCTGGTCCCGGCCTCGACGGTGGGGTCGAAGAAATCCAGATCGTTGCCAACGGTGGCTCGGAGATCGCCCAGGTCAAAATCCCATTGGCCCGTGATGACGGGGCCGGGTTCGGCTAGCCGCACCTGCACGGTCAACGGCACAGAAATGGCCGAGCCGGAACCCTCGCCGTCGAAGGCCTTGGCTGCGAAGGTGTAGGTCCCTGCCGGCAGGTTGGTCACCGTGAACGTGAAGGGTGGGCGGCTCAACTCGCCAGTCTTGATCGCGTTCTGGTAGAACTCCACCCTCGCGACCACGCCGTCGGCATCGCTCGCCGCGGCTTTCAACGTCGGGTTGGCTGGAGCAAAGAAGGCAGCGCTGGCGGAAGGAGCGGCCAGTTCGACGGTCGGCAGAGTGTTCGTTCCCACGCGAACCCGGACGTGCCGGACTTCAATCGTGCTGGCGTAAGTGCAGAAGCCCGCCTTGCCCCGGACGAAAGTGCTGTCCGTGGCCGTGAGCACTTGCTTGCCCTCGAGCCAGACGGTCAGCCGATTGCCGGCCGCCTCCACGCAAACCACCTGGCTCACGCCTTGCGTATAGGCCTGCTTCACCTCGGCCAGCGTCGTGGGCGTGCCGTTGACGAACTTCTCCAGGCGCATGAACGGGCCGCCATTGCTCGAATCGAGGACCGTGAAAAAGCGGTAGTAGTTGGCGTTGTCTTGATAGCGGACGATCACGCCCCAGCCGTCGTTGTCGGTGGGCGTGACCCGGGCGGTGAGGGCATAGTCGGACCAGGATGAGGAGCCCGTCACAAGGTGGGTGCCCACCAAGCCGGCGTTCCGATAGATGTTGCTATCCTGGTAGAGTGTTCCCGAATCGACGTGCCAGTTCGATGGCCCCGACGAGGCCGGACTGTCATCGGCAACTGTCCAATCATTGCCCAGCGCTGTCCGTTGAAAGTCGTCGCTGAAGGCCAACGAACCGGGCGTTGAGCTTCCGCCGGTGCCGACGGTCAGCGTCGCGACTGCGCTCGTGATCGAGCCTTGCTGATTCCTGACGGTGACCGAGTAGGTTCCGGCATCGGTCGCTGCCACGCTGCCCAAGGTCAGAGTCGCACTCGTTGCACCTGCCAAATCCTTGCCGTCTTTGCGCCATTGATAGGCCAGCGGCGCCGTCCCGCTCGCCTCGACTTTGAAGGTGACGGCTGATCCGAGAGTGGCATTCTGGCTTTGGGGTTGAACCGTGATCGCCGGCGCCACTGCGGCGGAGGAGGCAACCAGGCCAGTCTGATGCAGAAAGACGTCAACCACGTTGTTGGTGTCGCCGGCCACGACGTCCGCTGCTTTGGAGGTGAAGGCAACAAATTGGGCATCGCCGCTCAGGGCCAATTCGTAACTGCCGTTGCTCACTTCGGCACCCGCGTTGGTTACGCTGACGCGGCGAGTGACGCCGGTTTGACGGTCATGGACAAAGACGTCGCGGGAACCATTGGCGTCGTTCGGCACCAGATTGGCGCATTGCGAGTAGAATGCCACGTAGCGACCATCCGCGCTGATGCTCGTGCCCGAAACGTTATAGAACGGATCGCGCGCGCCGAGCGCTTGCTGGCCGTCACCGGCAACATTCACGCGGGTGGTGGTGTGAGTCTGGCGGTCATGCACGAAAATGTCCCACCAGGCATTGGTGTCATTCGCCACCAAGTTGGTGGCGAATGACGCGAACGCGACGAATCGCCCATCTGCGCTGATCGAGGGAGAGGCACTTCTGTCGTTGGCGGGAGTGCCGTCGCTGGCCACACTGACGCCCTCGGTCGTGCCGGATTGTCGATCGCGAACCAGGATATGTCGGACCAGACTGGGATTATTCCTGGTCAAGTTGGTGGCGTTTGAGACGAAAGCCACGAACCGTCCATCCGCACTGAGCGCGGGACTACCGCAGAATCCTCCCTGCGCTTGTTGGCCATCGCTGGTGACGCTGACTAGTTCAGTCACGCCGGTTTGAAGATCATGCAGGAAGACATCCCGAATGGCA
>CAYHFE010000145.1:0-13116 GCA_964355375.1 uncultured Verrucomicrobiota bacterium
GAGGGAGGGGCGGGGTACATCCCCCGTTCCTACCCCTATCAAGACCTGGCGGAGTTTTCCTGCTTCTCCCTCGAATATCGGCCCGCCCGGTTGACGAACGTTTCAGGGAAAGCCCGGTCCGTGAGTTGTTCCGGGCCATCAGCACCGGGCGCTTCGAAGGAGCCTCTATTCTGGGGTCAAATCGAGATTGCGTCTTGTATGCGCTTGGGCGGCGGAATAACAATGGTGCAACCTGGAAATTCAAGAAATGAGAACGCATTGGGAAAAGTCTGTTTGGTATCTGGGGCTGATTCTATTGGCTCTGACTGGCGCGAACCCGGTCATGGGACAGAGCGCGAGCACTCCCATCAACCTGAGCGTCGATCTGACCGACGCGCCGCGCAAAATCCTGCATTCGCGGCTCATCATTCCGACGAGTCCGGGAAAGATGACGCTGCTCTTTCCGAAATGGATTCCGGGCGAGCATGCGCCGAGCGGTCCCATCACGGATCTGGTCGGTTTGCGCATCGCCGCCGCCAACCGCCCCGTGCCGTGGCAGCGCGATGGGGGGGACATGTTCGCCTTCAACCTGGAGGTCCCGCCGGGAGTGACTTCGCTTGATGTCGCGCTGGATTTTCTTTTGCCGGCTTCGGCGGAAGGATTCTCCTCCGGGGCCTCCGCGACCGCGCAACTGGCGGTGGTCAACTGGAATCAATTGTTGCTCTACCCCAAGGGGCCGGCTGCGACGGACCTTCGATTCTCGGCCAGCATTCGCCTGCCGACGGGATGGAAGTTCGGGACGGCTCTTCCGGTGGCCAAGGTCGCGGCCGAGACGGTCGAGTTTTCCCCGGTCACTTTAGAAACGCTGGTCGATTCTCCAGTCCTCACCGGAGCGCTCTTTCGCACTCTCGATTTGAGTCCGGGAGCGGCTCCGACTCATCAGATTTACCTGGCGGCGGACAGTGTGGCGGCTTTGGAAATCACGCCGGAACACGCGGCGGCCTGCCGGCAACTCATCGCGGAAACCGGCGCGCTCTTCGGCGCCCGGCATTACCGGAACTATTCCTTTTTGGTGACCCTGAGCGATCATGTGGCGCATTTCGGATTGGAGCATCACGAATCCAGTGACGACCGGCTGCCCGAACGTTCCCTGATCGATGATGATTTGCGCAAACTGGGCGTGGGCTTGCTGCCCCATGAGATGGTCCACTCCTGGAATGGCAAGTACCGCCGGCCCGCGGATCTGACCCGGCCCGACTTTCAGCAACCGATGAAATCCGAATTGCTTTGGGTTTATGAGGGATTGACCACGTATCTCGGGGAGGTGTTGACCGTGCGCAGTGGGTTGTGGAGCTATCAGGTGTTTCGTGAAATGCTCGGCTTGCTCGCCGCGGATCTCGACCACAAGGCTGGCCGATCCTGGCGTCCGCTCGGCGATACGGCGACGGCCGCGCAATTGCTCTACTCGGCCCGACCGGAAGGGGCGGCGTGGCGGCGGGGCGTGGATTTTTACCCGGAAGGTTTATTGATCTGGCTGGAGGCGGACGTGCTGATTCGCCAGCAATCCCAGGGACAGCGGTCATTGGATGATTTTTGCCGCCGGTTTTTTGGCGGCGAAAGTGGCCCCCCCAAAGTCGTGACCTACACCCTCGAGGATGTGGTCAAAGCCTTGAACGAAGTCGCGCCCCATGATTGGCGCGCCTTTTTTCAAAGCCGCGTTCAGGCGATCAATCCCCGCGCTCCGCTCGGCGGGATCGAGGGCGGTGGTTGGCGGATGATTTATACGGAAGCCATCCCCGATTACCTCAAATCTCGGGAAACCACGGAGAAGTTCACCGATTTGAGTTACTCGATCGGCCTGCAATTGAAAGAGGATGGCTTGGTGGCCGATGTCATTCCGGGTCTGGCGGCGGAAAAGTCCGGGATCAGCCCGGGAATGAAGCTGGTCGCGGTGAATGGCCGCCGCTGGTCGGCCCAGGTGTTGCGCGCCGCAATCCAAGCGGCGAAAACGCGGTCCGAACCGCTCGATCTGCTCGTCGAGAACGGCGAATTCTTCCGCACCTGCAAACTCGATTACCGCGAGGGCGAGCGGTATCCCCACCTGCAGCGCGATCCGGCCAAGCCCGATCTGCTGGAGCTGATTCTCAAACCACGGTCCAAATAGTCCGGGCGCAGACTGCAGTTCTGGCGGGAGCGCAAGCCTTGGAACGTGCTTTGAAAGTCGTCTCAATCGAATAGTTGCGGCTTAGAGTCGCCCCGCGCGCCACCAATCCCAGCCCCGCTTCTTGAGCCTATCCAGCAGGACCGCGGCGAGAATGACGAGGCCGAGCACGACTTTTTGCGTGTAGCTCTCCACTCCCGTCAGGTTCATGCCATTTTGAATAACGGCGATAATGAAGGCGCCGATGAGGGTTCCGAGAACTTTGCCCTCGCCCCCTGCCAGCGAGGTGCCGCCCACCACGACGGAAGCAATGACGTAGAGTTCGTACATCTGGCCGTAGGTCGGCGAGCCGCTCTGGAGTTGCGACGCCATGACAATCCCGCCCAGCCCGGCGAGCGCGCCGGACAGTCCATAGACCAGAATCAAGATCCGTTTGACCGGGACGCCGGAGAGACGGGCGGCTTCCGGATTGCCGCCGACCGCGTAGATGTAGCGCCCCAGGGTGGTGCGAGTCATGACCACGTGGGCCAAGGCGTAAAGAATGACCATGAGCAGCACGGCGTTCGGCACGACGAACTCCGCGCCGCGCCCCAGCCAGACGAACGCCTCGGGCACTTGGTAGATGGATTGGCCCTGGGCAAAAATGTAGGCGAGCCCGCTCGCCACCAGCATCATTCCGAGAGTCACGATGAAGGCGGGAATCGAAAAGAGGGTGACCATGACGCCGGAGAACAGGCCGACCCCGCCGCACAAGGCGATCGCCGCCAGGCTGCTGAGAACCATGCCGAAGGCGGTCGCGCGCTCCGCTCCAGCCCAATTCCGAATCAGCAGCGTCGCCACCACCGCCGAGAGCGCGATGAGGCTGCCCACGGACAAGTCAATCCCGGCCGCGATGATCACGAGGGTCATGCCTATGGCGATAATGGCGATGACGGCGATCTGATTGGCGACGTTGAGCAGGTTGTCGGTTTTAAGGAAGTTGGGCCAGCGGTAGCTGCGGGGTTGAAAGACTTTCGCCGGCCCCAGGGAAGGATACTTGCCGGCCAGATCTTCGAACACGGCCCAGCCGGCGGTGATTTGATTGCACGCGATCGCATCCAGGGTCGCGCCGGATTCCGCGGCTTGCTGAATCGCCCGGCGCGCGTCGGCGGGCTGCCCTTTGACCGTCGCGACCACGGCGAATCCCGAGGCTCCGAGTCGATCACGAAGCGCATCGGCAAAGAGCCCATCTTCCGCGCTGTCCCGAGCCACGATGAGCACGCGGGCGCCGCGGGGCAACTGCGGTTCCATCTCCGCCGCCAACCGCGCCGCGCCCTGCCGGCCGCGCGGATGTTGATCGGTCTGAGTCATCCAACTGAAGTAGCCGCACAAGAGGAGGAGGGCGAGAAGCATTCCGTAATCTGAAACGAGCCGGGGCATAACCAGAATTTCAGGCGACGGCCGCTTTCATGATTTGTTCTTGCGTGGCCCTCGCGACGTCCGTGATTTCCGCGGTGATCCGTCCCCGATGCATCACCAGGATGCGGTCGCTCAAGCCCAGCACTTCGGGCAGTTCGGAACTGATCATCAAGATCGCCTGGCCCTGGGCGGCGAGTTCATTGATGAGGAGATACACCTCGTACTTGGCTCCGACATCAATGCCGCGGGTCGGTTCGTCAAAAATGAGGACCTGACAATGGCTTTGCAGCCATTTTGCGAGCACGACCTTTTGCTGGTTGCCGCCGGAGAGGTTTCGCGCCGGTTGTTCGGCGTGGGGAACCCGAATGCGCAGGCTTTCGACATAGCCGGCCCAGGCGTCCGCTTCGACGCGTTGTCGCACCAATCCAAAACGCGACATGGCCGGCAGGTTCGGCAGGCCGAAGTTCTCCCGGACGGCCCGGCAGAGAATCAGGCCCTGCGCCTTGCGGTCTTCGGGCAGGAGCCCGAGGCCGGCCCGGATGGCGTCGCGCGGATGGCGAATCCGCAAGGCCCGACCGTCTAGTTCGATGGAGCCCGACTCGGCCCGGTCCGCGCCGAAAATGACCCGGGCCGTTTCCGTTCGTCCGGCCCCCACCAAGCCCGTCAGGCCGAGCACTTCGCCGCGCCGGATGGAGAAGGAAACATCCCGCACGCGATCGCCCCGGCTCAGGTGCCGCACCACCAGTCGATCCGGTCCGATCACGATCCGCTTTTTGGGGAACTCATGCTCCAGCTTTCGCCCGACCATCATTTCGATGAGTTCGTCGCGCTGGACCTGTTGGATCGGTCGGGTGGCGACCCAGCGCCCGTCGCGCAAGACCGTGACGCGATCGGCGATGGCGAAGATTTCATCGAGCCGATGGCTCACGTAGAGGATGGCGATGCCTTGAGCGCGGAGCTCACGAATCATGCCCAAGAGCCGTGCCACTTCGGTCTGGGTCAGGGCGGCGCTGGGTTCGTCCATGACCAGGAGCCGGGCGCGCCGCGAGAGGGCTTTGGCGATCTCCACGACCTGTTGCTGGGCGATCGTCAAATGCCGGCAAAGAGCGGTCGGATCGATGGCCACTCCGATGCGGCGAAACAACTCCGTGGCGTGGCGGTGCTCCTCGCGCCCACGGATGAAACCGTGGTTCGAATCTTCCCGGCCGAGGAAGATGTTCTCGCACGCGGTCAAAGACGGAATGAGGTTGAACTCCTGGAAGATCACGGCGATGCCGGCCTGCTGCGCTTGGACCGGGCTGGTGAGTTGGACCAACTGGCCATCGAGATGGATTTCACCACGGTCGGGACGAAAGGCTCCAGCCAGGATCTTGATCAGCGTGCTCTTGCCGGCGCCATTCTCGCCGAGCAAAGCCAGAACTTCGCCGGGATATAGTTCGAGCCCCACGTCGTCCAAGGCCCGAACTCCGGGAAACGATTTCGAAAGGCCCGTCATCCGGAGCAGGGGAGGACGAGAACTCTCCCGATTTCTCATCAGCTTAGGACCCACATGAGAAAGGGATGAACCAACCACCAGACGATGAATAACAAGACGAGCGGAGCCAGATCCAGCCCGCCCGGCGCGGACGGCGTAATCCGGATGGGGCGGATGTGGCGCCGGACCGGCTCCACGAAGACATCATAGAGATCATTAAGAAACTGCTGAAGAGCCGCGAGCGGCCGGGCGTTCAGCCAATTCAAAACGATGCAGAGGAAAAGCCCGAAGGCAAACAGCTTAATGAGCAGATCCGCCGAGTTGCGCAAAGAATGAGCGATCATGGGACGATCCAGCCGAATCGCGGCCGGCGAGCCGGAGAGCGTCACCGCGACCCGGCGGGGTGGCGGCGCTTCATGGTTTGAGCGTGGGGTCCTTCTCCGCGTCGGCCCGGCGGTAGAGCGCGGTCGGGATCAGCACTTGCGCGGGCACCGTCTCTCCGGCGAAGTGTTTGACAATCTGCCGCACGGTTTCGATGCCGATGCGATCCGGGAATTGAATGGGATCGGCGTAAATCTTGCCTTCTTTGATCGCTTGTTTGCCTTCCGGTTGGCCGTCGAAACCGACGAGCCGCACCTGGTCGGCCTTGCCGGCCTTCTCCAAAGCGGCGCGCGCCCCGAGCGCGGAGGGATCATTGATGGCAAAAATGCCGGCCAGGTCGGGATGAGCCTGGAGCACGTCTTCGGCGGCTTTGTAGCCCTGGTCCTTGACGCCTCCGCCGGGCAGCTCCGCGACGATTTCGATCCTGCCTTGAGCCCGGCCGGCGTTGTGCTTCCCGATGACCTCTTTGAATCCTTGCACGCGGAGAAGGCAGGATTCGACGATCTTGTGATCGAGAAGGGCGATCTTGCCGCCCGATTCACCCAACGCCTCGATCATGGCTCGGGCGGCCTCCTTTCCGCCGCTGTAATTATCGGTCGCGATATGGGAGACGATCTTGACGCCGGGCGCGAGGCAGGCGATGTCTGCAGTGAACACGGGCACGCCGGCTTCATTAGCTTCCTTGATGGCGGGACCGATCGCTTTGGAATCGCACGGCGTCAGGACGATCGCCCCAAACTCCTGCACGATGAAATCCTTGACTTGGCTCTGCTGTTTGGCCACGTCAAATTCCCCGCTGACGACGAGCACGTCATAGCCGTGTTTGTTGGCCTCTTCGTTCAGGCTCTCGCCGATCTGCTTGAAGAAGGGGTTGGTCATGGTCAGGACCGAGACGCCAATCGTCTTCTTGCGCGGCGCCGGTTTCGCGGCGGCGGCGGACCCGGCGGAAGGCGAATTCGTCGTGGCCGCGGCCGGTGCGTCCGGAGTCCGGCTGCAACCGCTCCACACAGTGAGTACGGCGGAAAGTCCTAAGAGAAAGCAGCGCATAACTTCTTTGGGCAACGGATTCTTTGATGATTCGGATTGGAGGAAATTGTCCCCGAGAGCAACGCGACCGTCAAGCGTTGGGAGTGAGCTTCCAGCAATTCTCATTTTGACAAGTATGTAGTCCCGGCTTCAGCCGGTCGCCGCATGAAAACCGGCTGAAGCCGGGACTACATGCGTGGAACCGACTGTGTCCTGAGTCAAAATGAGAACTGCTGGCGAGCTTTCTTGCGCCAGCGTCTTGGCGCCGCTCTTGCCCCACAACTCGGAAGCGGGAATCAGAGTCTCGTCACCTGACTACGCCCTTCTCGCCGGCTACGGCCAACGCATCGGAAAGTCATGGGGCACGCGGGGCCCGAAAGAAGTTCCACGTTTGGCTCGAATTATTTCTTCCTCACATTAGTATCAGCGACCAAACCCTATGAATCACTCGGCCCAATTCCGTGGAATCGCAAACTTAGCGCGGTCATCCATGGTCGGGTGGGCCTGTCTCGTTTCACTGGGGAGTTGGAGCGGTCGCGCGGCCGAGGCTTCCGCGCCGCTCCAACCCAAATACCGCGGAACGGTCGAGACGGTGAACCAAGGCGGCAGCCCGGCCGCCGGTCTCCAGAACGGCCCGCCGCGCGTGGTGTTGGTCCTGGGGGAAAACGAATACCGCACCTGGGAAACATTGCCGAACTTCGCCCGGGAAGAACTTGAGCCGCGAGGTCTGCAATGGGCCTCGGTCACGGCGCCGCCCGCCGGCGGACACGATTTTACCAACATCGACGCGCTCAAAACCGCCGATCTGCTCGTGATCAGCGTCCGCCGCCGCACGCCGCCGCAGGCCATGCTCGACCTGATTCATCGGCACCTCGAGGCGGGCAAACCGCTCGTCGGACTGCGCACGGCGAGTCATGCCTTTGATGCCAAGCCAGCGGACGCGCAGCATGGGGCCTGGAGTCGCTTCGACCTGGAAGTTCTGGGAGGACATTACGACGGGCATTACGGCAACGATCTCTCACCCGCGGTTCGCCTGGCGCCCGGCGCCGGATTGCACCCGGTGATGAACGGGGTGGCCATCGAGACGTTTCGCACTCCCTACTCTCTGTATCGAGGTCGCGATTTGGCCGCGACCGCGACTCCGCTGTTGACGGGAACCGTCGTGGTGGACGGACGAGAGGTTGCGGAACCGGTCGCCTGGTGCAACACCGGATCGAATCGGCGGGTGTTTTACACGTCGCTGGGTGGCCCCGACGACTTCAAGCAGCCGGCCTTTCGCCGGTTGCTCTTGAATGGAATGCTCTGGGCGATGAACGACTTGAAACGGGCCGAATCCAATCGGACGGTCCAGCCCAAACATTGATCGCGCTCTGCGCCCCGCGCCCCGTGTTTCTGAGTGCCGGAGCGACCCGGGGTGATGGCTGGGTGGACGCGAAAGGAACATTCCTGGCCGGGGTCGGCGCGGGACCGGTCTATCGTCTTTTGGGAAAGAAAGATCTGGGCACAACCGAATTTCCCGCGATCGAGACCGGGTTGAGCGACGGTGACGTGGCGTTCCGTCAACATAGCGGTGGACATACGGATGGACCGAATTGGCCGACTTTCCTGACGTTTGCCAAGCGTTACATCAAGGGACCAACGCGGACGGCAACCACGGCGCCCGTCAGCCCGAATTGATGCCCCGAGGCGGGTTTCGGGCGAACGAGACTCACTATTTCGCGCCAAAATTCAGAGTCTCCTGACGTCGTCTCCTCCAGAGGAAGAGTGGTTCAAGGTCCCAATGCGCGCCAAATGTGGCGTCGAACCTCTCCCCGAACCGTTCGTCAACCGGGCGGGCCGATATTCGAGAGAGGGGCAGAAGAACTCCGCCAGGTTTTGGAGTGCGGCAGGCCTCTGCCCTTTCTCCGCCTCGGTCAAAAGCGCCCGAGGGCTGGCGCACTCCCAGACGCTGGCGTGACGCAACCCACTCCAGTCGGTTCATGGTCCCGATGCCTGCGTGAAGCGAAAAGTTTTTGTTCGTCAACCGGGAGGCAGTTTCCTAGCATTTCGCGGTCATGGAATGAGTATTTCGAAGAAAGCAAAAAACTCGGGCGAACAGCCCGAGTTGCCCATCGACGGACCGGCCCAGGCCTCTCCACCAACCGGCGAACCGCCGAACGGCGCCGTCGGCCATGGGGCCGATCATGTCATTGCCGAAACCGTCGCGCCCGCCTCCGAGCCCCGGCCGTTCGAGCCGGGAAGAATCGAGCTGCCCTTTCACCGGCGGGTTGATACGAGCTTCCTCGAGTACGCCTCTTATGTCATCCGCGACCGGGCGATTCCGAACCTGACCGATGGCTTGAAGCCGGTGCAACGCCGCATCATGTGGTCGCTCCACGAAAAGGACGACGGGCGATTCATCAAAGTGGCGACCATTTCCGGTCATTGCGCCCAGTATCATCCGCACGGCGAGGTGGCCATTTCGGACGCCCTGGTGGTGTTGACGAACAAACGCTATCTGATCGAAGGGCAAGGGAACTTCGGCAACATCTTTACCGGCGATCCCGCGGCCGCGCCGCGCTATATCGAATGCCGTCTGACGGAGCTGGCCTGGGCCGAGATTTTTAACGATGACTTGACGGAGTTCGTGGCGAGTTATGATGGACGGAATCGCGAGCCCGTCACGTTGCCCTCGAAATTGCCGTTGCTCCTCATGCTCGGCACCGAGGGCATCGCCGTGGGCATGGCCTGCAAGATTTTGCCGCACAATTTCCCCGAATTGCTCGAGGCCCAGATGGCGATTCTGAAGAACCAGCCCTTCAAATGCCTCCCCGATTTCCCGACCGGCGGTTTGATGGATGCCCGCGACTACAAGGACGGCACCGGCAGCATCAAGGTTCGCGCCAAGCTCAAAGCCAAAGACGACTCGACGGTCGTGATCAAGGAGATCCCGCCCAGCACCACGACCGACTCGCTCATCGGCTCGATCGAGGACGCCGCGCGCAAGGGCAAGATCAAGATCAAAAGCATCAATGATTTCACGTCCGAAGACGCGGAGATCGAGGTCCGGGCGCCTCAGGGAGTGAGCGCGGATCAGTTGATCGACGCGCTCTACGCGTTCACCGACTGCGAGGTCAGCATCACCAGTCGGATCATCGTCATCCGCAACAATCGGCCGGTGGAAATGACCGTCAGCGAGGTGTTGAAGGAAAATACGGCTCAGCTCTTGGACTTGCTGCGTCGGGAATTGGAATTGCGTCAGAGGAAGCTCGAGGACGAATTGCACTTCCGCACTTTGGAGCGAATTTTCATCGAAGAACGCATCTACAAGCAGATCGAGCAGTGCAAGACGAACGAGGCGGTTCTGGCCGCGGTGCAAGATGGATTCAAGCCGTTTCACAAAGAGCTGTTGCGCGATTTGGCGGACGCCGATGTGGATCGTCTCCTCCAGGTGCGGATCCGCCGGATCTCGCTCTTCGACATCACGAAACATCGGGAAGAGATGAACCAGGTGAAGGCGGATCTCAACGAAACGCGGAAGCACCTGAAAAATATCCCGAAGTTCGCCCTCGGCCAGTTGGAACGGCTGCTGGAGAAATACAGTCCGCTCTATCCGCGCCTGACCAAGTCGAGCCGGCACGAGGAAATCGACGCCCGCGAAGTGGCGTTCAAATCGTTCAAAGTCGCCTATGACCGGGAAACCGGTTACATCGGGTACAAAGTGTCGGCCGATGAGTTCCGGATCGATTGCACGAAATTCGACAAACTCCAGCTCGTGTTCAAGGACGGCCATTACAAGGTGGTGGAACTGCCGGAGAAGTTGTTTGTCGGGCTCGATTTGATCTTTTGCGGATTGCCGGAACGGGAACGCGTCTTCACCCTGGCTTACACGAATCGGGAAGCCACCTTTCTCAAGCGTTTCACCTTCGGCGGATCGATCTTGAACAAGGAGTATTTCTGCATTCCGGAGAAATCCCGGATTCTTTTCTTTGAGCCGGACACGCCGGCGGAGCTGTTTGTCCGCTACAAGCCGGCGGCTTATCAGAAGATCAACCAGCAGACCTGCCATCCGTCCGAAATCGAGGTCAAGAGCCCGAAGACCCGGGGACGCCAGATCTCGATCAAGGAAGTATCGTCCATCACGAGCAAGCCGACCCGCGGCTGGGATGCCGACGCGCCGACGACCAAGCTGCAGTTTACTTGAATGACGTTCCAATCCGAAGACATCTCTCAAGTGAAGAGCGAACCCTGTTGTCTTTCAACATGGACGCGGTCCAAGACATGGGGCGAGTCCGTCCTCATCGTCGAGGGCAAGGCATGAGCGCCAGTGTTCACTGCCACCCGCGCTTCGCCGATCTGCGTGCGCAATTCATCGCGCATTCAGAATGGTTCGGTCCGTGGAAGGGAACACTGTTCCGATTTCAAACGGTCGATTTCCCCAAGCCCAAAGACGTGCTGAGCGGCGCCGGTGCGCGCGAGCGCGGCGGGCGCTGGAACCCACCCGGCCTTACCACGATTTACGGCAGCACGACAGACACGACTGCGCTGGAGGAATGCAAGGCCAATGACCGCTATTACGGCGTTGAAACCAAGAGCCCGCGGCTGGTCGTCACCATCGAGGTCCGGCTGGCCCGCCTGTTGGATCTGATCAATCCGGCGATCCGGCGCGCGTTGGGAGTGACACTGGCCGAACTCGGCGCGGAAGATTGGCGCAAGGTGCAGGCCGCGGGCAAGGAGAGCTTCACCCAAGCGCTGGGCCGGGCGGTGGCCGCCACCGGCGGAAGCGGTCTGCTGGCCCGTTCCGCGGCCGTGAACCGAGGCGTCAACGTGGTCGTGTTTCCGCACGCGTGCGCGGGGGACCATTTGGAAGTGGTGGAAGGGGCGAAGTTGGAAAAGTTGGGAGTGCGAACAAAAGTTTGACACCTGCAATAATGCAGGCCATTTTGCAGGCAAAAGTATGCCAGTCTATGCGAAGAAATCGAAGATCGAGCGCACGGCCGCCACAGCGTTCCGGTTCGTCCACCGCGGGGCGAAGGATTATTCGAGCCTGCTGAAGCATTACCGCAACACGTTCAACATGGCGCAACCCCTGGTGGTGCGAATGACCGGTTTTTCCCCTCGTTCCGTCGCAAAGTGGAGCCAGGGAGTGGCACCCTCACCCAAGCAGGAGAAGGCACTGGTGGAGATGGACCGCCTATTGGACGGTCTCGCGCGAGTGATGGAACCTGCGCAGGTGG
Source organism: uncultured Verrucomicrobiota bacterium (assembly GCA_964355375.1). GTDB lineage: Bacteria > Verrucomicrobiota > Verrucomicrobiia > Limisphaerales > SIBE01 > CAYHFE01. Next base: position 11,636 of record CAYHFE010000145.1, read on the forward strand.
GCCGTTGGCTGAAGTCACCGAGCCCGGCGTTCGACGGCTCGACGCCGCTGCAAATCGTCGAACGCGGCGAGATGGACCGCATCTGGCGAATGTTGTTTGACCTGGAATCCGGCCAGCCGGGCTAAGTCAACCGCCATGGAAATCCGCATCACTGGGTGAAGACAGAGATTCCCCCCCGGTCCGGCATCCGAGCTCCGGCTTACCTCGAAAGTGCGGCGAGTGCCGGCCTCTCGTCATTGAGGCGCGCCTCAACCTGAGCGAAGACGACCGATGGAGTGATGGCCCACACACATTCGAGCGGGTTCTCGTTTCGGCATGTGGAACTGAGACAAGGCGAGCAGGGCAGGGGGACACGAATCGAGTGCTCGATTTGCTGATACGGTCCGGTGCGGCGCGGTTCGGTGGGGCCGAAGACGGCGACCACAGGCTTGGCCAAGGCGGCGGCGACATGCATGGGGCCGGTATCGTTGGTCACGATCAACTCGCTCAACCGGATCCATTCAATCATCTCGGGTAACGAGGTCTTTCCCGTCAGGTCGAGACATCGCTTGGGATCCTCCTGCGCGATGGCCGCACCAATGGCTCGATCGTCTTTTCCACCGAGAATGGCCAGGTGGAGGTCGGGATGAGTTGTGGCGATTTGCCGGACCAAACCTCGAAAGTGCTCTACCGGCCACCGTTTGTTGAACCAACGGGCCCCGGGGTTCACGATGATCCAACGCCTGTCCGACGCCTGCCATTTCTCCTGGATGGCGCGAGCAGCTTCGTGGCGAAAGGGGAGCCAGGTGAAATTCCCATGCACAGGCAATTTCAACGTCCGGAGGACCTCAAGGTACCAATCCACCGCGTGGGTATAAAAAGTTGGGCGAGGCACGATGATGTCATAAAAGCCGCGGGCGCCTTCGCGTGGATCGTCCAGACCGACGGTGAGATGGCCGTGGGCCAGCCAGGAAAAAAGGCCGCTTCGAGCCAATCCTTGCAGATCGATCACCCAGTCGAAGGCCAGCGCGCGCATTTGGCGAACGCTGCGGGCCAGCTCCGGCCAATAGCGCGGCCAGGCCCAGCGGCGGCGGTCGAACGGGATGAGATCGGTCAAGTCGGGATCTCCCTGGAGCAAAGGAAGAAGATCGTTCGAGAGCCACCAGTAGATCTCGCTCGACGGGTGGTGGGATTTGAGCAGGCGCAGGACGGGCAAGGCCTGGACGACGTCGCCGAGCGAACTGGGTTTAACGATGAGGATCTTCACGAGGAATCGTGAACGCGGATCACGACATCGGCGAGGCGTCAGAGGCCATTCTGGAAATTGCCGGCCAAACGAGGGCCCTCCAGCTTGGACCAGCCCGGTTCAACAGAGCGCTCAGGCCGGGTTACCTGCCGTGGGCCAGACGCTCAGCCAAACGTTCCGGCAATCCCGCCGCCCGGATCTTGGCCTGCGTTTTGGGGATGTCATAATCCAGGCGGCGCAGCTCGATCGTGCCTTC
>CAYHFE010000145.1:13126-14139 GCA_964355375.1 uncultured Verrucomicrobiota bacterium
TTCCGTCCGCCTTCGATCTTGAATTTGGAGTAGGTTCCCCCTTTGACCACGCTGTCGCGGATAAAAGCCACCGGCACGTGGGTGTGGCCAAAAAAGCAGACGCTCGTGTTTTGGTAGGTGAAGCTGGCGGCGGCGGCGAGCCGGTCAAAAACATAGCCCCAGCGCTGCGGGCCATCCAAGGTGGCGTGGACAATCGAGAAGCTGGCCACGAGACGGAGGTACTTCAAGTCGCGGAGCCATTGGCGATCTTCTTCGGTCAGTTGCTGGCGCGTCCAGCTCACCGCCTCGGCAGCATGCGGATTGAACCCGTGCAGGTCGGAATCCAGGGAACAGTACTCGTCGTGGTTGCCCTTGACGCAGGGCATGCCCATGGTCCGGATGACATCGAGACATTCTTTCGGGTTCGCATTGTAGCCGACGACGTCGCCGAGACACGCGTAATGGGTGCAATTTTCTTTCTTGGTATCTTCCAGGACAACCTGCAGTGCTTCCCAATTGGCATGGATGTCGGCGATGATGGCGTACTTCATTTCTTCAATGGCAGAACATTAACTCACGATCCCGAAACCGCGAAACTCATTTTTGGCATCACTCCAAGAGACCTGCTCTTGGGCAATGAAGTGGCCAAGTCCAGAATCGCGGATGCTTTGCAGAAAAGCCTCCAACTCATCTTTCATCCCTTCCGCCACCATTTCCACTCGACCGTCGGGCAGATTTCGAACCAAGCCGGTGACTTCGAATCCGGTCGCGACGGTTCTGGCCGTGTACCGGAAGCCCACGCCCTGCACTTGTCCGGCATAGAAAACTTGCACGCGCCGACGGTTCATAGCCTTACCGGCTCACCGGAATTCCGCCGGATCCATCCGGCGCCACTTCGGTCCGGAACTCGGACCATCGGCCCGTTCTCACATCGAGATAAAGCCATATCCCCGCACAACTGCGCAACGCTTTTGTTCCACGAGCTCGTTTTCGGCCGTGCTTCCGCAAGGCCAAGTGCGCTTCCCATGAACCGT
>CAYHFE010000146.1:0-14064 GCA_964355375.1 uncultured Verrucomicrobiota bacterium
GTCCCGCCCGCGATCTACGCCATCGCCACCAGACGCTCGCGGTGAACCACACCCGTCTGGGCTTTGACTTGCGCGACGGCATGGGTGGCGGTCAGACCGTATTTCTCGCGCAGATACTCGACCGTGCTGGCGTGCTCGATGAATTGGTCCGGCCAGCCGATGCGAATGACCGGGGTCGCCAGGCGCGCGTCGTTCAGGAGCTCCACCACGCTGCTGCCGTAGCCGCCCGGGAGGACATGATCTTCCATCGTGACCAGGACATCCGCGCTCCGGGCGAAGAATTCGGTGGTCCCGGCGTCGAGCGGCTTGGTAAACCGGGGATTGATCACGGCCACGTCATACCCTTCCGCGGCCAGTTCGTCGGCGGCGGCGCGAGCTGTTTTCTGCATGTTGCCCAGCGCAAAGAAGGCCACCTTGCGGCCGCCGTTGTCCGTGAAATTCCGCAGCACCTCGGCTTTCCCAATCTCCAGGAGCTTGGGCTGCTCCTTGATCGGAACGCCCTCCGCCGCACCCCGGGGATAGCGGATGAACGTCGGATGAACCTGCTGGGTGGCCGTGAACATCATATCGACAAACTCGTCTTCGTCCTTCGGCGCCATGGCGATGATGTTCGGAACACAGCGCAAGTAAGCGATGTCAAACAGGCCGTGATGGGTCGGACCGTCATTCGCCGACAAACCGGCCCGGTCCATGCAAAATATGACCGGCAAATCTTGCAGGGCCACGTCCTGAATGATGCAGTCGTAAGAACGCTGCAGAAAGGTCGAATAGATGGCACAGACCGGATGGAACCCCATCGTCGCCATCCCGGCGGCGAAGAGGACGGCGTGCTCTTCGGCGATGCCGACGTCGTAGTAGCGGCTCGGCATGGCCTTCTCCAGCGCCTTCAATCCCGTGCCCGTCGGCATCGCCGCGGTGATCCCGACCAGCCGGTTGTCGCGCTGGCACAAGCGCACCATCGTCTGGCCAAAGACATCCTGGTAATTGGGCGGGGTCCCCGATTTGACGGCCGGAGCGGATCCGGTGGCCACGTCGTAGGGGCCGGTGCCGTGAAACTTTTCCGGATGTTCGAGGGCGGCGTCGTAGCCCTTGCCTTTCTTGGTCAGGACGTGCAACACCACCGGCACGTCACAGGTCCTGGCATACTCGAGCGAGCTGATCAGCAGCGGCAGATTATGCCCATCGATCGGCCCGAGATACCGCAGACCCATCTCCTCGAAAATCAGGCTGCTCCCATAACCGCCGCGCCCATCCGACCCCAGGTTGCTCGAACTCGGCTCCAGCGACACGCCGGTGACGGCGCCCTTGAGCGCTTCCTCGGCCTTGTGCCCCAGTTTGAGAGCGAGGTCGCCTTTCGGAATGCGTTTGATCCACCGCTCGAAGTCCTTTTGCAGCCGATTGTAGGAAGGATGCGTGATCAGCTTGTTGAGATAAGTGGCGATGGCTCCGACGTTCTTGGCGATGCTCCATTCATTGTCATTCAAAATCCCGATGAACCGCCGGGTGGTGTGGGCAATGTTGTTCATCGCTTCAAACGAAATCCCATTGGTCAGAGCGGCATCACCGAAGATGGCGACGACATTCTCGTCCGTCCCCAACTGATCGCGGGCGGCCGCCATGCCGAGGGCGGCGGACAACGCCGTGCCGGCGTGCCCCGCCCCATAGCAGTCGTGTTCGCTCTCGGTGCGCAGGGAGAAGCCGTTCAATCCCCCGGTCGTGCGGATCGAGTCAAACCGGTTCTTCCGGCCGGTCAGCAGTTTATGCACGTAGGACTGATGGCTGACATCCCAGACGAATTTGTCCTTGGGCGTGTGAAAGACCCAGTGCAAGGCCACGGTCAGCTCGACCACGCCCAGGTTCGGGCCCAGATGGCCGCCATTCTTGGCCAACTTCGTGATCAGCTCATGCCGGATCTCCTCCGCCAATTGCAGGAGCTGCGACGCGGTCAGTTTTCTGACGTGAGACGGATCATCCACCATGTCCAAATATCGGCTCATAAATTCTTGGTCTGCTCTCCGGCGCATCCGCGCCATTCCGCGCTACCCGAGCGTCGGGCCTTTGACGTCCGCCACCGAAACCGGTTTCAGCTTCAGGTCTCCCGCGGCGTTCTGTTCCAACTGCTGAATCTTCACTTCCGCGTCGGCCAGCTTGGCCTGACAGTGCTGGGCCAGCCGGGTTCCTTCCTCGAAACGGGCGAGCAAGGTTTCCAGCGGCATTTCATCGCCCTCCATCGATTCCACGATCGACTCCAGCTTCTGCAACGCCTCTTCAAAAGGCAGCTCGGCCGGACCGGCCGCGTTCCCACTGGCGCTCTTGGTCGATTTCGACATTAATCGAACCTAATCAAAGCGCCGCCGCTCGTCGAGTGCTTCTTCAGAGTTTCAGCCGATAAAACCGAAGCGCATTTTCCCCAAATACTTTATCCCGGATCCGGGGCGGAAACGTCGAAAAATAGTGGTCGATCAGTCCGTAAACCTGTTGATAGGTTCCCGAAAGCAGACAGACCGGCCAATCCGATCCAAACATCACCCGATCCTCGCCGAAAGCGGTCCAAACCACGTCCAGGCAGGGTTGAAAGTCGGCCGGACTCCACTGGTTCCACTGAGCCTCCGTGATCAGGCCGGAAAGTTTGCAGGTCACGTTCTGGAATTGCGCCAGTTCCGCGATTTGACTCGCCCAAGGCGAGATCACCCGGTCCTTGATCAACGGCTTGGCGAGGTGATCCAAGACGAACCGCTGCTCCGGAAATCGGCGCGCGACCTCGATCGCCGCCGGTAATTGCTTCGGATAAACCAGGAGATCATAGACCAAGTTAAACGGCCGCAATGCCTCCAAACCGCGCAGAAAATCGGGCTGAAGCATGAAACGATCATCGGGCTCATCCTGCACCACATGTCGGACCCCCACGAACTTCGGATGTCCCGCGAATTGGGCCAACTGTTCGGAAACCCGGTTCGATCGCAAATCGACCCATCCGACCACGCCTTTGATCAACCCATGCTGCTCCGCCAAGTCCAGCAACCAGCGCGTTTCCTCCAAGGATTGACGGGCCTGCACCGCGATCGACCCGTCGAGCGATGCGCCGGCCAACTCCGGAGCCAAATCGGGCGGCAGGAAATCGTGTCGAATCCGGCTCAAAGCATCAGTCATCCACGGATACTGCGCCGAATCGTAATTCCAGAAATGTTGGTGAGAATCGATTTTCATGGAGAAACGCTATCGACCGAAACCGGGGGAGCGGGTGTCGAACGCCCTCGTCGGGGCAATCGGCCGGATCTCGAGGCCAGGATCGAAACTGGCGCGACGGCTTCGCCCGGTCATTATTTTCGGACACTGGTCCGATCCTTCAGCCATTGGAAATCGGTGCGCGGCACGGCGTCAAAAATACCGCCCACCCCGCCCTGACGGGCCGGGCGAATCGTCCCCGCCGGGCCGCCCACCGCCCAGCGATGCATCTCGACATGGTTGTCCGCAAACGAAAGGCTGGTCGCGCCGTTGTGGTACGAGCCCGGCAAATTGCCCCATTGATAGTCATCCAATGTATTGACAAAGAAGCCATCATTGAGGGTATCGGGATGTTCATCGAGGAAGAGAAACAGATCGGATGGATTCACGAGATCGCCGGACTTGACAAACTGCTTGTACTCGGGATTGAAGCGGTTGGTCAGCGTCCCCGTGTTCCCGACCATCGCATTCAGTGATTTGCTCCGAATCCTCGGCCCGCACTCCGCCATCGAGCGGTCCGACGGACATTTATAGACGGCCGGTGATTTGTTCAAGTAGGTGGAAATCTTGGTCTCGGTCAAATAGATCAAGTTGGTGTTCTCTTCGCTGTTGCTCCAATCCTGGACATTGTTGGACCAGCTTTGCCGGCTCGCGCGCGTCTCGTCCCGGCCATGATTGTTCACGAAAAAGTCGTCATGATCATCGGTGTAAAGCGTCCAGGCCAAAGTGAGCTGCTTGTTCTGGTTGACGCAGGCGATGCCCTGCGCCTTGGCCTTGGCCTGGCTCAAGGCGGGCAAGAGCATGCCCGCGAGGATGGCGATGATGGCGATGACGACGAGCAACTCGATCAGGGTGAATCCGGAGCTTCGCGGACAGGCGGCGCGCTGATGGGTTCGGTCAATCATGGTCAATGAAGGGTTGGGGCGACTTTTTGGAACGGATCATTGGACTTGAACGATGGCCTTGATCACGCCGGTCTCCGGTTTCAGCCACGACGGAAACACGTCGATGAGCTCCTCGAATTTCGCCTGGTGCGTGATCCAGGGACGGGTCTCGATCCGGCCATCCTCGATCAGTTTGATGATACGCTCGAAATCAGCCGGCAAGGCGTTGCGCGAGCCCAGGAGGGTCATCTCGCGCCGATGCATCAGCGGATGCCCAAACGTCACTTCCGCCATGGTGATTCCGACAAAGACCAACTTGCCCGTGTGGGCCACATAATTCAGGGCGTTCGACATCGACTTGTTGTTCCCGGTCGCGTCAATGACGATCCCGGCCAGCGCGCCGTCGGTCAGTTGCTTGAGCGTTTCCAGCTCCGGGCCGTCGCCCTGCGAAAGAATCGTGTCCGCCACGCCCATCTTCGTCCGGCAGAAATTCAGGCGCTTCTCGATCAGATCAAGCACGATGATCCGAACGCCCGCCAGCTTGAGAAACTCGATGACGGACAGACCAATCGGCCCCGCGCCGATCACCAAGACGTTCTCCTTGGGCTGCGGCTGGCAGCGGTTGACCGCGTGACAGCCAATGGCCAGAGTTTCAACCAGCGCCAATTGTTCCAGCGAGAGTTTTTTGGACCGATGCAATTTGCGGGCCGGCACAATCATCCGCTCGCAGAGCCCGCCATCCATCATCACGCCGAGGACTTTTAGATTCTCGCAGCAGTTGCCCTGGCTCCGGCGGCAGGCCAGGCAATTCTGGCAGTTCATGTAGGGCTCGACCGAACAGAGGTCGCCGACCTGGACGTGGGTCACGCCCTCCCCGACCGCCAGCACCTCCACGCCTAATTCATGGCCCGGAATGCGCGGGTAGATGAAAAAGGGCATCTTGCCGAGATAACCGGAGTAATCGGTCCCGCAAATCCCGACCCGATGCACCGCGACGAGCGCGTCGCCTGGCCCGGGCTGGCCCGGGGCGGTGATTTCAAGGTGGCGGAAGTGCTGTGGTTTCTCGAGTTGCAGTGCTTTCATCGGCTTCAGACGATTGACCTGGGTCAGGCGTTAGTTGTTTTTCGGCAATCCTTCGCTGTGCCCAAGGTTCTTGACCGGGCGAAAGATCTCCTGGACCTCTGCGAGAAGCGCCGCGTCGATCGGCTCCGCCGCCCATTGCGTCCACTTCCGGATATTGTCCGGATTGGCCGATCCTGCCACCGTCGTCGTGATATCCGGGTGGCCGAGCGAGAATTGCAGGGCGAGCTTGGCGAGATCAACACCCTTTCGAGCGCAATGCTCAGCCGCCTGGCGGGCCGCGGCTTTGACGTGGTCCGGCTCCTTCAGCCATTTCGGCAAAGGCGCGTTGGTCAACAGGCGGGCCGAGAACGGCCCGGCATTCATGACGCCCACCCCCTTGGCCTTGAGATAAGGCACGAGCTCGTCCGCAAACCGAGTATTCTGCAGCGTGTATTGGTTATAGCTGAGCACGCAATCGACATCGGTCTGGTCGAGAATGAACTTGAACATCTTCATCGGATAGCCGCTGAAACCGATGAAGCGCACCTTGCCCTGTTGTTGAACCTTGCGCAGCGCCGGCAATGTTTCGTCCACGATCTGCTGCATTTCCACAAATTCGATATCGTGGCAGAGGCAGATGTCCAGATGGTCCGTGCCCAGCCGATGCAGGCTGACATCCACACTCTCCACGACCCGCCGGGCGGAAAAATCAAAATGCGCCAGGTCGTAACGGCCCAGCTTCGTGCCGAGCAAATAGCGATCCCGCGGCACCTCGCGCAAGGCCACTCCGAGCAGGACCTCGCTCATCCCTCGGCCATAGAAGGGCGAGGTATCGATGAAATTCAGGCCGCCCTCGAGCGCCACATGCACGGAGCGGATCGCTTCCTCGAGGCTGACCGGGCGGAATTCCTGGCCCAGCGACGACGCGCCGAAGCTCAGAATCGGAAGCTGCAGACCGGTCCGGCCCAAAGGGCGATAATGCATATCGCTTGGTTCTCCCATCCCCCTGGCCTCGCGGCAATGTATTTTTTCCGACTCAGGGTTTTCTTCCGCGCCCTCTGTTCGCCCCAGGCCCACTTGATCGTCATCTCAGGAAGATTTGCACTCAGGAAGATTTGCATTGCCATCGCCGAGGTGAAGAAGAAACTCGAAGTGACTCAACGATTTGAGAGTCGCGGATTCCGTTGGCGAACCTCCTGAGCCGGCCAAGGCCAAACGCTGCGGAGCCGCCACCGCCGAAGATGAACACTGGCGAAACCATGACAACGCAACTGGACCAATTCTTTTCTCAAGACTCGAGAAACAAGGCGTCTCCCGCCCCCCCAACCGCCATTCCGCCGTTCAAACCGGAACCCGCCGCAGCCACAACGCCGCTCGACCACTCAAAGCGAGCCCGAGTTCGGAATCCGAGTGCTCATGCCATTTGGTTGGCGCTGATGATCGTCTGGGTCTTCGGATCCGGCGCCGCAGCTCAGGAGAGCCCCAGGTCCATCTCGACCGGCGCCGGCCACCCTTTCGCCTGCACCGATTACACGCAGGGCAAAGTCTTCATCATTTCATCCACCGGCCAGGTCGAGTGGGAATACCCGGCGCCGAACTGCAATGATCTCTGGGTCTTGCCGAACGGAAATCTGCTTTTCAATACCGGCCGCGGCGTCAAGGAGGTCACCCGAGAGAAAAAAGTCGTGTTCGAGTACCACGGCTCCCCGGTCAAACAGCTCGTCAAACAAACCGACGGAACGTCCAAGGAAATCGAGAGCCCCAGCGAGATCTACGCCTGCCAGCGCCTCGCCAATGGCAACACCTTCGTCGCCGAATGCAACTCGGGACGGCTCCTGGAGATCGCGCCCGACGGAAGGCTCGTCAAGGATCTCCACCTCCTGCCGCCCGGACGGGATGGTGGCCATGCCTATATCCGCAATGCCCGCTGCATGGTCAACGGCCATTACCTGGTCACTCATTATTTCGACCAAGTCGTGCGTGAGTATGACTCGAAAGGTCGCGTGATGAAGGAGATCCCCGCGCGGGGCGGCCCGCACAGCGCCGCTCGCCTGGAGAATGGCCATACCCTCGTCGCGTGCGGCGATCTCCCCGGCGGTTCGCGGATTTTCGAAGCTGACTCCGAGGGCCGGACGGTTTGGGAAGTGACAGCCGACGAACTGCCCGGCATCAGTCTCAAATTCATGTCCGGCTTCCAGCGACTGCCCAACGGCCACACCGTCATGTCAAACTGGCTGGGACACGGTCAGTTTGGCCGAGCGCCGCACGTCATCGAAATCACCCGCGAGAAGACCGTGCTCTGGACCTACTCTGACCACCAGACCCTCCGGACGGTATCTAGCATCGTCGTGCTCGATGTTCCCGGCAATCCCTTCGCGGGAGAGATCATCCATTGAAAACGGGTTTGACCACGGGACCGCAATTTGATTCCACTTTGCTTTCAAGTTGAGCGCAATTAGCCCTCACCCGTCCTTCGGACACCCTCTCCCATCCGATGGGCGAGGGACGGGGTGAGGGAGCAGTTAGTCTCATCTTGATCGCAAATTCGAATGAGGAATCGAATTCAAGCCAGGCCAATGAAGCCCTCCACTTCCGTCGGGGTCCGCCTTCTAACAACGGCCGTCGCGATCTTCGCTCTCTCCACCCACGCCGCCGCCCCTTCCCCGCGACCCTGAACAACGGAACCCGGAGTGCGGAGTTCGAAGACGGCGGTTTGGCGTGTCTCACCGATCTGGCGACCGGGCACTCTCTTCGTCTCCGCAGATTCGGTGTTACGACGCCGGCTTTGCGAACAGGACTTCCCACGCCAGCTTTACCATTCCATCGCGCGTCTTGGCGCAACTCACCGAACGGAATCAAACTGGTCCACCTCCACGAGTGTTCGGCGGGACGCCGAACACGGCAGGCGAGGGCGCCGACCACCGCACGCGACGGCGCGTGCGCTCCCCAGCTCAACGGAATGGATTCGGCTCAAGACCTGATTGGAAGGCAGGAATCGGCGGCAGGAGGTGGGCCTGTCTCTTTCTCGCCGGCCTGGAAAACCGGGGTCATCGCCAGCTCGCACGCAGTCCCGCCCGTGGGCGCCTCTCCCGCATATCGGGCCTCCGAGCCAACAAAATCGGCGAGATGGCAAATCTCGCGATAGAACTCCTCTTTCGTCCGACCGAGGAGCGTGGCGCCGTAGAGCAGGCAATGCTCATCGGTAATGATCTCTCCGTAGTTGATCAACGGAAGCATGTAGGCGACGGCCAGCGCGATCAGATCCGGACGGTCGCGAAGGGCGGGACGCAAAAAGAGGACCCGTCGATCTTCGCCGGGAGCGCGGCAATCCTGATCGGGCTGAGCGAACTGGTGCATCGCCATCTCGCCGAATTCGAAGACCAAACGCGTCGGGTAACGCACGCATTCCGGATCGGACAGCAACGCCGCGAGCCGGTCGGGCGCGAGCGGAGCATATCTTTGATGGGCGAGAATCGCCTGTTCGAGGAGGTGGGCATTGAGGCTTTCCTCGCCCAGTCGGATCAACTCCGGCGTGGAGAGCTGGCGCGGGTCGGGGATGGGATCGGCGGTTTCCATCGTGGTTTCCCAGCTCAGTCGTTATTTCGAATAGCGCTGCTGGAATTCCTTGCGCTGTTGGTCGCGCAGCGCTTTTTCGGCCGGGTCGATCTTATTAATGTACCACTGATGATTGGATGTGTTGAGTGTTTGCTCGAGAAGCTTGCCCAGCTTCTCCGCGGCGGCTTTCTTCGCCGCGTCGCCGGAGCCGCCATGACGGCTGACGAGTTCTTCGAGCTCGGGAATGAACTCGGTGTAGAAGTGCTTGGCGACCTCGTAGGTCCCGTGCCAGTGGGTGTAATCAGGGCCCATCATGGAGACACCGTGCCGGGCGCGGCGGCCTTCGTGGTGCCAGATTTCATACCAGCTAAAATCGAGCTTATTGCTGAACTTGGCCGGTTTGAGGAGGGGAACGGCCGCTTCGTAAAGGGCCAGTCCGGGCTTGGCGAATTTGTCGTGATAGAGATCGATCAGGCTGTCGTATTGCTCGTAGAAGGCGTTGACGAAATTGAGATTGTGGCAGTTCACGCAGACGTTGACCATGCTGGCCCGACGTTTCTGCCAGGGGACATCTTTGCCCGGCAACCCCAGCTTGGCGTCGGAGATTTCGGGGCGGATGGAGATCTCGGGGCGGTTGTTCCAAGAGATGCGAAGCCCGACATCGTGGGTGACCGGCTGGTCCTTGGTCGCGCTCATGTGGCAGGTGGCGCAGGTCGGCGCGGCGGTGTAATCCTCGCCCACGATCCACTTCTCATTGTCGAGGTTCATCTTGTTCAGGTTGGCGCGGTAAGCGATGCCGTGCTTGGATTCATTGTAGATCTCGATCTGGGGATGGTCGGGACCCATGTGGCATTTGCCGCAGGTGTCGGGAGTGCGAGCCTGGGCGGCGGAGAACTCATGGCGGGCGTGGCAGGCGGAGCAAGAGCCCTCGCTGCCGTCGGGATTGATCCGGCCGATCCCGGTGTTCGGCCATGTGGCCGGGTCGGGCCGTCCGCCCTGAAGAATCTTCACCTCGCCGCCGTGGCATTGCCAGCAACCGTTGACCGCGGCGGAAGAGACGCCCTGGGGAAAGGCCGTCGTCTTGTAGGCGCGGTTGCCTTCGACGATTTCGGCGAGGACATTGTCGAGCGAACCGAGGATTCGCCCGCCTTTGGCATGGTGCGATGAATTGAATTCCGCGACCTCATGCTCATGGCAGCGCGCGCAATCCTTGGGGGTGACGATCGTGGAGATGTATTCGCCATGGTGCTCGTAGGCGTCCTTCTCTTTGGCGTCGGCCAGGTGGCACTCGAAACATCCCACGTTGGCGCGGTAATGCTTGCTCGAGCCCCACTGGCCATAGAGCGAGGCGCTCTCTTGTTTATGGCAGGCCACGCAGGCTTTGGTCTGCGGGGACATTTCCTTGGGCGTGAAGGCGGCGTTGGCCAGCGGCGGCCCGGCCATGCAGGCGGCGAGGCTCCAGAGGATCATCAGTTTCCGATTTTTCATAACGGTCAGGTTGGTCATGGTTCAATGGTTGGGCGTCGAGGGCTGGCTCGTCCTTGCCGGCGCCACGCCCGGGTCGGCGCGCAGCGCTCCGCTCATGATCGGAACGGCGACATGCAGCATCCACGAATACATGAGAGTGCCAAACGCCCAGATGCCCAGGCAGACGAGCGTTTCGTTGAGGGTGGGCAGGTATTCGACAATCTGGCCCAAGGGCGTGGGGACAAAGCCCGGGATGATCAGGCCCATGCCTTTCTCAATCCAGATGCCGACGAAACAGGCGGCGCAGGCGACATTGAGTCCGCTGAATCGCCGGCTGAACGGAGTGATCAGCAACACGAGTCCGATAAAGTCGAGAGCCATCGCGGTCCAAATCCAGGGGACCAAGCCGCGGTGTCCATGGAGACCGAAATAGAGGTAGGTGGCGGCCGCGGCATGAACGGTAGGCGAGTAAAACTCGGTGAAGATCTCGCAACCCAGGAGGAACATATTGATGACCATCGCCACCGTCATGATCATGCGGAGCGTGAAGATCGGTTCGTCGCCAATCCAGTAGCGGGTCACTCGCCGGATGACTTGGAAGGTCAGAATCATGAGCGCCGGGCCCGCCACGAAAGCCGAGGCCAGGAATCGTGACGGCACCAAGGGATGATGCCAATAAGCACGCCCCGCGAGGCCCACGTAGAGAAACGCGGTCACGGTGTGGATGCTCACCGCCCAGATAATCGAGATGAAGACAAACGGGATGTAAAAGAGCCTGGTCGGCTTGCGCTGCTGATAGCGGCAGTAAAGCAAGTAGCCGGCAATATGCAGATTCAAAAGCAGGTAACCATTGAGGACAATCACGTCCCAGGACAGGATCGAGCCCGGCCAGTTGAAGATGCCGAAGGGCGGGATCATGTGATGAAAGCGTTCCGGATGCCCGAGGTCCACCGTCACAAAGAGCAGACACATGACAATCGCGGCGATGGCCATGAGCTCCCCGAACATCACGACCTCGTGCATGAATTCTTTTTTGTAAATGTAAGCGGGAATCACGAGCATGACCGCCGCCGCCGCCACGCCGACCAGAAAGGTGAAATTGGCGATGTAGGCGCCCCAACTGACCTGATTCGTCAAACCGCTCGTCTCGAAGCCTTCCACGAACTGACGCGCGTAGGCATTGAGCCCGACCAAGGTCAAAACGCTCAGAAACGTCATCCAGGCGTAGAACTTCCAGGTGCCCTGGAAGGACAAGCGCCAGACCCGGAACAGGAATGTCAGATAATCGGTCATTTCTCGAAGAAGTAGTAGAACCGAGGCAAGGTGCCGACGTCTTCCTTCAGGATGTAAACTCGTTTGTTCTTGAGGATGTAATTGATCTCGCTGTTCGGATCCAGGAGATTGCCGAAGACTCGCGCGCCGGTCGGGCAAACCTCCAGGCAGGCCGGGTACTTGCCTTCGCGAGTGCGATGGAGACAGAAGGTGCATTTCTCCACCACCCCCTTCGGCCGGATCCGATTGCTCAAGTAGCTCTGCTTCGGATTGATCTCGGCGGCGGGGATCTTCGGTTTCTTGAAATTGAACCGGCGGGCATCGTAGGGACACGCCGCCATGCAGTAACGGCAGCCGATGCACCAATTGTAGTCCACCGTGATGACGCCGTCCGGCTCCGGCCAGGTCGCCTGCACCGGACAGACCTTGGTGCAGGGTGATTCCCGGCATTGGTGGCATTGCACCGGCATGTAGTACTTGTCCATCTGCGGCACCTGCGCGGGATCGTAGTAGTGATTGGACGTTTCCAGGTTGATCGCGCCTTTGTTCAGCTCGAGGACCCGGATGTAGGACATTTCGAGATCATCGCTCGTCTCGCGGGACTGGTTGTTCTCCTTGAGACAGGCGTGGGCGCATTTGCGGCAGCCCACGCAGCGCCCCAAGTTCAGAGCGTAGGCGAATTGAACCCCGCTCAAGGGCTGGGGCGTGCCGATGGTCGGGCGCACGCCGTACTCCTTCTCACACTTCGCCTCCAGTTCCCCCAGAATACGACTCAGTTCGTCCGGCTTGAGCTCGCGATAATGCTTTTGCAGGAGAGAATCGAGCGTGATCTCGCCCCGCTCCAAGGCGAGCAGCGGTTTCAGCGCGGCCACGAGACCGGCCAAGCCCGCCATGGCCGCGGCCGAACCCTTCAGAAACGTGCGCCGCGTGATCGGCTTATAGACGTCCGCGATCGTTTTGGAACTCACATCCGGATGGGTGGGTTGAGAACTCATGGCGCGGAAGAATGAGTTGGGGTGGCGGCTCGGTGGGTGTCCAACGCATGGGGCGCGCGGGACGGATAGCGCAAGGGCGGAAGCGGCTTCATCGGCTGAAATCGCGGGCGATGCGGGTCATGACATTGAATGCACTTGAGCTGAGTTTGCGGACCCTTGGCGGTATTCCAATACCCGTTGCGCCGCCCATGCACTCCCGCCTTCCAATCGCGATAGATCGGACCGTGGCATTTCGCGCAAAGCAAAAAAACGTTCTCCTCGGCAATTTCCGAGCCGTCGTAATCCACGAAAGCGTTGCGGTTGGTGGGATGGTGGCAATTGAGACAAAACCGGTTTTCCCCGTGCTCGAGCTTGAGGTTCTCGTGTTCGACCATCGGCCGGTCGTAATGCCACTTGGCCTGAATCAGCTTGTGGCACTCCATGCAATTGTAGGTCCACCCCATCTTGACCAGGTCGAGTCCCTTGGTCTGCCGCGGCGGAGTGCAGTCCAAATGCGTGTCCGTCGGCACACCGACGCTCGGACGGGCGGCCTCCGGGCGCGCGACCACCGGCAGCTTCGGCAAGGCGGTTGGCGCCGCCGCCGTCGATGGGCCAACCGCCACCGCTCCCGTCCGGGCCGCATCCTGCGCGGGAATGGACCATCGCATCGTGACGCACCCTCCGATCACGAGCAAAAGCACGGCGAATTTCAGGCGAGGGCCGGCCTCAAGGCGAAGTCGGCGGACGGAACGATGCCCCTGGGGCGTTTCTGCGCCCGGCCGGTCCAACGCCGATTCCGGCTCTCCCGAATTTCGTTGGCGCAGTTTGCTCGTCATTCCGGCGCCATCTTCGCAGCGGTCACTCTCTCCGACTTTGATCTGCATCAATACATCTGGAAGAATCTTGAATTCAGCCGGGCCGGATCAACCCAGCGCGGCCTGTGGCCGCAACCAAAGGAAGCGAACCACGAGGGGACACCCATGCGCACGAATGGATCGTAATCAGACCAATTGTCTGGGCGTGGTCGTCACCGAGGCCGGCATCACCGAACCTTCCGCTGCGCTCCGGTTTGTCTGCATTCCATTATTGTGTTGGACGTTTTGTTAGAGAAAAATTCCGCACCAAGCTGGACGATGCCACCACCAGTGGCACGGGAGTGGACGCGTATCCCAAGTACACGGTGTCAGTATTTCAGTCAGACTCGCTTAACCCCGGTCCCGAGGGCTGGCAGCCCGCCTTTGCGCGAGACCGCTTTGGCCGATGGAATCTGGGCGACGAAAGCATCGCAGGTTCGGTCTGGACGACGGTGGACAACGCGCAGTTCCAGACCGACACGGTGGTTTGCCGATTCGATAAATCCGCTCGAGTCCAACTGGAGATCAATTCGGCTGATTCCGGAGCATTGCAGAGAATGCCGGTCTTTGACGTTTATCTGAACCGCGACTGCATCGGGACCGGATTTCTCCATCTCAGAGACAACCAATAGGAATTTGCTTTTTCCCGACGGACCCGACCAGAGCCGTCCTGGAGCGTTGGGGCTCGATCAAGAAACTCCGGTAACCCGTGGACTCCGAAATCGCGACTTCAGCCCTCTGGTCTATTTCCGACCTCCGCGCATCATCCCC
>CAYHFE010000147.1:0-13950 GCA_964355375.1 uncultured Verrucomicrobiota bacterium
ATCGCGCGTCGGCTCATCGACTCCATTCATGCGCCATTTTTGGGGCGGCGGCAAATCCTAATTGGCTTGGGCAGAATCGCTCGTCATTGGACGGGTTCTTCATTCCATTTCTCTTCCACCGTAGCGATTCCCTCGATCGCATCTCGCGCCTTCTGCCCAGCAACCCGCTCACCGGTGGAGCCAGACCCCGTCGAGACCTGAAATCCTATGCGCCATGAAGTCAGGAAAAGGGGTCAAGCTATAACACTGACTTGATTTTTTGGCGAAATCTGTGGAAGATTTCGGGCGTGCCGCGCCAATTGCGCATCGAATATCCCGGTGCCATCTACCACGTCATGAGTCGTGGAGATCGGCGGGAAGACATCTTCCACGATGAGGTGGATCGCCAGGATTTCCTCAAGACCCTGGCCGAGGCTTGCCAGAAGGCGGATTTCCAAATTCATGCCTACTGCCTGATGCGCAACCATTTTCATTTGGGGGTCGAGACACCCAATGGCAACCTGGTGGCGGGGATGCGCTGGCTCTTGAGCAGCTACACCCTGCGCCTGAATCATCGACGCAAACTCTTCGTGCATGTGAAAGGTGGAGATGGCGGCATGGTTGCGTCGGGAAACCACGTTGACGATCCGAGAGATTGCCGAGCAGTTGCACATGGGCAGTTGGAAGAGCGCCACCACCCGGATGCAGAACCTGAAACGAAACAAGGAACGACATGGTGCCGTGGCATTGTTATAGTTTGACCCCTTTTATGAAAAGACCGTCGTCGCCGGAGCGCCGGATGTGAAGCTGATTTCCACTTCTCACATTGAGAAATAGAATCACACCCTCCGGATGCACTGCCGACGGCTCACGCGTCTAACCAATGCGTTCAGCAAGAAACATGTAAACTTTGAAGCTGCGGTTGCGCTGAATTTCGCGTATTACAACTTCTGCAAAGTTCACGGTGCGATCCGTTGCCCGCCCGCCCGGGCAGCCGGCGTTGAGCAAAGCATTTGGACCGTTACTGAACTTGTCGAACGCTGTGGCGAATAGGGAATACATCGAACGGCTGCAAATGGTGATCCGCCAGTTGCACGGGTGCGATTCGACGCACGTCGAAACGGTTCCCGTGCATGAAGTGTTTCAAGGTAGAACCGTCTGGCAAGGCGACGTTGAAGTTTTCGACGTGCGCCGTCCAAGAGCGAAGCGTGCCTACGCCTGGAGCGCGGGCAAAAGCGCTGAGGAAAAGTTTACAGCGGTTCTCGAAGTGCCGCCAGTCAAAGACCCGTTGACGGCGGTTCGGGTGTCGATTGTGGCAGACTCGAAAAGGCGCAGAACATGAGCAAGATTAGTCAAAAGCTGGCAAGGAGCCCGAACGAAGTTCATGAATTCGATCATAACGGGCAGATCAAGGAGTTTCTAATTGATCTGAACATTGAGAGCAAATTCAACACAGCATTGGTGGGCGAACGAGTTCAAGCCGTGAATCATGGCGAACATCCCACCCACTTCATTCTGATTGCGCTTTACTCTGGCTATAAGGATCAGAAACAGAACGGCTACGTCGCTTGGTGCCTTCCCAAAAAGAGATGGTCCTTCGAGCAGTTTACGGAGTTTGCGAAGAGGGTTCTGAATCCAACAGACGAGCGAATTATCGGAGCCCATCTGTTTTGGACCAAACCAGGTAATCCTTCAAATTAGGACACTACCTCGTGGCAGGGCGCCCTGAAGGGCAAGGCCAGGATCACCGGCGATCTCTTTGGCACCGGATTTGCCTGGCAGTCGTTGCGATGACGCATCTCCTGGACACGCACGCGTGGATCCAGCGTGCGTTGGGCGAACCTCTGCCGCCGTTGGCGGATCAGACGCTCACGCGGCACGCAGAGACGCTGGCCATCGCCGACATTTCACTTTGGGAAGCCGCCAAGTTGGTGGAACTGGGACGACTCGAACTGTCCATCCCGCTCGCGGAGTTTTTCCGTCTGGCGATCGCGCCGGAGTTGATGGTGCTGCCGGTCACACCAGCCATCGCCGAACGGGTCACGGTCTTGGAAGCGGCCGGCTTCCACAAAGACCCGGCGGATCAGATAATCGTCGCGACGGCATTGGGGCACGGCTTGCGGCTGATCTCCGACGACAGGCGCATCCGTCAGTGGGGCTGTGTGCCAATGCTGTGGCGAACCATCCGCCGCTGAGATTCAGAATTCGTCCACGGACAATGCCGCGCTTGCGTTGTCGCTTGCGGAGCTCGGCCAGTCGCCGGTGGCCATCTTCAGACCGTCGGAATTGTGTGCCGCCTGGTTGCGGTGAACAAGTCCCACCGCTGCGCCGTCATCTGGCAAGGGGTCGGCGAGACGATCGTCCGGGAGGGCCTAAACGAAATAAATCGGACCGAGAAGGACTTGCACCAGGAGGGGAAAGGTCATCCTTTAATCTAAAAAGAGCAGTTCAACCGCAGAGAACACAAAGAGAACCAGTTACTTCAAAGAAAGAGGATTTTCACCCTGCGGGTTGGAGACTGGTTTTTCTTAAATCATCTTCTTTGTGATCTTTGCGTCCTTTGTGGTTAATCAACTTCCGTTTTCAGGTTTAATCCGAAGGTTCAAACCGCGAAATACGCCAAAGACGCGAAAACGGAAGGGGTTTGGTCGAAGAGGGTAATCACCCGGAGAGTGAACCGGGCGTTTTCTCAATCTTCGTCTTCGTTGGCGTGTTTCGCGTATTTGGCGGTTTCAACTCCTTTTTCCAGGGCCATCCGAACAAGGCGGCCTTGGCCCGGAGGCCTCGACGCGAAAGGTTCATGACGCGGCGCGGGATTGCGCAACCTCTGCCCATTGGCAGCGCCGGATATGTCTCGCACCTGCTCGGCAAAACGAGCCTGGCCGAAAGGTAGTCGCGCGCCTGTGTTGTTGGTTGCCACGGACCAGGATTGTCGTCTGTGAGCACTGGACGGCTTCAAGAGCCTCGACGCGTTTGGCACTCACCTGACGCCCAGCCGCCGCTTCAATTCTCCGATGGAGATCGTCCTGAGCTTTCCTGCTTTGAACGCCGCCAAGCGCTCGGCCAGCAATTCCTGGTGCCAGGCAGGCACGGGCAGGCTCTCGTCGTTCACTCCATCAAACCATTACTCCTCGGCGAGTTGAAGTTTCTGCCGGGCAGGCAGCGCTCTAAGTTTCGGGAAGTCTGCCAGTTTCATGGATGGCAATCTGGCGAGCAGGAGAACGGGTGTCAAGGTCGGGCTCGCTGAGGCGCAGGCTGGACTCCCTTTTCCCATCTGGAAGGTCCGCGTGATGCCCGAAGCGGAGTCTTCGCGTCGAAGCCCAACGGCAAACGCGTCCACGACACTACTGGTTTCGCCAAAGAGGCTGGGACGGGCGCCTTGGAGGAACACGTTAAAATCAGCCCGAAAGAGCGACCCGAATTCATTCGCGCACGCGCCCGACCTTTCCGACGGTGGCCTCCAATGCTCACCGTAACAGCAAAAAAGCGCGCCTCAAATCCGCCCCTAAAGCCCGACTTTGGCTCGGATTTTTTCCCAAGACACAGGCCCTTTGTGACTTACTTTGGTGACACCAGAATCCACCAGAATCCATAAGCGTCGCTCTTCACTGTCCCTGCTTTACGGCTCGATAGAACCGGTGAGTGAATTTGCCAGCGTTCGGGTCGATCACCTGGACCGATCCATTCACGTTTGTCAGCGCGTTGATAACGGTCCAGGTGGCCAAGTCTGCCGAACCGTCAACGCGATAGGCGAAGCCGCCACGGCTTGTCAGGATGATTTCAAAACGCCCGCTGACCTGCGGCCTTCCCACGCGTAACACGGGTGGTTCTGTTACAGTCAGGATTTGGTTGACTCCTAGCTCGTGCATCTCCTGCACAATGCCCGAAGGCCATTCGATTCGCAGAGTTTCGACTTTCATCGCATCGCCCAGGCCAAAATGAGCGTCGAGTGCGTTCTGGGCGCAGAAACCAGTGCCGCCACTGATCTCTCGTAACTGCCACATCTCGCCGCCGCGGATCGTGGCCTTGACCCGCACCTTGGCGCCGATGGCTGAGGTGTTGGATAATGTCCCGACCAGTCGCACCTTGAACCAGCGATTACCATTGCCATTGTTGCGATAGAGGAAGTTCGTGGCCCCCGACTCTGCCGGACTTCCCGTCAATGTCCGGTTTACCACCACGAAGTCCAGAAAGCCGTCGTTGTCATAGTCAGCCCACGCGGCACCGTGCGAATGCGCTTGGTCGGTGGCAACTGGGCCGTTGGTGATCCGAGTGAAGGTACCACCCCCGTTGTTGTGGTAGAGCCAGTTGCCGACAAAACTAAGGTTGCTCACGAACAAGTCGAGGCGGCCATCATTGTCGTAGTCACCCCAGGCCGAGCCGAGCGACTGGCCAGCCCCCACTGTCAAAGCGCCGGCCTCGACAGGAGTGAAAATCCCGGCACCATCGTTTCGGTACAGGCGGTTAGGTTGGCCAATGCATGTGACGAAAAGGTCAAGGTCACCGTCGTTGTCGTAATCACCCCAAGACGCGCCACCTGATAAGCCAACGTCGTTGACGACCGCACCATTTGTGATTTTCGTAAAGGTACCTGCGTCATTGCGGTACAACAGATTCCTGCTGCCTGACTGCCCGACCGTGACGAACAAATCCGCATCGCCATCGCCGTCGTAGTCTGCCCAAGTGCCGCTGGTGTACTGGCCGAGCTCGCTGACTATGTTGCCCGATGTAATCCGGGCGAACGTCGAATCGCCATTGTTCCGATAGAAGAAGTTTTTCTGGTCTCCCCTGTTGACGACAAAAAGATCGATGTTCCCATCTCGGTCGAAATCACCCCAGGCGGCGCCGTACGAATACCCAATGTCGTTAACAATGCCCCCCGTCAAAATTGCCGCAAACCCGCCTTTCCCGTCACCGCGGTACAGAATGTTCTTTTGAGAATAGCGCGTACAGAAAAGGTCGAGATGGCCATCGTTGTCGTAATCACCCCACACGCCCGCGGTGTGGTCGCCCGGCAAAAGCACAGGAGCGGCGTTGGTGACTCGCCCGAACGTCCCGTCACGGTTGTTATGGTAGAGAAAGCATGGTTGCATCGAGTTATTCGCCACAAATAGATCCTGCCAACCATCGCCGTCGTAGTCACCCCATGATACTCCCACCGAGTCCCCGCGATCGGACACGACCGGCCCAGTGGCAATCTTGGTGAACGTGGGAATGGCAGGAAGCGGCGATTGTTCGATTACGAGCAGCGCGTTCTGGCTGGTGACGCCGCCGGCAACATTGGTCACGATTACGCTATACGAGCCCGCCTGATCGGTTTGGACGTTGGAAATTGTGTAGCTTGCACTGACTTCGCCGACCAGGTTGGTCCCGTTCTTGCGCCATTGATAACTCAGCGGCGCAGTGCCATTGGCCATCACGCTGAACGTCACGTTTGTCCCGACGACGACGCTCCGGTTTTGTGGCGGAGTCATGATCGTCGGCGGCGTGGCTGGCGTATCGGAAAGATCGGGAATTCCGTTGCCGTTTGCGTCGTTGTTATCGGTGATCTCCAGAACCCAGTTGACGTAATCCGGCCAGGAGGTTTCCAGTGACCCGTCAGCAAGGGCCACAGACGCAACATACGTCTTGCCCTTTCGGTTCAGCGTCGAAACTTTCACGGTGTAGGTCTTGTTGTCGCTGCTGTTCAGCGAAAACTGCGGAAGGCCGATCTGATCCGGCGAAGTGATCGTGAACGAAGTTGAGCCGGTCAATTGGAAGGTGCGCCCGCGCTCGGTCATGCTGAGATTGAAGAGAAGCAGGCTGTTACTGCCCTGTGTGTAGCTCACGCTGCCTTCAACGTGCAGCAGATACAGATTGCCTGCGTAGCTGATGGCGCCGACGGGGCCTTGGAGGGTAATAGTGTATGTTCCCGATGCCACGCCCGCGCTGCGGTTCACCTGCCCGGACAATGAGAACGTCGTTCCCCGGGGCCAGTTGGCACCGCCGCTTCCGCTCAAGCTGGCGGTCCCGCTCTTGTCCAGTTCCACAAAGTCCGGTAAGGAGTTCTGGTCGTTGTCCGCTGTCGGCAGGTTCATCGTGAAGCTGCCCCATTCGACGAAACTTCCGGAGGCGTTCACTGTGAGGTAGTCCGCCTCATACACCCCCGGCTGCGCGCTTCTGGGCCGCAATTCCTGACTGATATAGAACTGTCCGCCGCCCAAGTCTTGAGTCAACGGCTGCCGATCTGTCCAGCCATCGTAGGTCGTGACATAATTGATGACCCGACCAATGCCGGGAATGGTCCCGCTAAAGTTGTCCAGCCCGATGGACTGGCAGTTGGCCACAAGCGTGGCGGTCTTGGTTTGTGCAAGTGCCTCATCTGCAGCTAAAACGACCAAGCTCGCCAACGGCCAAAGGCATCGCCTTGCCAGCGCCCGCTGGCACAGGGAAATTAGTGGGGTATTCATGGAAGAGACGAGTTCACATGGACCACAAGAGCACAATCTGGCCGCAAAAGGAAGGATGTAAAATCGCGGGTTCTGGCTGAGGCTCCCTTACCGACCCGAAAAGATAAGAAATAAAGGGGTCTGGTAATAGGGGTCAAACTATAACATTGACTTAACTTTTTGGCGGAATTTGTGGAGGATTTCGCACGTGCCGCGCCAATTGCGCATCGAATATCCCGGTGCCATCTACCACGTCATGAGTCGTGGAGATCGGCGGGAAGACATCTTCCACGATGAGGTGGATCGCCAGGATTTCCTCAAGACCCTGGCCGAGGCTTGCCAGAAGGCGGATTTCCAAATTCATGCCTACTGCCTGATGCGCAACCATTTTCATTTGGTGGTATTTGGCCGCCCCAGCGCACCGTCCGGGCTGGATCCGGGTGGACCGTTTGCTGGGCGAGCATGGGCTGGGTGGGGACTCGGCGGAGGCGCGCCAGGAATTTGAGCGGCGCATGGAGGCACGCCGCGCGGAGCAAACCGATGATGTGCAATGGGAGCCGGTGCGGCGGGGATGGTGTTTGGGGGGAGATGGCTTCCGCCGTGAACTGCTGGACCGGATGGCAGGGCAGTTGGGTGAGCACCATGCCGGGGAACTGCGGCGGGAGAGCGCGCAAGCCAAGGCCGAGCGCATCATCGCTGAGGAATTGGATCGTCTTGGATGGACGCGAGCCGAGCTGGAAAAGCGGCACAGGAGCGCACCGGAAAAGGTGGCGATGGCCGCACGGTTGCGTCGGGAAACCACGTTGACGATCCGAGAGATTGCCGAGCGGTTGCACATGGGCAGTTGGAAGAGTGCCACCACCCGCCTGCAGAACCTGAAACGAAAGAAGGAACGACATGGTGCCGTGGCATTGTTATAGTTTGACCCCTTTTCGAACCTGTGGTGGTTGGTTGGCTTGAGGAAAAGGGGATCAGTCAGGGCTCGACAGAGTCTCGCCCCACCGTTGTTCCTTGAAGAGGTCGGGCCGGGGAAAGGCTGCTTCGGACTGCTGGGCGTGGGCGAGGTTAACTTTGGCTGAGCCGTTTCTGGGGCTCTTCGAAGAGCATTTCGTGGGCTTCGCGAAGAATGGCCGGGATGCGTTCAGCGAACGGGCTGCGCGACACGGCCGCCCGCAAGCCCGTTGGGTCGAGTTGCCCGGCGTTCTCTCCGGGGAACCAATGATCGGCCTGACCCAGCAGGTTGTAGCGCATCTTGCCCCAATCAATAAGATCGAGGGATTTGGCGAACGTCCAAAGCCGCAGTATCTCCAACACGTTCACCTGCCCCGGCACCTCGACGTATTGCGGCACGCCTTCGAACCACCGCTGACACCAATCATTCCCCAGGCTGCGGACCATTTCGGCGCGCAGACGTTCTTCGATCGGGGCGATCGTGGCCTGGATCCGGTCGTAGTACTCCAGAGCGCGGAGGTGTTCGTCGAAATCACTCGGTCGGGCCGCGCCGCAGCTCAAGGTGTGAACCTCCGCACGAGCCAGGCAATAGAGGTCGTTGAATTGCATCGGCGTCAACGGACGGCACATCTCCGCCAACTTCGGCGGCGGGGCGTAGAGTTTCCCCCCTTTGTCATTGGGGCTGATGATGAAGACCCCCATGTCGCGCTGCCGGGCCGCCTCCACGGCCGACCAGTTCAAGTCGTTGACGAAATACCAATGCAGATTCACGTAATCGAATTCGTCCGAAGCGATGGTCTCGAGAATGATGTCCGTCGTCGCATGGGTGGAGAAGCCGAGGAAACGGATCCGGCCTTCTTTCTGCAACCGGCGCGCCGCGGCCACGCATCCGTCCTTTTTCAGCGAGTACTCAAGGAGCTGTCGGTTGTTGATCCCATGCAGAGCGAGCAAATCCACGTGATCGAGCCGCAGATACTTCATGGAACGATCGAACGTGGCCAGGAAATCCTCCGCCTTCTCGTGCGGCGCCACCTTGGTTTGCACGATGATCTTCTCGCGAGGCAGGCTGGGCAGCAGTGATCCGAGCTGCATTTCCGAGGACCCGTAGCCGCGGGCGGTTTCAATATGGTTGATCCCCAGTTCCACCGCGCGACGGACGGTGGCTTCCAGGTTCGCTTGATTGTCCGGCGGAATGTCTTTCGGATCCACGTCCTGCCACTTGAATTGGTAGCGCATGCCACCGCAGGAAAGGACGGGCATCGAGAGTTCAGTGCGGCCAAAGCGTCGGTACTTCATGGGGCGGAGTTTATGACATGGGCTCCGGAGGGTGGCAATGTCGGAAGTGGATCTGGTTTGCGCCATGGCCTTCCATCCTATGACCCGCAGTGGGGCGAGACTCCGTCGAGCCCTGACTTTCCTGCCAGCCACAATTCTAGGGCTCGACGGAGTCTCGCCCCACCGCGGGTTCAGGGAATCCTTACGGTTGCCGCCAGCGCTGCCAGGCCAGGCCGGGTCGATCGACCCGGATCTGGACGAGACGTCGATGGTCCACTTCGGTCACGTAAATGGTGCGTCCGTCGGGTCCGCCGAAGCAAAGATTGGTGGGTTTCAATCCCAGCACGCTGAATTCGCGCTGCACTTCGCCCGCGGGCGATAGTTTCACGACGGTTCCTTTGCCATGACGGGTGATATAAAGATTGCCATCGATATCCGCCCGCATGCCATCGAAACCAAAGTCGTCAAACTTCTTCACCAGGCGCTTTCCCGAGAGGGATCCGTCCTTGGCGATGGCAAAGGACCAAACATTTCTCTGCACGCTCTCGTTGACGTAGAGAGTCCGTCCGTCCGGGCTGACCTCGATGCCGTTGGTCGTGCCCAGATCGGGAACCGCGAGCTCCATCTTGCCGTCGGCGGTGATGCGCCAGATCTGGCCCGTGCCGGCTTTCCAATTGGGATCGCTGGCATAAAGAGTCCCGTCGGGCGCGATGGCCAGATCGTTCGGCTGATTCATGCGGGCGTCGTGGGCCCAAACGGAGATCTGTCGGGTCGCCGGATCGATGCGCAGGATGTTGTGTCCGACGTAATCCGCGACGAACATGATTCCCTGGCGATTGAAGACGATGCCATTGCCGGTGCTGGTCCCGGGAAGTTCGATCCAAACGGCGGTCTGGCCGTCCGGGGTCGTTCGGCCGATCGTTCGTTCTCGGGCAAAGTTGACGGCAAAGAGGTTCCCCGCGCGGTCGCAAGCGGGTCCTTCGATGCCGACGGTGAAGCCGTTCGGCTCGGTCAGCGGTTGAGCAATGAACAGCGTCTCCTCGGCGCCAAGACCGCTGAAACCGATGAGAGCGGCGGCGAACATCATGATGAGGGTCCAGCGCATGGCGGGCGGGAATAGTGGTGTCGTCTTCATTCAGCTTAACTCCACAAGCGATCGGACGACCGCTCGCTGTTCCATTCGGGAGTCGGCTCGAAATAGCCCGATCCTTCGATCAAATGCTCCTTGATGACGTCGGGATTGAGATCAACCCCCAGCCCGGGCGTGTTCGGTACCGGGACAAAGCCGCTCCGGACGATGGGTTTCTCGATGCCAGTCACCAAGTCTTCCCACCAGGGAACATCGATGGAGTGGTGCTCCAAGGCGACAAAATTCTGCGTGGCCGCGGCGCAATGGACGTTGGCCATAAAGGAAATGGGCGATCCGGCGAAATGCAGGGCCATGGCCACGCCCCGCTCTTCCGCGTAATCGCCGATGCGTTTGGTTTCCATAATCCCGCCCGCCGTCGCCAGGTCGGGGTGAACCATATCGACGGCGCGTTGGTCGATCAACTTGATGAACTCCTCCTTGAGATAGATGTCCTCGCCGGTCAGAGTCGGGACATCGATCGCGTGGGTGATTTCCTTCCACATTTCGGTGTACTTCCACGGCACCAAATCTTCCAGCCAGGCCATCTGGTAACGCTCCAGGTGTTTGCCGAGCCGAATGCAGCTATTGACCCCGATGTGCCCGAAATGGTCGGCCGCCAGAGGCAATTCGTAGCCGATGATTTCCCGGATCCGCGCCACATGTTCGGCCATCTTGTCCAGCCCTTTGTCCGTGATCTGCACTTGGGTGAACGGATGTTCCGTCTGCTGATAATTTCGCCAATCGAAGTTGCCGGGAAGATTCAACGTGCCGGGAATGTTGCGCAGGAGTGGGATGCCCAAATCCATTTTCAGAAACGTGAATCCCTTGGCCACCCGCTCTTTCATGCGTTGGGCATAGACTTCCGGGTTGTTGGACTCGGGGGTGTCGCAGTAGAGGCGGATCCGATCCCGGTACTTGCCGCCAAGCAATTGATAGACCGGCACGCCGTAGGCCTTGCCGGCCAGATCCCAGAGGGCCATCTCCACTCCCGAGACGCCGCCGCCCTGACGGCCATGATGCCCGAATTGCTTGATCTTCTTGAAGACCTTCTCGATGTCGCACGGGTTTTCGCCGAGGAGCCGACTCTTGAGAAAGAGGGCGTATCGCTTGCTTCCTCCGTCCCGCACTTCACCCAAACCATAAATCCCCTGGTTGGTGTCGATCCGGAGGAGCGGCACCCGCATGGGCGCGCCCCGGATCTCCGCGATGCGCAAATCGGTGATCCGCAGGGTGGATGGGCTCGAATTGCGATTCACTCCTTCCGCGGCGAAAGCGACTTCATCTTCCCAAGATGTGAACCAAGCGCCGACGCTGCCGGCGAGGGCGGTCTTCAAGAAGGACCGCCGCCCGAGGGGTTCACCGGCCGCCGGTGTTTGTCTGGAAATGTGGGTTGCCATAAAGAGTCCTGATCGGTTGAATGTGAGTGAGGATTGGCTGGTCTATTGTTGGCCCGCGCGCGGCAAATTCGGCCCGGGCCAAAACGCCTTGCTTTTCACGGAGTGGTTCCTTGAAGATACAGCGCACACTCAACAAAAACTCAAACAAAAAATTCCTCTATCCATGAACTTGAAACGAGTGACCGCAATTCTTCTGACACTATTTGCCACCATGGCGATTTCCCACGCCTTGACCCTCACGAAAGAGGAGATGCTCGCCTTAACCGCCAAGTGGACGGGAGAACGGTATCCGGACGGTCGCCCCAAGGTGCCGGACAGCATTTTGGAGCGGATGAAGAAGGTCTCGATCGAGGAAGCCTGGGAAGTGATCGGACGCGATGGCTATCGCAACCAATTCGAAGGCGACTGGAAGGTCATTCATCCGAACAAAGTCATGGTCGGACGCGCCCTGACCGCCGTGTATCTGCCGAGCCGTCCCGATCTGTCCGAGCGCGTCATGGCGCAGGGCAAAGCGCAGGGGCGCATCGGAGCCTCCAATTCCTGGCCCATCGACATGCTCCAAAATGGCGACGTCTATGTGGCGAATTCTTACGGCAAAGTCGCGGATGGGACCTTGATCGGTGACAATCTGGGCAACTCCATTTACGCCCACTCCAAGACGGGCGTCGTCTTCGATGGCAGCGTGCGCGACTTGGAAGGTCTCGAGGAGATCGAGGGCTTCAACGCCTTCGTCCGGGGTTGGCATCCGTCGGCGATCAAGGACATGGTTCTCTCCGGAATCAACGTGCCGACACGGATCGGTTCGATCACGGTGTTGCCTGGAGACGTGGTTCTGGCCAAACGGGAAGGCATCATTTTCATTCCTCCGCATCTCGCCGAGAAGGTCGTGGTTTCGTCCGAGGTTATTTCCCTCAAGGACCAATTTGGCCACTTGCGGTTGCGCGAAGGCGTCTATACGCCGGGCCAAATTGATGGTCGCTGGACCCCTGCCATCACGGACGATTTTCTGAAGTGGCTCGACGCCCATCCGGAGAAGATGACCATGCCGAAGGAAGAGATTCGCAAACGCCTCTGACCGAACCCGGCGCGGCGGCGCCAAAGCCGGACTCCTTGAGAAACTCTTCTCTTCAGGGGTTGGTGTTGCCGGTGATTTCCGCGAGATATTTGAAGAACGCGCGTTTGCGCGCGGAGCTGAGACCCCAGTTCACGGGCGGCGATTGGTAGCCTTCGTCCATTCCTTCGCCCGGGCGGCGGAAGTCGAACCAGCCCCAGGAAACGTGCTCGGCGAGGGCGGCGGCGAAGTTGTTCGCGGGTTGATCAAAGTTTTCGTGGTCATCTTCGTTGAAGAGGATGGGCATCGGTTTGTAGCCGGGGACGGCGCGGGTTTGTTGCACCATCTCGGTGATGCGCTTCGGATCCTTCACCCCGTTGCCGTGGAGCAACAGGAAATCCGACACGCGCACCACGTTTTCCTGGGGGATGGCGCCGCCGCCATAGCTGGTGCCGACGAGCAGACGATGACCCTCGCGTCCGGCTTGGCGCACGCGTTCGATGAGTTCATGAATGCGGGCCGGCCGCAGAATGTCGTGGTCGTAAGCCTTGACGTTGGTCTCGTTGTTCACCTCCACAAGCACGTTGCGCCAGCCGCCGTCGAGCAGCCAGCGCGTGGCTTCGTCCGTGGCGCGGATGACGGCAGCCTCGTCGCGCAGCCGCTGGTCCTGGCCGAAGTAGAAGTAGCCGAGGATGACCACCATTCCCTGCGCATTGGCCGCATCGAGGACGCGCCGCATCCGGTCGGCGAACTCCGGACGCAGCCCGCCCTCGACGTTGAAGGCGCCGCTCTCCCAGTTCTGTTGGCCTGAATAACCCTCGGGCGAGCCGCCCTGGAAATTGACCGTGACCGCGAGCAAGCCGTGCCGCTTCCACTCCGGCATCGCGGCGATGAACGCACGCACGTTGCGTTCCGCGTCCCACTGGCCCGTGTCGGCGTAGGCCCAGCGTTTCGCCGTCTCGGGATTCAAGTCGTCGTAAGTCGCCTGCACCATGCGCGAGTTGAGGAGCAAACCTTCAATGCGATGTCCGTTCCAGGAGCGCCCGGCGTAGGTCGGCCGGCCGTTGATGTGAAAGTCCTCGCCGATGATGCTCACGCCGTTGGCCGCGGCCGAGATGGCTTCGGAGATGGTCTTGGTGCCGGTGGGCTTATAGGCATCGAAGGGACCGTCGGCGCTGCCCGCGGGCCAGGTGGCGGGGTCAGCGTATTGGCCGTCGTCCTTGTATTCCTTTTGCAGGCGGGCGATTTCGGCTTTCAACTCGGCGAACTTGGCGGCCACTTCGGGCTTCTTGGCCTCGGCCTCGGAGTGGAGAAGATTGTGTTGCTCGGTCGGGTCCTTGGTCAGGTCGAACATTTCGTAGGCATCCTTCTTCCAGTAATGGATGAGCTTGTGCGTGGCCGTGCGGACGCCGAGGTGAGCGGCGGTGTTGTGATGGCCGGGGTCGTGGTAGTAACGGTAGTAGAAGGTGGTGCGCCAGTCGGCGGGCGATTCGCCGCGCAGCAGCGGGACGAGCGAACGGCCCTGCATCGACGCCGGGATGGGCAGGCCGGCGAGGTCGAGGAACGTAGGCGCGAGGTCGATGTTCGCCACGAACGGCGCGGGGATGCCGCCCGCCTTGATGCCGGGGCCGCGCGCGAGGAGCGGCACATTCAGGCCGGGTTCGTACATGAAGCGTTTGTCGTAGAGGCCGAGGTCGCCGAGATACCAGCCGTTGTCGGCGGAGTAGATGACGATGGTGT
>CAYHFE010000148.1:0-13941 GCA_964355375.1 uncultured Verrucomicrobiota bacterium
CAGAGCCGCCGGTTGGTGATCAAAAAACTCGACGACCGCTCCGCAATCGGCCGCCTCGCGCGCCGGATCGGACATCGTATTGACGTAATCGAACCCAAACTTCTCCGCCGTCCGCATCTGCGCCTCGACCAGAACCCGATAATCCGTGCAATAATCGCGGTATTTGGCCCCAATCTGATGGGCCGCGAACATCATAGTGATCGGCATGAGGGGCAGACGGTCCACCGGGCGTCCCTCCAAATGAGCTAGCACTCTTTCGCGTCCGGTCATACTTGTCATTTTTCTGCCGTCGAATGAATCTCGCCCCATAAACCGAACCGTCCGTCGTTCCCGTGAACTCCACGCGCCGGTCCGGGATTGCCAAGCCATGGAAACCGAACCCGGGCCGGATTTCTTTGATCTGGATCAATACTCGCGTGACGGAAGCAAGATTAGTCTCCCACCGAGGTCGGATGAGGAAGTCAAGCGCATGCAATGGCAATGGGTGGAACGGCCAACCTGGCCGTGCTCGGCGGCAACTTGCCGCCGAGTTGGGCACGGCAATTGGCGTCACGATTCAATGAGACTTCCGGCAGCAAGGCCTGTGGGCTGGTAGCCCACAGGAACGGGCAAGTTGCCCGTTCCACCCCGAATTCAACGACAAAGCTCTGGCGAGGACAAACCTATGAAGCCATTCAACAATATTCCCACGTGGAACCTGGCCCGGTTCGTTCTTGCTGCCTGGTTGGCGATCTGCCTCTCGTCTCAGTCCATTTTCACCCATCGGGTGGAGGCCGCCATTGGGCCGAGCCCGTCCGCCACGATCCAGCGGGCCGCAGTTTCAACGACACTCAAGATCACCAATTCGATCCTCACCATCACGCTGCACCCGACCAACGGAAGCATGACGGTGACCGACCATCGCACCGGCCAGCGCTGGACTCAACAACCCCAAGCCAAGGATGTTCTTCTGAACGATGCCCGGATCGAAACCAACACCCTGCGTCTCCACCTCGTCCAGGCGCAATCGGGCTTGGACGTTGTCGCCAACGTCGCGCTTGAACCCAATCGTCCTGAGTACACCCTGACGCTCTCCGCCACAGGCGCCCTGCCGCGGACGTTGAAGTTCCCCCACCCGTTTGTCTCCCCGCCCGGCCATTACTTGGTGGTGCCGATGAACGAAGGCATTTCCTACCCGGTCGAGGACCAGACCATTGAGCCCATGCGGCTCATTGCTTATGGCGGCCACGGCATCAGCATGGCGTTTTGGGGCGTGACCGACGGAACCCGCGGCCAGATGGCCATCCTTGAAACGCCGGACGACGCATCGATTCGGATCGATCGTCTCGAGGGCCGTTTGGCCATCGCGCCGGAATGGGACTCCCAAAAGCGCGAATTCGGCTATGCGCGCCGACTGCGATATGTCTTCTTCGATCAGGGCGGACATGTCGCCATGGCCAAACGCTACCGCGCCCACGCGGAGCAATCGGGCCTTCTGAAAACTCTCACGGAAAAACGTCGCCGAAATCCGGACGTCGATCAACTCATCGGCGCCGTCAACGTCTGGTGCTGGGATCGGAATTCGCTCTCCCTGGTCCGGGAAATGAAAGACGCCGGCATCAACCGCATCCTCTGGAGCAACCGGCAATCGCCGGAGAATTTGCGCGCCCTGAATGAACTCTCCGTCCTGACCAGCCGCTACGACATTTATCAGGACGTGATGAATCCGGACAACTTCCAGCACCTGCGCGGCGTTCATCCGGACTGGACTACCGCCGCCTGGCCCAAAGACCTGATGCTCGGACCGAATGGCGATTGGATCAAGGGCTGGCAGGTCAAAGGCAAGGATGATCAAATGTATCCCTGCGGAGTGCTCTGCGATCGCCGCGCTCCGGAATACGCCCGACAGCGCATCCCGCCCGAAATGGCGTCGAGCCCCTATCGCTGCCGGTTTATCGATACCACCACCGCCGCCCCGTGGCGGGAATGTTATTCGCCCGACCATCCGCTGACTCGGACGGAAAGCCGGCATTGGAAGATGGAGCTTCTGCGTTATGTCTCCGAGGACCTCAATCTGGTGACGGGTTGTGAAACGGGGCACGAAGCGGCCGTTCCTTTCGTTCACTATTTCGAAGGGATGCTCAGCCTGGGACCGTATCGGGTCCCCGACTCCGGACGCGACATGCAGCGCCTCTGGACGGAGGTGCCCGAGCGCGTGGCCAAGTTCCAATTGGGCGAGCGTTATCGTCTCCCGCTCTGGGAACTCGTCTTCCATGATTGCGTGGTCGCGCAATGGTACTGGGGCGACTACAACAACAAACTGCCGGCGCTCTGGGACAAACGGGATCTCTTCAACGTGCTTTACGGCACTCCGCCGATGTTCATGTTCACCCGTGAGACCTGGACCAAAGACCGAGCGCGGTTCGTGCAAAGCTACCAAACGACGAGCCCAACAGCGCGGGCCGTCGGTTATTCCGAAATGTTGGACCATCGGTTCCTGACGCCCGATCGCCGGGTCCAGCAAACCCAATTTGCCAACGGCGTGGTCGTGACGGTGAATTTCGGCGAAACTCCCTTTCAACTGAACGAGACGACCGTCGTTCCCGCCCTGGGATCGAGGATCGCGGGTCTTCCGCCGCAACAGAATCCTTCGGCCAAAGCGGTCGATGCAAAATAGCCCAAACCATTATGAGAACTTTGCTCGTCGCCATCTTGCTCGGCCTTTGCTCGAGAGCGGCCTTCGGCGCGCCTCCGCTTCCCGCGCAATTGCCAGCTCATCCACGTCTGCTCTTCACGTCCAACGATCTGCCTCAAATTAAACAACGAATCGCGACCCAACCTTGGGCGCAAGCCCGCTTTGCCGAATTACGGCAGCAATCGGATCGATGGCTGAAATCCGTCGTCGTCCTGCCCCCGCGGGGCAGTCAGTGGTACCACTACTACTCCTGCCCCAAACATGGCGCCCGTCTCCGGACCGAGGGACCGACGCGCCACGTCTGTCCGATCGACGGCGAAGTCCTTACCGGTTATCCCTACGATGACGTGGTCCTCTCGTCGGAGCACAACCGTCTCGCCGGAGCGATTCGCACGCTGGGCCTCACCTACCAGCTCACTCGCGACCCCGCCTATGCCGGCAAAGCCAAAGAGATCCTGCTCGCCTACGCCGCCAAGTATCGCGACTACCCGTTGCACAACATCCGCGGCGAACCCAAGGTGGGTGGCGGCAAGGTCGGTCCGCAAACCCTCGACGAATCCACCTGGCTCATCACCGTGGTGGAAGGCGCGGACTGTTTCTGGGACACGCTGGACGATTCCGAGCAAAAGCAAGTTCGGGAGGGCCTGCTCATTCCGGCGACCGACGTGATTCGCCAACACAAGATGGGGATTCACAACATTCAATGCTGGAAGAACTCGGCGGTCGGCTTGACAGGACTGTTGATCGGCGACCTGAACCTGGTGAACGAGGCCTTGAACGCCGACGCCGGATACTTCCGGCAGATGGCTCAAGGCACCACCGCCGACGGCGCCTGGTTTGAAGGAGCGTGGGGTTACCACTTCTACACCGTGTCGGCCGTCGTCCACTTGACCGAAGGCGCGCTCCACAGTGGCATCGATCTCTACGGCGACGGCTTCAAACGAATGTTCGACGCGCCCCTGGATCTCGCCATGCCCGACCTTCGCCTGCCCGCGTTCAACGATTCCTCCACGGTTTCAGTGGTGAGCCAGGCCAGCCTCTACGAAATTGCCTACGCCCGCTATCACGACCCGCGACACCGACTCGTGATTGATTCACGCCGCCGTGATTCCGACGCCGCCCTTCTCCATGGCGCAGCGGTCGAAGGTCCAGCACCCGTCTGGCAGCCAGCCAGCCGGAATAATCCGGCCTCCGGATTCGCCATCCTCGCCTCGGGCCAAGGCCCTCGCGCGACGTGGTTCTGCCTCGATTATGGACCGCACGGCGGAGGGCACGGGCATCCGGACAAGCTGGGCTTTGTCCTCTTCGGCCGCGGCCAAATCCTGGCGCCGGATCCGGGAACGGCCAATTACGGCGTCCCGATCCAAGCCGGCTGGTATCGCACCACCATCGCGCACAATACCCTGACGGTGGACGGCGAATCGCAGCGACCCGCCGAAGGCCAATGCGAAGCGTTCGTCAACGCGCCCGGGTTCAGTGCCGTCCTCGCCCAAGCGGGCAAGATTTACGACGGCGTCACCTATCGAAGAGCGGTTGCGCTGCTCGGTGATGACCTGCTTCTCTTCATCGATCTGGTTGCCGCACCCCAGGAGCACACTTACGATCTCGCTTACCACAACATTGGTCGGATCTCGGTGCCTGCCGACGCCGCTCCCTTTGACGCCGGCTCCAAACCGGGATATGCGCATCTGCGGGATACGAAAGCCGTCTCCTCCGCGAATGGCCTAAGCCTGAACATCGCCCAGGCCGACGCACCTTCCTTGGGCTGGCGAATGGCCCATGGCTCGCCGACGACCTACGTCATCGGAACCGGTGTCGGCGCTCACACCGAAGATCGCGTCCCGGTGGTGATCGCCCGACGGCAGGCAAAGGAAACCGCCTACCTCTGGTGCGTCTCGCTGAGCGGCGCGGCGGACGTTCCAGAACTGGAGCCGGAAGTCGTCACCCGCGCGGATGGCACTCCGGTCCTGGCGGCGGCCGCGGCGGCCGTCCGGGTCAAAACCTCGCACGGCGTGGAAGTGTTCGTCGTCAATCCTCGAGGCGAGAATATCCAAGTCCTCGGCCAATCCGTCCGAGCTCCGCTCGCCCACCTTGTGGCGAACCCAGCCGGTTCATTCGAAGTACGCCACTCCGGTGAAACTCAAAACAAGATCACTCCATGAAATCGCAAATCGCTCTCTTATTCATTCTGACCTGGCTCTCTGGAATCGACGCGACGGCTCAGCGGGACCGCTTCGGCGGCTGGGAAACCGTCCGCGGACGAGCCACCGGTTTTTTCCACACGGAACAAATCAACGGGGTTTGGTGGCTGATGTCGCCCGAAGGCAATGCGTTTTTCTCCAAGGGGGTCAACCACGTCAGTTTCACTGCGGATCAGTCTCCCGCGCTCGGCCATGCGCCTTACGGACGCGCCACCAGCGCCAAATACGGCACGGCATCAAAATGGGCTGCCGCCACGGCGGCGCGGCTCCGCAGTTGGAACTTCAACACCATCGGCGCGTGGTCGGGCCGGGAGATGTTCGAGCAACAGATGCCCGCCACGCTGATTCTCAACCTGGCCGCCGGAGCCGGCGCGAACTGGCAGAAGGGCGAAGTGGCCGACGTCTTCTCCCCCAAGTTCGAGGAGGCCGTCCGCCAGAACGCGCGCCGTTCCTGCACCCCGCGCGCTCAAGATCCAACTCTGCTCGGGTATTTCTCCGACAACGAACTGCGTTGGAGCGCGGATTGGCGTTCGAAGAAATCGTTGTTCGAAGATTTCATGAGTCGCCCCGCCGAGAGTCCGGGGAAACAAGCCGCCATCCGTTTGCTGCGTGGAAGTCACGGCACGCTCGATGCCTTCAATCAAGCCTGGGCGACACAACTCAAAGACTGGGATGAACTCGCCGCGCTGACGTCCCTGCCCATGTCCAGCGATGCGGCCAAGACAGCCCAACGCGACTTTCTCCGTGAGTATGCCCGGGCCTATTTCAAAACCTGCCGCGAGGCTATCCGGGCCGTCGATCCCAATCATCTGATCCTCGGCTGTCGTTTTGCCGGCTACGCGCCGCAAGAGGTCATCGAAGCGATGGGCGAATTCGTCGATGTGATTTCCTACAACAACTACGGTTACACCCCGCCTGTGGAAGCGTTGAGGAACCTCCATCGCACGACCGGCAAACCGGCCATGCTCACCGAGTTCTCCTTCAAAGCCCAGGACTCGGGGCTTCCCAACACCAAAGGCGCGGGGAAAGCCGTGCCCACCCAACAGGACCGCGCCGATTATTTCGATCGTTACGTGACCGGACTGGCCCAAATGCCGTTCATGGTGGGGTTCCATTGGTTCGAGTATTGCGACGAACCGGCCGAAGGACGCTTCGACGGCGAGAACAGCAACTACGGATTGGTCAACATCCGGGATGAACCGTGGACCGTGCTGGTCGAGCGAATGACTCAGGTCAACGCCCGGCTGGAAGAAACCCATCGAAACGCCCCGCGACCGTAGCTGGACAGCCCAAAGCGGTTGCAGTCGAAACGTCACAGGACTAGATACTTTCCATGAACCAACCCACCCCTGCGCCCCTCCCAGGAGGGGAACAGGCAACCAGCACCCGCCCGCGAAGCTCCCCTCCTCGGAGGGGTCGGGGGTGGGTTCATGGCCCCGATTCACGTCCAATCGTTGGAGGTGTTCCCTCACCAATGAACGCTGTAAAGGGGTCAGACCAAACAGTTGACAGTCCTTCCCTGGATGGCCTAGGCTGCTTGGCATGGCCAGAAAGCTTCGCCTCGAATACGCCGGAGCGGTCTATCATCTCATGAATCGTGGCGATCGGCAGGAGGCGATCTTCGAGGATGATTCGGATCGGGAACGGTTCCTTGAAACCTTGGCGGAAGTCTGCCTCAAGACCGGGTGGCAGGTGCATGCCTATTGTCTGATGGGCAATCATTTTCATCTGGTGCTGGAAACACCCCAAGCCAATCTGGTGGCCGGAATGCATTGGTTCCTGAGCACTTACACCGCGCGGTTCAACCGGCGGCACCGGCGGTTCGGCCACCTGTTCAGCGGCCGCTACAAATCGCTGATCGTCGATGGGAGCGGCTCGGGTTACTTGCGAACCGTGTGCGAGTATGTGCACTTGAATCCGGTCCGAGCCAAACTACTGATCCCCGAGCAACCGTTGCGCGACTATCGCTGGAGCAGTTTTGGGGAATACTTGAAAGCACCTTCGCGGCGGCCGGCCTGGCTGCGCGTGGATCGCGTCTTCGGCGAGATGAGGATTCCGAGGGACAGCGCGGCGGGGCGGCGGCGATTCGAGGAGGAGATGGAGGAGCGGCGTGCAGCGGAACGATCCGAGCAATGGAAACCGGTTCGGCGGGGCTGGTGTTTGGGGGATGAGCAATTCCGCAAGGAACTTCTGGAACAGGTGCATGAAAGGGCGGGTGCGCAACACTATGGTGAGGAAATCGGACAGTCGGCGGAGGAGAAGGCGCGCCGGATCATTGCCGACGAGTTGGCGCAGTTGGGCTGGGCGGAGTCGGACTTGAGCCAACGGCGCAAAGGGGATGCGGGGAAAGTGCGGATCGCGCGGCGGTTGCGGCGGGAAACGACGGTCAGCAAGCGATGGATTGCCCAGCAATTGGCGATGGGATCGGTGAGCAATGTGACGTTTTGCCTGACGGGGAGCGGCAAACGATGCTGACTGTCAATTGTTCGGCCTGACCCCTATTCAGAAAACTTTCTATTACGTTTCGTTTTCTACGCGCCCACTTGGCAAAGGATTGAAGATCTCATTTCAAATCAGCGCGACTAGCACTTCATGCAAGTCAGCGGTATCGTTGAGCGGAAGTTGGAGACAAATGTAAACTGCCAAGCGCCGGGGCAATCAGCAATGGACAACGAAGAATTCGAGGAACTGCTCAGAAGATCTGACCAGAGTTTCAATCTGGGAATGAGTCTGGCGCGCCGCGGAATGGAGTTATCTCAGGAATCTGTCCGCTTGTCCGGCCATGCTCAGCAGAAGTTTGAAGACGCCATAAGAGCCATCGATGATGGGAAGCTCCTTCGGTTTCTACGTCTCTATTTCGAGGGACTGTGCCTGCGGCGAAAGGCGAATCATCTGCTTCGAAAGACCGGGCGCCTTTTGAAAACGTCCGAAAAAGCAGTCGAGACCAACACCGCCTTTCGAGGAATCCTCAAGAAGGAATTAGAGGATTGATAGCGCGTCGTTTTCGAGATGGAGCAACCATGGAGACGCTCGACGATAGTGACCCTCTGGCCCTCGAATGGTTCCAGGTACTCGACGAGATGGAAGCCCAAGATGAGCTGAAGGCTTTGGATTCGTTGCCGAGTCTTCAGGATTAAGACCCCAACTTCAGAGCGTCCGAGGAGAAGAAGTCTCCGCGCAGATTCGCCGCATTCCCAGCGTTGAATGCCACACCCTCATCCCAGACCTTGCGTTGACTTGAATCAATGTCGATCTTCGCGCGGCTAGGCGAAGATCGCCCCCGCGCATGCAAACGCCTCGACCACTCTCCCCCACCCTCGCCATCGAGTCTCTCGACGCCTTCGTCTATGGCCGGGCGGTCCATCCGATTTCCTGTGGCCGCGGCGTCCAAATCGGCGCCGGCACGGTCATTCCGGAGATCAACTTCACCCTGCCCACCATGGAAATCAGCGAGGCCACCTGGCCGGAGGTTTGCCGCCAGTACGAGGAAATGATCGAGGGCGTGGTCCGGCGGGCCGTGGAACTCGAGGTGCCCGCGCTTCTGGTCGAATTCGAAACCCTTCCTCCGATGACGGTCCGCCCGGCCTGGGGCGCCGAGATCACACGTCTCTTGGCCGACACCCTCCACCGATACCACGACAAACACGGCCTGAAGGCCGCGCTCCGCCTCACGCCCAACGACAACCGCGATCACGAACGTCCGGCCCGCATGCGCAGCGGCCCCTACTGGGACGGCATGACGGAGCTTTTCCACCAGGCCGGCGAAGCCGGAGCCGACCTGCTCGCCATCGAATCGACGGGGGGCAAAGAAATTTCGGATCAGGCGCTCATGAACGCCGACCTGGGCGCCTTGGTCTTTGCTCTCGGAATCCTGGCGCCGCGCGACATGGAGTTTCTCTGGCGTGAAATCACCGCCGCCTGCGCCTCCTCCGGAATCGTCGCTTCCGGGGACACGGCGTGTGGCTTTGCCAATACGGCCATGGTGCTCGCGGAGCAGAAACTCATTCCCCGCGTTCTGGCGGCGGTGGTGCGGGTCGCGGCCGTCCCCCGCAGCTTGGTCGCCTACCAAATGGGCGCGATCGGCCCGAGCAAAGACTGCGCCTACGAAGGCCCTTATCTCAAGGCCATCGCCGGCGTGCCGATCTCGATGGAAGGCCGGACCGCCGCCTGCGCCCACCTCAGCCCGGTCGGCAACATCGCTCAAGCCGTGTGCGACTGCTGGTCGAATGAATCGGTTCAAAATGTCCGGCTGCTCAGCACCAACGCCCCCACCGTCTCGCTCGAGCAACTGGCCTACGATTGCCGTCTCCTCAACACGGCGGCGGCCCGGTCCGAGGAAGACGCCCGCCGCTTGCGCGACTGGCTCGTCGATTCCGACGCGGCGTTGGATCCTCAAGCTCACGTGCTGCGCCCGGATGTGGTGCTCCGTTTGGCGCAGGAAATCGTCCTCGAACCCACACCTTACCGGCGGACCCGCCGCGCCGTCCTGGCGACCCTCGCGGAACTTCAGCAGGCCCACCAAACTCGCGCGGTTCGCATTCCACCGCAGGAAATCCGCTGGCTGGAGCGATTGCAGCGACAGGCCGATGCCTTGCCGGAGGACGAACAGGACTTGATCGCCTCGATCATGCAAACACCCGAAGCCGCCCAATTCTCGCCGGCCGAATACGGCTTATCCCTTTGAATCAAGCCTATGCACAACAACAGAGATTTTTCCATGATCGTGGGTGGAGTGAGACTCCGTCGAACCCCGCCCTTCCTGCCGGCCAAGATTCCAGGGCTCGACGGAGTCTCGCCCCACCGTGTGAACGAGTTTACGGTTCCGCCCCATGCGCAAGTGGACGCCTCCTCAGCGAGGAAACTTCTCTCGATCGTTTTCGCGTTCATCATTCTCCTCACCGCGATCGTCCCGCACCGCCTGCAGGCCCAAAGCGGCCCTGATTCCTGCGTGGTCGAGCGCACGACGTATCGCGGTTGGAATTGCCTCAAACTCTCCAACGGCTTGATCTCACTCTATGCCGTGCCGGAGATTGGCGGCCGTGTCATCCAGTTTCAGCTCGCCGATCATCCGTTCTATTTTGTGAATCCGGAACTTGCGGGCAAAGTCTTTCCGCCGGAAGAAAACGGCGGCGCTCAGGGCGGCTGGAAGAATTATGGCGGCGACAAGCTTTGGCCCGCGCCCCAGGGTTGGCAACGCGACGATCAATGGCCCGGCCCGCCCGATCCGGTGCTGGATGGCGGCCGCTACTCCGGTGAAATCACCCACCAATCCCGGGATCGCGTGGCCGTCAAGCTGACCAGCCCGCCCGATCCGCGGACGGGGCTGCAATTCTCGCGCACGCTCACCCTGGTTTCGGGCAGCAGCCGGGTGCAAGTCGATTGCGCGATGCGGAATATCAGTCAGCGCCCGGTCCGTTGGTCCATTTGGGAAGTGACCCAACATGACACCTCCGACCCGTCCGATCCCACCCGTTTCAACGATGATTTCTGGGCCTACTGTCCGATCAACTCGCGGAGCTACCATCCGCAAGGTTATTATCCGCTGTTTGGCCAGGTGAATCATCCCAGCTATCGACCGGATCCGGCGACCGGCACCTTGGCCGTGAAATACGACTACCGCGTGGGCAAGGTCGGACTCGATTCGGATGGAGGCTGGCTGGCCGTCGTCAATGGCCGGAGCGACCACTGCTGGGTCGGAGCCTTCACCTTCTCCCCCCAATCCAATTATCCGGATCATGCTTCGGTGGAGTTTTG
Source organism: uncultured Verrucomicrobiota bacterium (assembly GCA_964355375.1). Classification (GTDB taxonomy): domain Bacteria; phylum Verrucomicrobiota; class Verrucomicrobiia; order Limisphaerales; family SIBE01; genus CAYHFE01. The sequence goes on from CAYHFE010000148.1 coordinate 10,630, forward strand.
GCTGAATGGGGCCGGTGAGTTCATCCTCAACGGAAGCGCGATCACCAATGCGGCCAGTCTCCGGGAAACGCCCTATTTGATGGAAGCGGAGATCCTCAGCCCGCTGGCCCGGCTCCAACCCGAAGAAGAGTATCGATTCCAGATCGATTGGTTCGCCACACGCTGTCCCAAACCGATCGTGGAAGTCACGCCGGCCGGAGCCGTAAACCGCCGCCTGACGGCCGTCGCCGACCGGGATCGTGTCCAACTCGAGGGCGTGTTTGGCGTGTTCTTCCGCGGCCGCGCCGAAGCCGTCTTCAAGTCGAGCGACGGCCAGACGGTCGGACGCGAGGACCTCGGCAAAGTCGAACCCAATCAAGTGGTTCGCCTGTCCCGATCCTTCATCAAGCCCACTCCATTGTTTCGAGTCAGCGTTTCTGTGATCGATGAATTGGGGCGGAACCGCGGTATCCTGGGCAACGCTATCCTGCCCTAGAAGTGCTGTCCGGGAAAGCTCTGCTGTTCATCCCGGAACTCAAAGACCTATGAGCCACCGATTAGCCACGGCCCGTGTCAGACCGCATCCCCGTCAGATCGTTTCCGCTCATCGAAAGGAACAACGCCCAGCTCTTCGGGTAGCACTGGCCCAGCTCATCGCGACGGCCTGCGGGCTTCTGCTCACGGCCGACGGGGCCTTGCCGCCCTGGGCAACCTCGCCTCACCCCACGGACCAGGCGAAGTCTCACGTCGAGAAGATCGCGACCAGTCCGCACCAGTACCAGATAACCCAAGGCGGCACGATGGATGGCCGCAACTGCCGGTCGCCCATGGGGTGCGGCATCGCTCGGGAGGGAGCCTGGCTCCAGACCTGGGAATCCAACCGCTCGGTGCGAATGGAAAATGTGGGTGAAACTGACCTGATCAACCCGTGGCTTTCCAATGGGCGCAACACCTTCCGCAACGTTGACGGGATCGTCGCTTCCGCCATCACCCCCGGCATGACGGAAGCCGAAAAAGCCTACGCGCTGTGGTTTCAAGAGATCCAGTACCGCCATCATTCTCCCGGAGACAATAGCGAACTCGGCGACCCGGTGAAGGTCTTCAACGTTTACGGCTACAACACCTGCGGCAACGATTCCATTTCCCTGGCCACGCTCTGGCGCAAGGCCGGCCTGAAGGCGGCACCGGCCCGAGCGCTCGGGCATTGCATTTCCCAGGCCTTCTACGAGGGCGGCTGGCACTTCTTTGACGGCGACATGCACTCCGTCTATCTCTTGCGGGACAACCAGACCGTCGCCGGCGAACCGGACCTCGTGCGCGATCACGACCTGATCAAACGCACTCACTCCAAGGGCATCCTCATGCCGGACACGTGGTGGGATGGACAGGGCATGTGCGCCATGTATTCCTACGAGGGACCCATCACCGGCGAGCGCGGCGGCCCGGTCGGCACCACCATGAACATGGTCCTGCGCCCCGGGGAGGCGATCGTGTGGCGCTGGGGACAACTCGATCCGGTCAAGCACCACGGAGCGCTGCATACCATGCCCACCTACGAATCGGTGATCTACAACGGTCTCTGGGAATACCGTCCGGACTTCTCCAAAGAGACGTGGCGCAAAGGGGCCACGACGGTGGAGAACCTTCGCTCCGGCGCGGACGGCCTGGCCGCTCAAGACGGCCAGAGGGGCGCGATCATCTGGACCATGCGCGCGCCCTACGTGTTGGTTGGAGGCCACCTCGAGATCGAGGGCGCAGAGGCCAAATTCTTCCTCTCCGCGGATGGCAAGGCTTGGCAAGCGGTGACCGACAACATCGACAAATTCTTCTCGACCGTTGGGCCGGCCCGCTACGAATACCAGCTCAAGTGCCAATTGGCAGGACCAGCGCGGCTCCGCCGTCTGGCGATCATCAACGACCTGCAAATGGCGCCGATGGCGCTGCCGGAAATGGCGGTGGGAAAAAACTCTTTCGCCTATTCCGACCAATCCACCGGGGATCGCGCCGTCCGGATTACGCACCAATGGGTGGAACGGTCGGCGTCGCGACCGCCCTTGGCCCCGCCGACTCCGATTTATCCGGCGGATGGCGGGGAAGCCGACGGCACGGACATCACGTTTCAGTGGCCGGCCGTCCATGATCCAGATGGCGCTGCCATGGGCGACTACCACTTCGAGCTGTCCAGCCGCGCCGACCTGCGGTGGCCGCTCTCGATGTGCTTCTACAAGCTCATCTCCAGAACGGCGGATGTAATCAAGGTAAAGGACCCAGCCGGAGGCAAGGAGAAGATCATCGTCAAGGCCCAGTACACCTTGTCTCAACCCGGCCTGCTAACGCCGGACCGGCGATATTACTGGCGCGTCCGGGCGATGGACGAGAAGGGGCTGTGGGGACCTTGGAGCTCGATCTGGAGTTTCATTCCCCGCGGCCCGGAGCATCCCCGGAACGTCACCCTCGACTTCGATCCCGGCCAAGGGACGGGCACTCTCCGCTGGGTCGCCCATCCCACCGGTCGTGCGCCGGTCCGCTACCGTGTGTACGGGAGTGACGAGAAGGGCTTCACCATTGCCGACCAACCCTCCCAGGGCACCGTGGGGATGACGAAGGCGGAGATGGCCGCCTGGAATCCGTGGTTCCCGGCCAACTTCATCGCCGAAACCACGGCCACGGAACTGGCGGTGATGGGCCCCACGGTTGACCTGCCCGCGGCCAACCGGACCTACTACCGCGTCGTGGCGGTGGACGAGCACGGCCAGCGCAGCGGACCGTCCGACTTCGCGACCGGGCCTCGTCCCATCATCTACAGCACGCCTGTGGGGTCCGCCACCCTCGGCGTGGTTTACCGCTACCCGGTCCGCGCCACCCGCTCCCTCGGAGACCTCAGCGCCCGCATGAAGAACGACCAGCAGGTCAGCGGCTACTTCGACATCGAGAAACTCCGATTCGCTCTCGAACGGGGGCCGGCCTGGCTGAAGATCGATGAGAACACGGGCCTGCTCTCGGGCCAGCCAGACACGGCCGGTCCGGCAGATGTCTTGGTCAGCGCCCGCCTCGAACGGGAAACGCGGAACCTGGACGAAAAGGCCCTCGCTTGGGGCAACGAGAAAGTGCTCTCCACAAGCGTGGAGAAGGTCGGCGCCGCCACCCAAAGGTTCGTCATCGACGTGCGGTAAGCGATCTCTTAGTAATACTTTCCCGGGTCGCGGACGGTCCTCACTTATTCCAATTCGCGATCAAGCTGAAACTAACTGGTCCCTCACCCCGTCCCTCTCCCATCCGATGGGAGAGGGTGTCCGAAGGACGGGTGAGGGCTCATTCCGCTCAACTTGAAAG
>CAYHFE010000149.1:0-13851 GCA_964355375.1 uncultured Verrucomicrobiota bacterium
GAGACGCCGACCGGTGCAGCCGGGACGGCCGCGCTCCCCACTCAAACAACCCCGGGTTCATGGACAGTTCAGCCGCCACGACGCGAAGTTCAGTGCCGTCGCAAAGCTGACCCACAGGAGGTAGGGGGCGAGCAGCCAGGCGGCGGCGCGGCTGACCGAGCGGAAGACGGCGAGCGTGGCGGCAATCGCCAGCCAAAGCAGAATGATTTCGGCAAACGCGATGCCCGGCCTGTGCAGGCCGAAATACAGCGGTGTCCATGTGGCTTTCAAAACGAGTTGCGCAAGGAACAGCGCCAGCGGTCTGCGCTGGGCGCCGAATCCGCCGCCTTTCCACACCAGCCAAGCCGCCACGGCCATCATTGTGCAAAGCAGCAGCAGTCCTCATTTTGACAAGTATGTAGTCCCGGCTTTAGCCGGTCGCCACGTGAAAACCGGCTGAAGCCGGGACTACATGCGTGGAACGGACAGTGTCCTGAGTCAAAATGAGAACTGCTGGTAAAGCAGCGTCCAGAATACGATCAACCTGCGGCATGGGACCACTCGGCACCCGATGTCACGGTCTTTTGTTCTGCGATGTTCACGTTGCGTTTTCATGTTCAGCGTACTGCCAAGCAGCATCGCAATTGTAGAGAAAATGTCTAATTAGTGTTTATCTGTCAATGTGTTGTCTCATTTTAATCCTTTAAGGCGGCAGGAGGCAGATTTTTGGAGGATATCCGAGAGAAATCGTCCCGGTTATTGATCTACACTCGAGCCATTTGAAATTCCTCTGTTGCAAAGCGGCACGAATTGTCCCATTATTGTCCAGATTTATGGCCGAGGCCCATCAAGCAATCAAACTCGTCGCCCGGCGCACCGGATTGAGCGCGCACGTCATTCGGATTTGGGAAAAGCGCTACGGCGCGGTGGAACCGGAGCGCACGGAGACCAACCGCCGCCTTTACTCCGACGAGCAAATCGAGCGGTTGAGCCTGTTGCGCGAAGTGACGCGAGCGGGGCACAGCATCGGTCACGTGGCCAAGCTGCCCACGGCCACGCTGCGCAAGCTCGCGGCCGAATCGTCCGGGGCCCACGGCCACGCTGCCCCGCGCGCGCTGGCGGGCGCGCCGTCGCCGCCCAACTTCCTCGATGAGTGCCTCGCCGCCATGAGGACGCTCGACGGCCGAGCTTTGGAGGATGCGCTCAAACGCGCGGAGACCGCCTTGGGTGCCCTGGGATTGCTGCATGGCGTCGTCGCCCCCCTGGCGCAGGCGATCGGCGATCTCTGGCGCGAGGGCAGGATCACGGCGGCACATGAGCATTTCGCCAGCGCGGTGCTTCGCCTTTTCCTCGGCCAGGCGGCGAGGCCGTTCGCCGGAGCGGAGAACGCGCCGGCCATGGTGGTCGCGACGCCAGCCGGGCAACTGCATGAGCTGGGCGCGCTCTTGGTTGCCGCGGCGGCGGCGAACCTGGGCTGGCACGTCACCTATCTCGGGGCGAGTCTGCCGGCGGCGGAGATCGCCGGGGCGGCCAGGCAAAACCGGGCGCGGGCCGTGGCCTTGAGCCTCGTTTATCCCGAGGACGATCCGCGGGTGGAGGGCGAATTGACGCGGCTGAGGGACCTGTTGCCGCCCGAGGTCACACTGCTGGTGGGAGGACGCGCGATGCCCGCCTACCGCGAGGCCCTCGAAAAGATCGGCGCGGTTCAAACCACGGACTTGGCGAATTTGTTTTCGATCCTGGATGACCTCCGCAAACCCTCAAAGAAGCCGAAACGATGAAAGAGTTTACCTTCCGGGTTGAACCAGGCGAGCAATTCCGGGTCGCGGCGGGTTTGCGCCAGGGCTTCCGCTTCCCGTTTCGTCAGACTTCAGGGCGAAGTGGAACACATCGGCGTAATGTCCCCGCACCACTTGCTCGAATTCCGGATCGGTCACGCCCATGAAAATCGGGTGGCCGTGCTCTCGCCGCCACCTTCGGCCTCGTCGCCGCCACCGGGGCGATAACGGCCTCCGCCGCGCCCACCCGGCGAGCGGGTTCAGGCAACGCCGCCCAGGTCCTCGAGCAGCAGACGCGCGCTGATGCGGGCGGATTCGAAAATCACGGGCAGGCCGCTGCCGGGATGCGTGCCTCCGCCGACCAGGTACATCCGCTCGAACTCCTCGAACCGGTTTTGCGGGCGAAGGTGGAGCATCTGGCCGAGGTTGTGGGCGAGGTTGAAGGTCGCGCCCCGGTAGATGCCAACTTTGTTCTCCCATTCGGCCGGTGTCACCACGCGTTCGAAACGAATGCGGCCTTCGATGTCGGTCAATCCCACCTTCGCGAGTTGCCGCAACGCGATCCTGCGGTAGCGTTCACGCTCCTGACCCCAGTCAATGTTCGGGTGCTGATGGCTGACGGGCACAAGGACGTAGAGCGCGCTGTGGCCGGGTGGCGCCATCGTCTCGTCGGTGCGGCACGGGTTCGCAACGTAGAAGGAAGGATCTTCGGTCAGAACGTGCTGGTTCTCGATCTCGTCGAGGTTCTGCCGGTAGTTCTCGGCGACGTAAATATTATGGTGCTGGAGCGCGTCGCACCGGCCTTCGATGCCGAGATAGAGCATGAGGGTCGAGCAGGAGAAACGCTTGCGTGCGATGGTTGCATCCGTCCAGCGGCGACGCAGCCGGTTTGGCACGAGCGTCGTCATGGCGTGGCCGAAGTCGGCGTTCAGCACGACGGCATCGGCGCGCCATTCGCCGGTCGCCGTGCGCGCGCCCATGGCGCGCCGCCCCTCGAAGAGGATTTCCTCAACCGGTTCGTTGAGACGGATGGTCGCGCCCAGCTCGGTGGCCACACGGGCCATGCCGCGGGTGAGCGCGTTGCAGCCGCCGATCGGATGCCAGACGCCGTATTCGTATTCGAGAAACGACAGGATCGAGAACAGGCTTGGGCACTGAAACGGCGACATGCCCAGATATTTTGACTGAAACGTGAAGGCCAGTTGCAGCCGGGGGTCGCGAAAATAGCTGGCCAGCTCGGCGTGGAGCGATTTCCACGGCTTGAGGTAGGGCAGCACCGCGAGCAGACGGGCCTGCAGCAGGTCCGTCCAGCTCGAAAACGGCGACTGCAGGCAGGGGGCAAACTTCTCCAGCTTCACCCGGTTATCGGCCATGAACCGGCGGAACTGTGGCGCGTCGGCCGGCGCCAGCTTGGCGATCTCGGCGACCATCCGCTCGAGGTCGGAGCTGCAAAGTAGTTCTCCGCCCGCGCCAAAGATAAGGCGATACTGCGGGTCGAGCTTCTTCATCGGGACCTCGTGGTGCAGGTCGCGCCCGACTGCCGTGAAGATCTCTTCCAAAATCTGTGGATAGAGGAAGAACGTCGGTCCGAGGTCAAAGCGGTAGCCGTCGCCTTCGATCACCGAGGTGCGGCCGCCGACCCGCGGTTGTTTTTCGATGACGGTGACCTCCAGCCCGGCCTTGGCCAGCAACAAGGCGGTCGCCAAACCGCCTGGACCGGCGCCGACGATCAAGACTCTTTTTGACATGCCTCTCTATGTAACCGACCCGCACCGCTCCCGCCAGTTCGTAGTGCAGTCTTGCAGCAGTTCTCATTTTGACAAGTATGTAGTCCCGGCTTCAGCCGGTCGCCACGTGAAAACCGGCTGAAGCCGGGACTACATGCGTGGAACGGACAGTGTCCTGAGTCAAAATGAGAACTGGAGGCAGCCTTGTCGTCCAGGTTTTGGCCGGCTGGGGGCGGGGTGAGCTTCCGCGCTTCCCCGGAACAGCCCATGAGCGGGATTACGAACCCAGCAGCAAACGGTAGGCCCGCTTGAGGGTGGACAGCTTGGTGCGCGAGGGCGGATAGCGCAGCCTCGGATCGAATGCGAACGAGCGGCGCAACACCGAACGCCGGTGGGTGAAACAGTCGAAGCTCGCCCGGCCGTGATACGCGCCGAGGCCGCTCTCGCCCAGGCCGCCAAACGGAAGGTCCTGGCCGACCATGTGCGTGACGGTGTCGTTGATACAGACGCCACCCGAGCGGGTCGCGGCGAGGACGTGTTCCTGCGTCGTGCGGTCGCTGGTGAACAGATACAAGGCCAACGGCGTGGGCCGGTCCCGCAACAGCCCCAAGGCGTCGTCGAGTTGGTCGAATTCAAGAACCGGCAGAATGGGACCGAAGATTTCCTCCTGCATCACCGCGGCGTCCGTCCGCACGCCGGTCAGAATCGTCGGCGCCAGGTAGAGGTCGATCGCCTCGTGCTGGCCGCCATGCGCGATCTGGCCGTCGCTGAGGTAGCCAGTGAGCCGGTCGAAATGTTTCTGGTTGATGATGCGACCGTAGTCCGGGCTTTGTTTTGGGTCCTCGCCGTAAAAATCGTGGAGCGCCCGCTGCAGGGCCTCCATGAAGGCGGGGCGGAGGCGGTGGTCCACGAGGACGAAATCGGGCGCGACGCAGGTCTGGCCGGCGTTCATGAATTTGCCCCAGGCGATCCGGCGCGCGGTGATGTCAGGCGGCGCGTCGGCGCAAACGAGGCCGGGGCATTTGCCGCCCAGTTCGAGCGTGACGGGGGTGAGTTGCCGGGCGGCGGCAGCCATGACGACGCGACCGACGCTGGTGCTGCCGGTAAAAAAGATGGTGTCGAACTTCTCGCGCAGCAACGCCTCGGCGGCTTCGCGTTCGCCCTGGACGACGGCGATGTATTCTTTGGGAAAAGTCGCGCCGATGAGCCGGCCGAGGGCGGCGGCGGTGTGCGGGGCGAATTCGGACGGTTTGAGCACGGCGCAATTGCCCGCGGCCAGCGCGCCGACCAGCGGCGCAAGCAGAAGCTGGAACGGATAGTTCCACGGCCCGAGGATGAGGGCGACGCCGTACGGTTCCGGCCGGATGAACCCGCGCGCCGGCCAGGCCAGCAGCGGAGTGCGGCGGCGTTGCGCTTTCATCCAGGCCGGCAGGTGGCGGAGCGCGTGGCGGATCTCGCCGAGCAGGAGGCCAATTTCGGAGGTGTAAGCTTGCTCCGGCGACTTGCGCAGGTCGGCGTGGAGCGCGTCCAGCAGCCCTGCTTCGTGGTCTTGGACGGCCTCGAGTAGTCTCTGAAGCTGCGCGCGGCGGAATTCGAGGGGGCGCGTGGCGCCCGTCTGGAAAAAGGCGCGTTGACCGGCGATGAGCGGGGCGCAGTTCATGTTGGGTTTGGCAGAGTGTCGGCGATGGTGTAGAACTTGATCAAGCAATGATTCGAACTCTGGCTCTTTGTTACTTTCTGACCGCGGCTCTGGGGTGGGCGGACGAACGGAGCGACCGCCTCATGACGGCCGGGGTCGAGGCGTTCACGGCGGCCTACCAGACTTGGGACCAGGCGGGATTTGCCAAGGCGTCCGACCTGTTCGAGCAGGCGGGCCAGCAGGCTCCAGGGTCGGGGAGCCCTTTCTATTGGAAAGGCGTGGCGGAATTTCACCGAATGCTGCATCTGCTCGGCGCGGCCGAGACACGCACCAACCGGCCAGATGTGACCAAGGCGATGAACGCGACGATTGCCGCGCTGAAGCTGGCAGTGAAGCGGAACGCGCACGATGCGGAGAGTCAGGCCTTGCTCGGCACGGTCTATGGCATGAGTATCGCCGCGAGTCCGACACGGGCGTTGTGGCTCGGGCCGCGGGTGATGGGGCTCCGGGATAAGGGCTTGCGGGATGGCCCGGAGAATCCGCGCGTTCAGTACTTGATCGGCATGAGCCATTACCACGCGCCGGACTTGCTCGGCGGCAAGGAGGAGGCCTTGAAGTGCTTGCTCAAAGCGGAGAAGCTCTACGCTCTCGAAGCCGGGAAAGCGGCCGGGCCGCTCGAACCGCGCTGGGGACGGAGTAGCTGCCTCGCCTTCATCGGCAAGACCTACGACGCACTGGGCAAACCGGCCGAGGCCGACCAGTATTTCCGCAAGGCCCTGAAGCTGAATCCGCAGGACCGGCTCGCGCGGGAGGAGTTGGAGAAACGGCAGAAATGAAGAAGATCATCGTCATCGGGGCCGGTCTCGGCGGTTTGTCGGCCGCCATCTCGCTGGCCCAGGAAGGTTACGCCGTCACCCTCCACGAGAAGAACGCCCAGATCGGCGGCAAGCTCAACGTGCTCAAAGAACGCGGCTACACGTTCGACCTCGGCCCTTCCATCCTGACGTTGCCGCACATCTTCGCCCGCTTGTTCGAGCGGTCGGGCAAACAGATGAGCGACTATATCCCCATCCGCGCGTTGCGGCCGCACTGGCGCAATTTCTTCGAGGACGGCCAGGTCGTGGACCTGTATCCGGAGCCGGAACGTATGGCTGAGGAGGCGCGCAAGGTCGGCGAAAACCCGGCCAACGTGCAACGGTTCTTGAAGTATTCCGCGGATCTCTTCGATCTCGTCAATGCCGGCTACTTCGAGCAGGGCCTGGACACCGCGGGCGACTTCAGGCGGTTTTACGGGTTGGGGAAGTTCCTCAAATTCGACCTGTTCCGCACGATGCACGGCGGCGTCAAACGGTTTCTCAAAACGCGGCACATGCAGGACGTGTTCGACTACTTCATCAAATATGTCGGCTCGTCGGCGTATCACTCGCCCGCGTTCATGAACTGTCTGCCGGCGATCCAGTTTCGCTACGACCTCTGGTACGTGGACGGCGGCCTCTACAACATCGCCGTCGGCCTCCAGCGCCTCATGGATGAACTCGGCATTGCCGTCCGCCTCAACAGCGAAGTCACCGAGGTGCGCACGGAAGGCGCGCGCGTGACCGGGATGGTCACGCCGGACGGCACATTTCATCCCGCCGACATCCTCGTCTCGAACATGGAAGTCATCCCGGCCTACGAGCGATTGCTGCGCGAGGACCAAGCGTTCCTGCGCACGCTCGACAAGTTTGAGCCCTCCTGTTCCGGACTGGTGCTCGAACTGGGCCTCGACATCCAGTATCCGCAACTCGCCCATCACAACTTCTTTTTCTCCGAGCATCAGCGCGAGCATTTCCACACCGTCTTCCGCAAGCGCCAGTTGCCGCCCGACCCCACCATCTATCTCGTCGCCGCCTCGAAGACCGACCCGACCGTCGCGCCGCCCGGCTGCGATTGCCTGAAGATTCTGCCGCACATTCCGCACATTGATGACGCGCACCCACTGACCCGCGAGGAGTACCTGGTGTTCAAGGACCGCGTCGTGGACAAGCTGGAGCGCATGGGCCTGAAAGACCTGCGGAAGCACGTCGTCTTCGAGCATTGCTGGACGCCGCTCGACATCCGCCAGCAGTATTACTCCAACAAAGGCGCGATCTACGGCGTTGTCAACGACCGCTTCAAGAACCTCGCCTTCAAAGCGCCCAAGCAAAGCACCAAATACCCAAACTTCTTTTTCGTCGGCGGCTCGGTCAATCCCGGCGGCGGCATGCCGATGGTGGTTCTCTGCGGCCAGAACGTGGCCAAAAAGATCGTCGTCTGGGACCGGAGATAAGCTGAAAGCTGCCGACTGGCAAATGGCTGAAAGCCCGACAGATGATAACCCAGGGCAAGCGAACAAGGTGAGCGCCGCCCCCGGGTCAATCGTCCCAGAGATCATCCAAGCACTGAAAGGGGCGGAAGAGTAGTCAGCCATCCAACCGCACCCGTACCCCAGCCGCCTTCAGCCGCTCCGCCAACCCTCCCACCAGCGGCTGGTCCGCCTGGTTGTGGCTCAGGAAGACGCCGTTTTGGAGGGACTCTGGCATGGCGGCTGGTCACAGCGGATCTTCGGCAAGGCCAGTGGCCCACGACTTCTGGCAAAGGCCGTGATCGAGGGTCGCCAGCTTGAGGCCGTGGGCACGAGCGAGTTCGACGAAATACGCGTCGGTGACTTCGGCATGACTGCCCAGGGCGGGCAGTTGGGCGGCGGAAAGGTCTGCGCTGACTAGCCCTTTGTCGAAAGGGTTGCCGTGCTCATGGCCGCAGTCTTACCTGCCTTACCTCAGTTTTCAAGTCATTTCCCTCGCAACCAATGCCGTTGACAAGGGCTGCGGAATGAAGCGGCGTCCGCCTCGATCAAGGAGGGAGAGGCGTGGCAGCAGTTCTCATTTTGACTCAGGACACGGTCCGTTCCCCGCAGGTAGTCCCGGCTTCAGCCGGTCTTCACGTGGCGACCGGCTGAAGCCGGGACTACATACTTGTCAAAATGAGAACTGCTGGAGACGTAGCGTCGTGGGTTGCCCCACCCAACCGGAAAGTGTAGAAGACCTGCGGCCGATGGAAATGGAAATCATCATGCTGGTCGTGGCGCTGGCGCTCTGGTCGGCGGGCTTCCTCGTGCTGGGGCGGGTTGCTGGCATACACGGACCGCCGGGGCATCCGCGGTTCAACGCCAAAGGCGCGCCCAGTGGTCGCACCCTGCCGGTTTCCATCATCATCCCCGCCCGCAACGAAGAGCACAATCTCCCCGCACTGCTTCGGTCTCTCGCTTCGCAATCAGCGAAACCGCACGAGATCCTCGTCGTGGACGACGCTTCGACCGACCGCACGGCCGCAATCGCCCGCCCGCTCGGGGCGACGGTGATTCCGTCCCAACCGCTGCCCGACGGTTGGCGGGGCAAGACGTGGGCGTGTCACCAAGGCGCGCAAGCCGCGTCCGGCGACCTGCTCGTGTTCGTGGATGCCGATACGTGGTTCGAGCCGGGCGGGCTGGCTCGCATCCTGGCCAACTACCGCGGCGGCGCGTTCTCCGTCGGCCCTTACCACGCGGTCCGGGAACCGTACGAGGAACTTTCACGGTTTTTCAATCTCGTCATGACCGCCAGCACCGTGCCGCAGGGCTTGTTCGGGCAGATGTTGCTCGTGGATCGAGAGACCTACCAGCGGGTGGGCGGACACGAAGCCGTCCGAGGCCGGGTTCTGGAAAATTTCTGGCTGGCTGGCCGTTGCCGGGACGCTGGCATCCCGGCGCACAGCGTGAGCGGCAAGGATTTGTTCTCATTCCGCATGTACCCGAACGGTCTGCCTGAGCTGGTCGAAGGCTGGACGAAAGGCTTCGCGTCCGGAGCTGGGCAGACGCCGCGGGGCAAGCTGCTCCTCGTCATCGCGTGGATGGCCGGTCTGATGCAGCCGGCGATCTTGTGGCTGACGACGGGCGATTGGCTTTGGTGTGGCGCGGCTTATTTGTTGTGCGCCGCTCAAGTGGCGTGGTTCAGCCGGAAAGTGGGGGCGTTTCGCTGGTCCCTGGCGTTGCTCTACCCGGCGGCCCTCGCTTTTTTCTTCGCCGTGTTCGCCCGGTCGGTGGCGCGATCCGGCAAGACGGTCCGTTGGAAAGGACGTGAGATCCGTGCGGATTGAAATGTCCATCCCGGGGATCATCGTGCTGAACGGAGCTGGCTGGCTGGTCATCCAACTCGGTTTCGCCTGGGCCTTCACGCGCATGCCTTTGACCTGGTTCAATCCGGGCGGCGCACGCGCTTGGGAGCAGAAGGGGCGTTTCTACGAGCGCGTCTTCGGCATTAAACATTGGAAAGACAGGCTGCCCGACGCGGCGCGTTGGTTCGGAGGCGGTTTCGCCAAAGGCGCGCTGGCCGGAACGGATCCCGACTACCTGCGCCGCTTCATGCGCGAGACTTGGCGCGGTGAACTTTGCCATTGGCTGGCCTTGGGCTGTGCGCCGTTGTTCTTCCTTTGGAACCCGTGGTGGGGCGACGTGATCAATGTCGTTTACGCCGTGGCGGCCAACCTGCCCTGCATCCTGGCCCAGCGTTACAATCGCCTGCGCTTTCAACGGCTCCTGACCCGGCGAGAGCGCGCCAGCTTGTAGTCCTTCGGATTTGCCGGGCGAATCGATCGCCGCCGCAAGGGGATTGTGCAGGCCCAGTCCCAGCAGAATAATAGCCCAGGGCAAACTCGCGCCAGCGCGGGCCGCCCTGGGTCAACCGCTTCCAAATCCATTCTCTCGTAGGAGTGAACGAGACTCTGAGTTTCGATGAAATATCCCGGCGTCACCCGGAGAAAAGTGAGTCTCCTCACGTCGTCTCCTCCTTTTAAAACAGGCTCTAAGCGTCATTGGTGCGGACTGTCATTCAGCAATTCTCATTCTAGCCCTGGACACTGTCCGTTCGGCGTTTGTGGTTCCGGCTTCAGCCGGTTTTCACGTGACGACCGGCTGAAGCCGGGACTACACACTTGTCAAGATGAGAACTGCGGACTGTCATTGATGCGGACTTGACAGCCCTTACGCCCTTCATCAAATTCGAGTGCCTTGGACCGATGGCAGATCGTTGAGCTGACTGGAAATGAATTCATTCGCTGGGAAGAAGGTGTTTGTCGTTGACGGCTCCCAGTTGTTCCTGGTCGCGTTGAAGAAGGACCTGCGGGCGAAGCAGTGCCTGGTCGAAACCGAGGCGTCTGCGGCATCGGCCTTGATGCGCATCATCCGCTGGCATCCCGACTTGATCATCACGGGAGTGGAAGTCGGCACGATTAGAGGATTCGACCTCTGCCTTCTGCTCAAGCTCATGCCGGACTACGCGGGCGTGCCCGTGGTGGTGATCAGCAGCAACGACAGCGAATTGATGACGCGCAAGGTGGCCGATGCGGGCGGCGACTTCTATGTGCCCAAAGATGCTAACCTGATCCCCGCCGTCACCCAGATCATGGGGAGTCTTTTTCCAGCGTCGGCAGTCACTCAGCCCGCGTCAGCGCCCCGCCCCATTCGGACCATCCTTGTGGTGGACGACTCGAAGGTGATGCGGCGGGTCATGCGGAACATTCTCGGCAGCGCGGGATTGACGGACGTGGTGGAAGCGGGAAACGGACGAGAAGCGTTGAAGCGGTTGGACGAGACGACGGTTGATCTGGTAATGACAGACTGGAACATGCCGATCATGAACGGGCTGGAGTTCGTCAAAGCGGTGCGGGCTCAACCGCGCTTCGCCACGATCCCTCTCGTCATGGTCACCACGGAAAGCGGGCAGCGCGAAATGGCGGAGGCCAAGACCGCCGGCGTGGACGACCATCTCTGTAAACCTTTCAACAGCCTCAGTATGAAGGCTCTACTCACCAGATTCAGGTCCGCCGTTTGAAACGTCGATCTGTTGAATCGACCGCTCGCCTTGACCCGCGTCAATGCCGTCGTGCCAGCGATTGTCACGATTCGAGGAATTGGGCGAGCGTGGACCGAGGTTTCGCTCAGAGACAGAGATAGATTGAACAACATCGCCGGCTCGCTCCCGTCGCTGACCTTGGCGTCGAGCATGGACCCATCATGAAAACCGAAGACAGGAAAAAGATCGAAGAGATCATGGGAGGAATCCAATGCTCCAAAGGATTCAAGTGTGCGGAGAGTGGTTTCGATACGGTCCAACTCTGCAAAGCAGAAACGTTTTTTGGAGTTGTCGATTACCTCGGCTGTCTCGATGCTAATCCTAAAGCCTGTTCCTTTGCGTTGTCATTCGGCAACGGGTTCCTTTGTCAATGTCCCTTGCGTGTGTATCTCGCCAAGAAGTTGGGGAAGTGAGATGGAGGCAATAATGCAGAACAAAACACTCCACACGAACCGCCGCCTTGCGTTTCCGCTCAACGCCGGGTGGCAATTCGAGAGTGCCTCGTGCGCTCAACCGTCCCTGTCGGCAACAGTCGCTTCCTTGTAACGTTGAGCCGCATCAAACGCCATGACCAAAAAGCACATCAAGAAGGCACCTCCCGTTCCGCCGCAACTCATCGGGGTGCTTGTGGATGCCGCGGCGATTGGCGCCAAGGCGTTTCGGCTGGAACCGTATTCCGCGCACTTCATGGCATCCTTCTCCTCGGGTTCAAAGGCGAGGGAGATCGATTTTGAACGATGGGAAGGACAGAAGATGATTGACTATCTGGTCGGGCAGATCAGTGACCCGAAGGCGAAGAGCGGGAACTTTGTGCTGGAGTATGAGGGCAGCCGGTATGAGTGTCGTGTGTCGGTGGATCGCGAGCGTAGCCCAAAGTCGGTTGAAGTGACATGGACATGATCCAGACGACCACAGCGGTCAAC
The DNA here is from genome assembly GCA_964355375.1 of uncultured Verrucomicrobiota bacterium. Lineage (GTDB taxonomy): Bacteria > Verrucomicrobiota > Verrucomicrobiia > Limisphaerales > SIBE01 > CAYHFE01. The sequence continues at coordinate 11,953 of CAYHFE010000149.1, forward strand.
CATCGAGTCGGGCACGAGCGCCCAGGTCGGGACGCGTTTGGATTCATGAACAGTTGAGGACACATCTTGAGCGCCGCATTGCCCTTTATGAGCGTTTTGTACAAGTCGGTTGAGCAAATTGATGCGGTGTTCCGCCGCGGCAAGGAACGGATTACTTATCGAGGATTGCTTCAAATATTGGATGCGGGGGCTTGGCCGGTCCGGATGGAGTTGACCTTTGTGCCGCCACATCCGTTTTGCGGCAACCTGCCGGAGAGCCATTCCATCCGGGGCAAGAACGTGACGGAGGTCTTCGTCAAGTTGACGCGATTTCTTCGCCGGAGCGGATTTGAGTTCGGATATTGACCAATGAACGCTCCGAACATCAGGAAGTGCGAAACGACTCACACCCATTCATCTCCCGCTTGAAGGCAGTCCTCACAATCGATCTCACCGCTCCTGCCGCTGAGAAGCACCGGCGGCAGATGGAAAAGGCGGCGAAGGTGCTGACAAAGTGATGCGTGACTACACAAGACAGATAGCGAAGTATTGGCCGACAATCCTGCGGGCATGGCAGGGCCATGCCGAGAAGCGTCCGATAATTGAATGCGACCTTGCCGGCAAGAAGGTGCGAGCTTACGCGGCTGCGGAGTACATTGATAGTCTGTCGGAACGGACACGGGAGGCAACGCGCCGGGAGTTCGCTCGCACGATGGCTGAAGGCGGCATTATGGTTTTCATCCTGGATAGCAAGAATCGTGTTCTCCAGTCCTACAGCTTTCCGGATGTCGGTTCGGCAGACAAGAGCAAGGTCAATAAGGTCTCGAAAGAAACAGCTCGCCCGAGCCAGCGTCGAAAAGGTCGATGACGGATCAATCGATCGGCTCGGGATCCGACGGCTTTCGGCTTTTGCCTTGTTCCAATCGTGTCGAGAGACTAACGCGCGAGCATCTGTGAGAAAGGACTTTCCCTCGGCATCTCTTTTCGAGATCAGTCTAACCCGACGATCCGCGCCTGATGTCTATGCTGATTCGTCGCCCCTCGGCTATCTGCTCTGCTGGCCGAGAGGCTCGCGGCAACATTCCCTGTTCGGATGCGTCCTTTTGTTTTTGGCCTTGTCGATGGGCTCTGGGGCATCTGCCAGCGCAGACCTCGATTCCCCCTTGAAATCGGACGGTGTAGCCTCAGTCAGAAAGTTATTGAACACCGGGCCGGTGGTCGGGTTCTACCCAATCGACGACAAGACTACCCAAGAAGACACGCGGACGGAACCAATTCCCGTGACGCTGCTGTTGTTCAACGTGAATGGCGCGGATCCGTCGTTTCGAGTCACGTTGACGGGAAGTTCCTCGAACACAAACTTGGTCCGAAACGAAGATATTCACTGTGCTGTCGGGGGAAGCTCAACCAATTGGGTGGTGTTTGTGACTCCTGTGATCAACCAATCTGGACGCGTTCAAATCGTGCTTGCAGCCAGGGCTGGTGATTCGACCAACTTCGCTTCTCTCTGGTTGACTGTCGTTCCAGTCAATGATGCACCGACACTCGGCGGCAAGTTGCCGCCGGGCACGGCCAAGTTGGCCGTTCCACCCATTTCAACCGCAGGCTCACGGAGGCGATCGATGAACCGCCAGGTTTTGCAGTGGGGCAGTCCTCTGCCGCTTGCGGGGACGTCGGCCAAAGCGCCGGAGGGCCGGCGCACTCCAAGACGCTGGCGCGACGCCGCCCACTCCATTCAGTTCACGGTCCCAAAGCATGGACACGGCCAGGGAGGCCTCCCATGAACCGTCGCATGGCAGGGAGGCGCGGCTTGGGTGTCTCCGCCCGCGCGATGGCGGGCGGTGCTAGCAACCGGGAACCGTCGTTGAAGGGCCAACCCCTTGCGCCGCTGAACGCGGCGCGGACGAGCCAGCGGCTCGT
>CAYHFE010000150.1:0-13811 GCA_964355375.1 uncultured Verrucomicrobiota bacterium
AGACGAGCCCGACCTAATCGGCGAAGGACTGTGATCAACAGCCCATGACAATGAATCGCGCCGGCGGAGCGATGGCCGCAACGACAGCATTCCAATGAAACTTCCTCCGATATTCTGCAAGCCCGAGTTTTGCGTAACCTTCACCGCCGGGCAAACCGTTCTGAAGGAAGGCGAGTTTGGCGATTGCATGCTCATCTTGATCGAAGGCGAAGTTGATGTCCTCCTTCACGATCAGATGCTCGGCACCTTTTCTCCCGTGGAAGTGTTCGGCGAAATGGCCGCCATCGACAGCCAGCCGCGCAGCGCCACGGTGATCGCCAAGACCAACTGCAAGCTGGCGCGAATCGACCAGGCCCGGTTCCGGCAACTGATCAAGCAGAGGCCGGAAACCGGGATCGACATCATGCGCATGCTGGTCGAACGCATCCGCTGGATGGACTCGGTGATGCCGAAAAACGCCGCCGCGGACGCTCTCCTGCTCGACAAGCTCCGGCGAGAAATCAGCGAGCTCAAAGGCTTTCTCGAAACCCAGTCCAAACAGACAGGCCAATGGCTGCAACGTCTCAAAGACCTCAATCTCTAATCCGGTCGTTCGCGCTCCGGAGTCCCCGAACATGATTCGTCTCGGATCAGCATTGCTTCACGCGGATCACTCCCAGTTGGGCGCGGAACTGCGGCGGACCGAAGCCGCCGGGGTGGACTTCTTCCATCTCGATGTCTTCGATGGCTACTTTGTCCCGGAGCAAGCGCTCTCGGCTCGCACCATCAAGGCGCTCCGCCCTCTCACCCATCTGGCGTTTGAAATCCACCTGGCCGTCCGCGACCCCTTTCGATTCCTCACTCCGCTGGCCGACGCCGGGAGCGACCTGATTTTCCTGACGGCCGAAAGCACGCCCCTGCTCTACGAAACGATTCGAGCGGTTCGCGAAAAAACGATGAAGGTCGGACTTTGCCTGGCTCTCGGCACCTCGTTGAATGTGCTCCCGAGCGCTCTGCCCTTGATTGACGCCATCTTGCTCCTGCGGCGGCTCAACGGCGAAAGCAAACGCGGCCCGGAGTTCGATCCCCTGGTCATCAAACGCGTCCGGGAAGTGCGCCGGATGATTGACGCCGGAAATCACAAGATCGATTTGCAGGTCGTCGCCGAATCGGACACCGCCCATTGCGTCGAAGTGTGCCAGGCCGGGGCCGCCTCGCTGCCCTTGGGTCGAGCCCTGCACCGCGAGGCGAATCAGGCGGCTTATCTCTCGTTCGTCCGACAGGAGATCGCGGCGCGGCTCGCGCCCAACGCAGGCGTGGCCTCCGCTCCGCCCTCCAACCGGACCGCCGGCCTCACCTCGCCGCCGGCCTACGCCGCTCCCAGTCAAACAGCCCAAGGCCTGGCCGAGAATTCGCCCGCTTTTGGGGGAAGCGCGGCGGCGCAACTCGCGCTGGCCGATGATCCCCGGCTCCCCGCGACGCCGCCAACGACTCTCCTCGGATCGACTTCCGGGCGACCAAACGTTTCGCCGCATTGGAATGTTCTCGTGGCCGCGCGGTCTTTTGGAAAGAATTGTCCCGAGACCCTCGAGAGAATGAAAGGAGCCGGCTGCGTCTTCCTGCCCCACCGTTTCGAGACGATTCCCACCGAAGATGAACTCAGCGCCGCCCTGGCCGAAGCCGACGTCCTGATCTCGGGATTGGAACCGGTGACGAGTCGGGTCCTGGCCGCGGCCCCTCGCCTCAAGATCATCGCCAAGCATGGGGTCGGCTATGACAACATCGACGTGGCGGCGGCGCGCGCCCGCGGCATTCCGGTGGCCCTGGCCGGTCCCGCCGTGGTGCACTCCGTTGCGGATCTGACCCTCGGTTTGCTCCTGGCTTTGGCGCGGCGGATTCCCCAAGCCAACGCCAGTGTCAAAGCGGGCCGTTGGGAAAAGTCCCCGGGAGTGGAACTGCGCGCCAAGACGCTTGGCCTGGTCGGCCTCGGCCAGATCGGTCAGGCGGTGTGCCGCCGAGCCACGACCTTCGGCCTGAAGATTCTGGCCTGCGACACGGCCCCGGACACCACCTTTGCCGCGGCGTGGAAGGTGCAGATCGTCGCCCTCCCGGAACTGCTCGGGCGATCGGATTTCGTTTCCCTCCATGCTCCGCTCAGTCCGGAAACGAAACACCTCATCGGTGAGCCGCAACTCGCCTTGATGAAGCCAAACGGCTTTCTCATCAACACAGCCCGGGGAGAATTGGTGGACGAAAAGGCCTTGTTCGACGCCCTCCAAGCCCGGCGGATTGCCGGGGCCGCGAGCGATGTTTTTTCCCAAGAACCGCCGGTGGACAGCCCGCTCCTGGGCCTGGAGAATTTCCTGGGCACTCCTCATTGCGGCGGCCAGACCGCGGAAGCCTTGCGCCGGATCGGAGAGGTCACCGGCGAAAACATTCTGCGCATGCGGCGCGGCGAAAGGCCGCTTTATCAAGCGGCCTGAAGCCTCGCCCTTCGGCGGATGTTGTGAGTCACGCCCTCCGGGAATCGTTTCCACCACGCAGAAGCGGGATTCGTCCAAAACGGTGTCGGTGATCGTCCCCATCCGTTCCCACTTGACGAGACCACGGTTTTTCGAATCCTTCGGAGCAGATGACGATTTCATCCGGAGCTCTTTCGAGAGAACCCAACCCGACGTCCGGCGCGGAGCGAGCCACTGCGGGAAGCCTCGAATGAAAACCGGCGACCGTCCTGCCGCGCGGCGCGGACTCGTCTTGGACAAGATCGTTCTCCTGGGGCGCACCCTGGATGAGTATCGACGCTTCTTTGCTCTCGATCTCGAAGGTCTCCAAGGCCAGGCGATCCTCGACGTGGCTTCCGGCGTCAGTTCATTCTGCGCGGAAGCGCACCGGCTCGGACTTGACGTGACCGCGTGCGACCCAATCTACGACTGGCCGCTCGCCAAAATCGAGCGGCACTGCACGGAGGATCTCGGGGCCGTGATCCAAGCGTTCCACGGACTCGACACCTATCGCTGGGATTTCTACCAATCGCCGGAAAACATGGGCCGTTTTCGCGAGCGGGCCTCCCGCGCTTTCCTCAGCGATTACGCGCTGCATCAGGGATCACGCTACCGCTCCGGCCGTCTTCCCGATCTGCCCTTTCCGGACGCGCCATTTGATCTCACCCTCGTTTCCTATCTGCTCTTTGTCTATGAAGCTCAATTCGACTACGAGTTCCACAAGCGATCTCTGCTGGAAATCATGCGTGTGACCCGAGGCGAAGCCCGGTTCTATCCCACCGTCACTTTTGCCGCCGAGCCCTCCCGGCACCTCGGCCGACTGCAGAACGACCCGGATTTGCGCGAGCTCGGGTTCGAGGAAGTGCCCACCGACTTCGAATTCCTCATCAATTCCAACCGTTACCTGCGGGTTTTTCATCGCTGACCCAACCTCGAGTGCGCTGGGTGAAGTTCAAAGTTTTCAGGCTTGCTCTCCCCGACCGCGCGAGAGAATGATGGCCTCTCATCAAGCCTATGCGCAACCTCTCCAATTCTTCTCTCCGTAAACCTGGGTGGGTCGAGGCTCCGTCGAGCCCTGACTTTCCTGCCTCCCAAGATTCCACGGCTCGACGGAGTCTCGCCCCGCCATGGGAACGAGTTCACGGTCCCCACGCATGCGCCAAGCGCAAGGAAGCTCACCGGCTTGTCAGCCGTCTTCTTCTTCCCCTGGCCCTGCTTCTCCTCGCGGGTTGCCAAACCGAACCCATCCATCGCGTCGGTCCAGCCGAACCCACCGGCCATTGGACCGCCACGCATCAATTGCTCCGGCCGGCTGGCCAATCGATGGCCTTCGGCGGGCGCCCCGTGGATCTGGTCCTCGCTCCGGACGGACGGACCCTCTATGTGAAGGACAATCGCGGTTTGGTCGTGATCGACGCCGCGACGTGGTCGATTCGCCAGGAGTTGAAGCTCAGTGAAGGGGGCGGTTCCACTCACGGCATCGCGGTCACTCGCGACGGCGCCCGGGTCTATCTGACCTCGGCTCAAAACGCGCTCTTCGAAGGCAAAGTGGATTCAAGCGGCAAGGTGGCCTGGGGAAAGAAGATCGTCCTGCCCGGCCCCGGCGGCTCCGGAGCCGCTCATGCCGGCGGATTCGTGCTTTCACCCGATGAGACCCGCGCCTATGTCTGCCTCTCGCGCAGCAACAGCCTCGGCATCGTCGATTTGGGCTCGGCCAAACTGCTCCAAGCCATCCCGGTGGGGATCGCGCCGTTTGACGTCGTTCTCCAAGCCGACGGCAAGACAGCCTACGTGTCGAACTGGGGCGGTCGTCATCCCCGCCCAGGTGAGAGAACCGCCAAGTCCTCGGGCACGGAAACTCTCGTGGACGAACGCGGCGTCGCCCTCAGCGGGACGATCTCCGTCGTGGATCTCGATCGCGGCGTCGAATCCGGGCAGATCACCACCGGCCTGCACCCGTCCGATCTGGAATTGAGCCGGGATCAAGCCACGCTCTTTGTCGCCAATGCCAACTCCGACTCGGTCAGCGTCATCGACACGGCCACTCAAAAAGTCCTCGCTACGATCGTCGTCCGGCCTGATCCGGCCCTGCCCTTTGGCAGTGCGCCCAACGCGCTCGCTCTGAGCCAGGATGGAGCCCGGCTTTTTGTCGCCAACGGCGGGAACAACGCGGTGGCCGTCCTCAATGTCACCAACCGCCGCGCCATCCATGTCGAGGGATTCATTCCCGCCGCCTGGTACCCGGGGGGCCTCGCGACCGATGCCCAACACCTCTACGTGGCCAACGTCAAGGGTTATGGCTCCCGAACTCCCGACCCAAAGAGGAAAGGCTGGAATAGCCATGACCACCGCGGAACCGTCAGCCAGGTCGAACTCCCGATCGCTGACCGTCTCGAGAACTTCACGCGGCAGGTCAAAGCCGACGCCCGAGTCCCGGAAGCGTTGCGAGCTCTGGAGAAGACTTCGCGTCCGCAACGTCCCGTGCCTGTGCCCAAGCGCATCGGCGACCCCTCGGTCTTCGAACACGTCGTCTATATCATCAAGGAGAATCGGACGTACGACCAACTCTTCGGCGACCTGCCCCAAGGCAATGGCGATCCCGCCCTGTGCGTTTTTGGACGCGAGGTCACGCCCAATCAACATGCCCTGGCCGAGCAGTTTGTCCTGCTCGACAACTACTACTGCAACGGCGTGCTCTCGGCCGATGGCCATGCCTGGGCCATGGAAGGCTACGCCACCGATTACCTGGAGAAATCGTTTGGCGGATTCACCCGCAGCTACCCGTTCGCGGGCGACGATCCGATCAGCTACGCTTCCTCAGGATTTCTCTGGGACAACATTTTGCTGCGCGGACTTTCCTTTCGCAATTACGGCGAAATGTCCAAGACCGCGATCGTCCCGGGCAACGCCACGTTCAAGCAAGTTTACGACGATCATCGAACCGGAGCGGGCCAGATCAAATTCCGACATGACATCCAAATTGACACGCTCCGCCGCTACAGTTGTTCGAACGCACCCGGCTGGAACATGAACATTCCCGACGCGATTCGCGCGGACGTTTTCCTCGCCGAATTCCGCGAATTTGAACGGACGGGCCAGATGCCCAACCTGACCATTATCTTTCTGCCCAGCGACCATACTTCCGGAACCAGGCCCACCAGCCCAACGCCGCGGGCTCAAGTCGCGGACAACGATCTGGCCGTGGGCCGAATCGTGCACGCCATTTCGCACAGCCGTTTCTGGCCCAAGACCTGTGTCTTCGCCATCGAGGATGATCCGCAAAACGGCTTCGACCACGTCGATGGCCACCGGTCCCTCTGCCTGGTGGCGAGTCCCTACACGAAGCGCGGCGCGGTGATCAGCCATTTCTACAATCAAACCTCCGTCCTGCACACGATGGAGCAAATGCTGGGCGCCCCGCCCATGAACCAAATGGATGCGCTCGCTCCCTTGATGACCGCTTGCTTCGTCAACCGCCCTGATCTCACCCCCTTCACGTGCCTGACCAACCGAATCGCCCTGGATGAAATGAACAAACCGGCCGCCGAATTGCGCGGCGCGGAGTTGCACTGGGCCAGCCGGAGCCTGGAGCAACCTTTCGATGAAGTCGATCAAGCCGACGAAGACACCCTCAACCAGATCATCTGGCACTCCGTCAAAGGCGTCGAGACACCCTACCCGGCTCATCTCGCGGGCGCCCATGGCCGAGGACTGGGCCAACTCCGCCTCCGATTGACCGGGGCCAGCGGCGATGAAGAGGATGATTAGCAGTCCAGCGAGATTGCAGATGATCCACCCGAGCGCGGCGTTTGCGCCGCTTCGCCGCACCGATCTGCCGACACCGGCCTGAAAAGGCCGTTGAATTGGCCGCTGGCCGTTGAAGCGGCCTGAAGGCCGCGCTCCGAACCTCTAAAGTCGATCGCGTATTGGCAGCTTGGTCCGAAAGCAGGATCCGGCGTCCGCAGACTCACTTTCCCAACCTTCAACCGGGGCGAATTCGCTTATTCAATCACACCGCCGCCCAGGCAGATCTCGCCGTCATAGAAGATCGCGGATTGGCCTGGGGCGATGCCTTGGTCTTTCTCCTGAAGGGTCACTTCCCAGCGTTGGTCGCCGAGCGCGCGAATCTGGCAGGGTGCAAGATGCGGGCTGTGCCGCACCTTGGTTTGCAGACTGCCTGACTTCGGTTCCCGGGCAATCCAGTGGACCGGTCCGACCGTAAACTGGGATTTCGCGTGTTCGAGGTAATGGTCAAAACGAGAGATGTAAATGCGATTGGCTTCGAGGTCCTTCTTCACCACATACCACGGCCCGCCGCCCAACCCGAGGCCGCGGCGCTGTCCAACCGTGTAAAACCAATAGCCGCGATGCTCGGCCAGTTTTCGCCCGGATTCCATCTCGATGATGTCGCCCGGGCGTTCGCCCAGATGAAAGCGCACGAATTCCGGATACTTGATCTTGCCCAGGAAACAGATGCCTTGGCTGTCCTTGCGATCCTGGTTGGGCAAGGTCCATTCCCGCGCCAGCGCGCGCACCTCCGGCTTGGTCAAATGTCCGATGGGAAACCACAAGCGGCGGAGCTGGCTCTGATCCAAAGCGGACAGAAAATAAGTCTGATCCTTCACCGGATCGGGCGATCGCTTGAGCCAGCACACTCCATCGTGCTCCTCGATTTGGGCGTAATGGCCGGTGACAATCTTGTCGAAACTTGAGTCAAGCTTTTCAAAAAACAATCCGAACTTGATCCATTGATTGCAGAGGATATCGGGGCTGGGGGTCCGACCCAGGCGCAATTCCGCCAAGACGTGAGCCACCACCCGCTCCTGATACTCGGCTTGCAGCGAAATCACGTTCAGCGGCACGCCCCATTGATCACAGACGGCCCGGGCATACTGGAGATCCTCTTCCCAAGGGCAACTCCCCAAATACGACAACTCATCCTCGAGCCAAATCTTCAGATAGAAGCCGGTGACGTCCGTAGGCCCCGCCCTCTTGACGAGGTGAAGGGCCACCGAGCTATCGACGCCGCCGGATAACAACACCGCTGTTTTCATGAAGTGCCTGGCCGAAAAAAACCGTTGTCCCGGGCAGGCTCGGACAGATCCCGGAGAGTGTCAAGACCACCAGCCGCCACCACAGCCAATCACATTTTGACGAGTCTGCAATCCCGGCTTCAGCCGGTCGTCACGTGAAAACCGGCTGAAGCCGGGACTACCTGCGTGGAACGGACAGTGTCCTGAGTCAAAATGAGAAGTGCTGGCCCCCGCCAGCCCGACCACCCGGGGTTTACTGATTCTCCAGCGATTTTCCCGCTTGCGGCCCCAGCACGCGGAAAGGAGGGCCGGATCGTTCCACAAAAATCACCACTTCCGGAAACGCGCCTGACAATTCCGATTTCAATTCGAATCCGCGATCCGTGTTTTGAAAGTTGAAGCGGCGGAAGGCGAAGGGGCCGGTCCCGAACGGGTCTTTGCAGCCCTTGAGCCCGAGCTCGCCCTGCAAGCGATATTGCAGAGCGGCCCGCAACATCTCCAGTCTGGCCTCCGCGCCGAATTCTTTGCTGCGCACCTTGTCCAGAGCCGGGAAGAACAACTTGACCCAAGGATTTTTCGAACGCTCCACTTTATCGAAGAAGGCTGCATTGGCCTGGTTGAAGCGATCAAAAGGCAGAGCCGTCAACGTCTGCATCTCCCGATAGAAGACCGCGGTTTCATCCAAGAGCGCCAACACGCCCCGGCTGGTCCGGCCGCCGGCCTGGATCATCTCGTCGGCCTTCTGCTCATTCCGTTTCTCGTCAATCGTGGTCGCCATCAGCTCCCGAATTCCCTGCATGATTTTGCTCTCGTCTCCAGGACTTCGCGCCTGGATATCCTCGATCTGACGCCGGTACCAATCCGTAAAACCGCGTTTCTCGGTCTCGATGCATCGGTTCATCGTGCCGCGCGGCGGAGCCGCCGCCAATCCTTCCACCATCTCCCTCAAGGTTTCCGTCGGGATAGCGCGAAAGTTCTCCGCGAGGAATGCGATCACGATGCTCTCGGTCGCCATCTGCACGAGGCACGAGACCAAGATGCCGTCGCTGGCGGCGTTCCGGCCGAGCACGAATGCCGCCACCACATCCTCGCGCGCCTCGACATACCGTTCCTTTTCCAGGAAGAAACGCGCTCGAACCCGCGCCGCCTGGACCATGCTCTTGCTCTTGGCCAGATGAGGGAGCAGAACCCCCGGTCCGTCGGTCAGATCGATGCCCCAATCACAGGTTTGCTTCTGCCCGCCCGCGCGCCGGATGAGGCGAAAGCTGTTGTCGTAGCGCGACACCAGCGCCTCATATTTGGCGTCGATCGGCGCCATCGCGTACTGGTCAAACAGTCGGCGTTCTTCCTCAGAGAGTTCCGGCAACCCGGCAAAAGCCTGCCAGTAAAGCAAAGCCGGATTGAGGTCGGTCCGGTATTGGTGCGAGCCGGCAGCCTGCGCTCCGGTGGAAATCAGCGTGAGGACGAAGACAACTATGGGCAAGGTTTTCATAATAACGATGGCGTCAGTTTTAAGGTTACACCCGTTCATCGCGGAGTGGCGGAAAAAGGTTCAATCTATTGACCGCTAAACCGTGTCTCTGCCTTGGATTCAGGGTGGAACGGGCAACTGGCCCGTTCCGGTGGGCTACCAGCCCACAGGCTTTGCTCCCCGAAATCTCACCGAATAGTGACTTCACCGGCCGGGCCACCCATTTCAACTGTCGGCACACGGCTAAGCGATCGTCGGGTCCACTTCCTCAGGCTGCCACAGCCAGCGGCCTTCCATGCCTCCGGCGATGACCAGGCTCTGGCCCGTGATGTGCCGAGCCAGCGTGTCCGAGGATAAAAAGACCACGGCGTTGGCGATGTCGTCGGGGCGGGCGATCTGCGGCAGCGCCATGGTGGCCGTGACCTTGCGCACGACTTCCGCCCGCCTCAGTTTGCTCGCCGTCCGCGGCACAGCCGTCCAGCCCGGACAAACACAATTGATCCGACCGCCGCAATAATCCTTGGTATGCGGCGCGATCCGGCTCAATTCATTTTTGAGCGAACGGGTCAAGCCGAAGGCAATGGCCGACTTGGCCGAGGCATAATCGGCGTGCCCGGCCTCACCAAAGACGGCTGCGGTCGAACCGATGAGCACGGCGTTGCCTCGTTCTTGTCGCGCCACCACAGCCAGAAACTCCCGCGCGCTCAAAAAGACGGAAGTGAGAACCGAATCGAGCGTCCGCCGCCATTGGCGCAAGGTCATTTCGTGCAACGGCACATCCCGCGTCTCCCAGGATCCGGCATTCGCGATCAGCGTATCGACCCGGCCGAATCTCTTCAGGGCCCTCGCGAACAACCGCCGCGCCTCGCGCTCCCGCAACAGATCGGCCTGAACCACCATCGACTCGACCTTGGTCAACTCGCGGTGCAGCGCTTCGACCGGCTCCCGCTGGCGGCGATACTGCAGCACCAAGTGCGCCCCTTCCGCAGCAAACTGGCGGGCGATGGCGGATCCAATCCCGCCCGACGCCCCGGTAATCACGATCACCTTGTCTCGCAAGTCCGAGTTCATGCTCAGGCCTCCGGCGGCGATCCAAAATGAGCGGCGTGGCAGGCGTAAGCCCGCGCATCGTTCAGCATGGCTTCGATCGTGGCCAGCAACGGTGCCGCCGTCGCCAAGCCGGAGAAGACGGCGCGATCGCCGATAGTGCTCTCCAGGACGAAGGTGGGCCGTTGCGTCACCTGCAACGCATGGAATTCGGCTGTGGACGCCTTGGCCCTCGCTCGCACCGCCTCCGATTCGGCCGCTTGGCGCAGGCGGTCCGCATCCAATCCTGCCGCGGCGGCCGCCACGGCGACGGCTTCCTCCCAGCGTCCCACCCGGCGACCTTCCACCACTCCGGCGCGGGCAATAGCTAGGCGGACGCGATCATCGGACACGCCGAAGTCCTTGGCCGCCTCCGCGACCAAATTGGGCGCGAGATACTCGCTCAGCCCGGGCTCAAACCAACCGGAATTCAAGAGGAACGGCGAACGCATGATCGGGCCGCTCCGGCGATAAAACCATTCGCATTGCGCGCGGGATTTCGGAAGGCCGGAAGAATCCATCAGCGCGATTTTCCAGGAGAACTCGGCCTGATCCGCATAGCGCCGCTTCAACTCCGCCCAGGCCGGTTCCGCCCAGAAACACCACGAGGATATGACTTCCAGATAGTAGGTGACTTTAATGATCATTCTGGAAGTTGAAGCTAGCGAACTCGGCGGCGATTGAACAGTTCGAGTTGGTTCAAATCAGCAATTCGCCTTTTTGGCTCAGACACCGTCCGTTGTTGCATGGAGTCTTTGTTTCAGCCGGTATTCACGCGGCGACCGGCTGAAGCCGGGACTCCATACTTGCCAAAGTGAGAATTGCTGAGTTCAAATCGCCACACCTTCGATTCTGTGATTTCATTGGCTCGGCATGAAGGTCCGCACATTCATCATCACCGGCACTGACACGGGCGTGGGCAAAACCTTCCTGACGAGTCTGCTCGCCCAGCACCTTCTCCAAGCGGGCCTCCGCGTGATCGCCCTGAAACCCCTCTGCACTGGGGATCGCGAGGATGCCCGCATTTTGCGCGAAGCCACGGGCGCGACGCGAACTTTGGATGAGATCAATCCCTGGCCCTTCCGGGCGCCCCTCGCGCCCCTCCTCGCCGCCCGTGCAGAAAGGCGGCGCGTCCGGCTCCACGACTTGCTCGCGCATGCCCGGCGCTGGCGTAGCGAGTGCGACGTCTTGCTTCTCGAAGGAGCGGGTGGCTTGTTAACGCCGCTGGGTCACGACTTCAACGCTCGAGATCTGATCACCGGTCTGCGGGCGACTCCCTTGATCGTCGCTCCCAATCGACTCGGCGCCATCAATCAGGTCCTGCTGGTGTTGGCGGCGCTGTCCAAAGCCGCCGCTCGGAAGGCGCTCGTGGTCTTGGTGGCGCCGCGCCAGCCCACTCTGGCCAGTCGCTCGAATCCCGCCCTCCTCGCTGAACTGCTTGGCCAGCGGCGCCTCTGCCTGATGCCCTGGCAAGAACCGGCGCCCACCCGATTGAAACATCCCCTCGACGGCGCCTTGGACCGGGCCCTGCGCGCCATCGTGAAGAACACCGGTTTGGAAAGTTGTGACCCTCGCCGACCTTGACGACTGATTCCTCGCCACCCTGCTTCTCATCGGTTGCCCGCACGACTCGCACGTCGGTGATTGTGACTTCTCGATACCACGCAGGTGGCGGGAAGCATCAATCCGGTAACTATCCCCGATTCCAGGTCGCGGGCGAGGGCTTTATCGGGGTGTTTTCTGCGCAGTCCGGCTGAAATCGACGACGGGATGTCCCGAATGTTTTTGGCGCTCCCGTGCCTCGGCGAACAGCCGATGCACATCGTGTCCTCGCGCCGCCGACTGCTCGTCTTTGATGCGCCAGATTTCCTGCAGCACCAAATCCATGCTGCGTTGGGGTGTCAGTTCTTCGGTCGATTCACTCATCACGGGTTAGTTGCTGGCGGGCGGCCTGCAATAGGTCGCGGGCAGGACGTGCAACCACATAGCTGGGAATTGTGCTTTCGATGTAGATGCGCATCGCCAAAGCCTACGCCCGTCGCTCCTTGATTGCCGCCACGATGTCGGCCACGACCTCGGCTTTCGGCTTCGCTCCAATGTTGCCTTTGCCATGCAAGCGCACGCTGACGGCGTTGGCGGCCATGTCGCGCGAGCCGATGACAAGCATGGTGTGGACTTTGGCCTGCTCGGCCTGCTGGATCTTGCCGTTGATTTTGTCGGTGCCGTAGTCGCCTTCGCACCGGACCATGTTGGCCCGCAGTTCCTGCACGATCACCTTGGCGTAATCGACGAGCGGTTGTTCGTCGCCGATGGTCAGGACCCGAACCTGTTCCGGCGCGAGCCAGAGCGGGAAATTGCCGGCGTAATGCTCGATCAAAAAGCCGATGAATCGTTCGTGCGTCCCGAGCGGAGCGCGATGGATGCAGAGCGGAGTCTTGTCGGTGTTGTCTTTGTCGCGATACACGAGGCCAAAACGTTTGGGCACGGCGAAATCCACTTGATTGGTGGCGATGGTGAACTCGCGGCCAATCGCGCTCCAGACTTGCACATCGATCTTGGGTCCGTAAAACGCGGCTTCGTTCGGCACCTCGACGTAATTAATGCCGCTCTTCTTGAGAACCTCGCGGACCATGTCCTCGGTCTGGAGCCAGAGGTCCGGCTCATTGACGTATTTCTCGCCCAGCCGTTTGGGATCATGCGTGCTGAAGCGCATGACGTATTTCTCCAGACCGAAGATCTTGAAATACTTCAGGTAGAGCTCGTTCACCGCGTTGAATTCCTGGGCGAAATCCTCGGGAGCGCAATAAATGTGGGCGTCGTTCATGTTGAGCGACCGGACGCGCATGAGACCGAAGAGCTCGCCCGATTGTTCGTAACGGTAATTGGTCCCGTACTCCGCCAGCCGCAAGGGCAAGTCGCGATAACTGCGCGGCTCGGCCGCAAAGATGCGGTGATGATGCGGGCAGTTCATGGCTTTGAGGTAGTAGCGTTCGACGTTTGGCTCTTCCGCTTGCGGAGGCTTGCGCGACGATTGGGGAGCGCACGCGTCTCGCGTGCCCTCCTCGGCGTCGCGCCGAGGAGCGTTCGGCGTCCAGAGCCACGGGTAATTCTCGTCCTGTTTGGCGACCCCCGTTTCCCAAGGATTTCTGCAAATATAGTGAAACTTTTCCTCCAAGTCTGCGTCCCCGCGCGCGATCCGATCAAACGATTCCTTTTCCCAAACAGGATTCCCCTGCGCCTGCTGCGCCTTGTCGATCTCATGCGCGGTGAACGATTTGATCGAATGCAAAATCTCCGAGAGCGCCCAGAAAACGGGATGGCCATCTTGGCCTTGTTCCTTAATCTGCGGCTCAAAGAGCAGGTGAACGTGGTCGGGCATCACACACGCGGCGTAAAGTTCGTAACGTCGCTGCTCGTGCATGAACAACACACTTTTCAAAACGATGTCCCGGGCTTCCGAGGAAAGTGCCTGCCGATCGACAGTGCTGAATGTGACCAGGTACTTCGCCCACGGACGTTCAAAGTGAGGAAGGCGGCGTTGGGAGTAATTGGCTCCGCTCGATGTTTCCGGCGAGACGCCGGAAACGGCACGCGAGACGCGTGCGCTCCCCTTTTCCTCGGACTCACGAAGTTCCATCGGCGGAAACATCGAGTCCGCGTAAAGCTTCGGCAGATGCCCGCTCGTCAGATACATCTTCTCCTTCGCAATATGCGGCGTCTTCACGCGCACATAACCGGCGG